>JAJBVE010000156.1 GCA_020859995.1 Clostridiales bacterium
GAGATTATCCCATGAATTGAGATAGATTGAAAGGTACGCATGATAGAGTGCTTACAGAAAATCAATCAGGTTACAATGGAAAAATCCATTGTCATCATAGAAGCTATGAGGAATGTCCATCCGGATCACAATCTTCTTAAAAAAATTGCCGGTCAGTTTTAGTGACTGCAGTTCGGTATTCTCTTTTTTGTCTGCATCCATCTGATAAGCAGACTGGATATAAATCCGCCGGTCGCCGCTGTTGACCACAAAATCAATCTCACGCTGAATTTTCTCTGTATGCTTACGCTCGATGATCACGCCGACATCTACGGAGTAGCCTCGCCGGACAAGCTCATTGTAAATTACATTCTCCATGATATGTCCTGGGTCAAATTGCCGGTAATTCAGTCTCGCATTGCGCAGACCGATATCCGTGTAGTAATACTTGTTTGGATAATTAAAGTAGGTCTTGCCCTTTACATCATACCTTCGTGCCATCTCAATCAGAAATGCGTCCATTGTATGAGACAGATATGCGGAAACCAGTGAACTGTTTATCTTTTCGTTTCGCATGGACGTAAGTGCATTGGATATATTGGTCGGGTTGGTAAGGGAACCAATCTGCGAAGCAACGTAATCCAGTATGGCATTCAGGACATCTTCCCGCTCGATACGGTTTCGCTCAACGGTATCCTTCACATACAGTTCATCATAGAGGTTGGTGAGATAGGATTTTTTGTCCTCCTCGGTTTTCAATGCTGTGATGCGCGGCATGCCGCCATAGAGCATGTACTGGCCTAACGCATCCCGCTTATCTCCGCCAACATAGGAGTAGAACTCGGCAAAGGACAGGGGATATACATGAATCTGCGTGGCTCTGCCGCGAAATTCTGTTGCTATGTCTTTGGAAAGCATTCTTGAATTACTGCCGGTTACATACACGTCCAGGTTCTTATAGGATTTGAGTTCATTTAACATGTCGTAGATGGTTACTTCAATCCCGCCATTCTCTTCATCCTTAACTTTAATCGTAAACTGTACTTAATCCACGAAAAGAAAGAATTTTTTCGAACTGTTGGCTGCGATCCCTTCTACGTACTCGCACAGGGTGATCGGATTTCGGAATTTGTAATACCGTCGCTGATCGAGCTCAAGCCGGATGATGTGGTCATCTGCCACTCCCTGTCCCAATAAATACTCATAAAACAAATCAAATAGCAGCACGGATTTCCCACATCGACGGATGCCGGTGATGACTTTGATTTCCCCGTTCCACATATTACGGATAAGACGATCCAAATAAAAATCTCTTTGAATCACTGAAACACACCTCCTGCTTTGGGCGCATGAGTCCTAAGTTTGAGATAAATATAGTATGAAAAGAGCAAAAAGTCAAGAGAATGACCGAAAACTTACGACGCACGCGCCCTAAACATAATATGCGCTGATAAGAAAGAAACATACAAAGGATCTGCTTTTTTTGATTGCACAAATCAGCAAGAATTATGCTTTGCCGAAGACCGAAAGAATGAGCGGTCAGAAATTGATGGAACTAACATTATTTGTTATGACGGAAATTGTAAAAGTGTATTTGATATAGAAAACATCAGAATGGGGCAGCAGAGTGATTTTTTTGCTCTGCTGTTTTTTATCTTTGAAATGCAAAGTGAAATAATGCATACAATTATATATTAAATAAAGAATGCAAAGCGAAATAATGCATGTGAATATAGCTGAGATAAAAAGGATTGATAAAAGAAATAAAATGGATAAAATATGGATAAAAAAGCTTGACATGCCATACCGGAGGCGATATAATGCTGAGCATAGAGAGATTACAGTGATGTAAAGGCGGTGACAGCATGACTATAGAGGAAATGAGAGAAAAAAAGAGAGAGATGGGCTACTCCTACGAGCAGATAGCTGAGCTGGCAGGGCTTCCTGTAGGCACAGTGCAAAAAGTGCTGGGCGGATTTACAAAGTCTCCGCGGTACGCCACTTTGCAGGCACTTCAGAAGGTCTTTTTGGACGGAGAGCCAGAACGGTCCAGGTTAGACGCTTCACAGGCTGTCCGGTATCCTTATGCCCCGGAGAGACCGATGAAAGATGGGTTAGCGGAGCCTCTGGCAGAATATGTTCCTGAGGAAGGCCGCGGCGCATTTCGTCTGCCAAAGCGTCAGGGAGATTACACTTTGGAAGATTATCTTTCTCTGCCGGACGATCACAGAGTGGAGCTGATTGACGGCGTGATTTATGATATGGCTTCCCCGACGTTGATTCATCAGGCGATTGGAGATCGGCTTCAGACACGTTTTAACTCCTATATCAGTCATAAGAAAGGAGCCTGTATGGCATTTACCGCTCCGGTTGATGTACAGTTGGACTGCGATGATAAGACCATAGTCCAGCCGGATGTGCTGATTGTCTGCGATTATGCAAAATTTCGCGAAAGACGTGTCTATGGCGCACCTGATCTTGTCGTGGAGATCCTTTCTCCATCCACGATGCGCAGGGATCGCTCGTTGAAGCTGACCAAATATAAGCGAGCCGGAGTCCGTGAATATTGGCTGATTGATCCGGATTACAAGAAAGTGTATGTTTATGATTTTGAAAAGAGTGAATCTTACAAAATATATGAATTTACAGACACCGTGCCAGTCGGAATTTACGGAGGAGATTGTGTCATTAATTTCGCGCAGATTTATGAAGAGATCAGGATTCTGTACGATATGACATGAGAGAATATCATAGGCGGATATAAGGGGTATGGTGCAAAAATACCATAGGCGGATATAGATATGGAGAGCGGCAAAAATGGAAAAGAGAATAAAAAAGAATATTGAAATGAAGGCCGAAAATAAGACCGAAAAAAATATAGAAAAAAATGTCGCTTTCAGCTACTCCTTCGAAGAGGCAGAGCCATGTACGGTTTCAGAAGCACTGGCAGAGTATGCAGTCTCAAAACGTCAGGGAGACTATACACTGGAAGATTATCTGGCCCTTCCGGACGATCGAAGAGTGGAATTGATTGACGGCGTGATTTACGATATGGCTGCTCCGACCTATATTCATCAGGCGATAGGGGACAGTCTCCAAGCATTATTTAACGACTATATTCGCAGGAAGCATGGATCTTGCCGGGCATTTACCGCGCCGGTCGATGTGCAGCTGGACTGTGACGATAAGACCATAGTCCAGCCGGATGTGCTGATTGTCTGCGACTTTACAAAACTTCGCAAAGGGCGTGTCTATGGCGCACCGGATCTGGTGGTGGAGATATTATCTCCGGCTACTTCGCGCAGAGATCGCTCATTGAAGCTGACCAAATACAAAAGAGCCGGGGTTCGTGAATATTGGATGATCGATCCGGATTACAGGCGCGTCTATGTCCATGAGTTTGAGAAAGGCGAAGCTTACGAGATCTACGATTTTAATGATACAGTGCCAGTTGGGATATATGGAGGAGACTGTGTCATTGATTTCGCGCAGATTTATGAAGAGATCAGGATTCTGTACGATACGATGTGAGGAAACATTATAGTTGTATATGGAAAAGAATAAAGAGAAGGCTCCAAAAAGGCAGCTTATGTTCGGATAAAAAGGCGATTGCCCCGATGCTTGTCTGCATCAGGGCAGATCCGGACTTTTGGATGCTTAAATGATTTAGATTCCGTACGTGATCAGCTGGTCGCCTTCTTTGATGCCGAGTGAGACGGCGAAGGAGACGACGATGCTGTCAAATTCTGCAAAGATTTCCACCAGCGGATTGCCGAACAGGTCGGTGATGACGCCGAGACGCTGTCCCTTTTTCACATGTTCGCCCAGAGTGACTTCCGGCAGCCAGCAGCCTGAGGCGGGTGCGTCGAGGAAGACCACGTTTGTGAGCACATAAGCTTTTTTCTGAGGCTGCTTTACGGTGCCCTTAAGGAGCCCCAAATGGACGAGCAGGTTTCTCACATCTGCCTTATAGGTTTCGACTTCTTCCCGGCTCCAGATGCCGTGGCTGCCGCGCTCGATCAGGATAGCTGGTGTGCCCTGGATGGCGCAGGAGTTGTAAAAGCCGGTGGTGGATTTTGACTTTACCAGGTAGTCGGCGTTTACCAGAAGCGCTGCTTCCATAGACGCCTGCAGGACATCTGGTGCTCCGATGCCGGGAGCGTATACGTAGGGCGGCAGGATCTCCGGGATATCACCTCCGTGGAGGTCAAGGACGAAATCGACTCGTTTGTGGTATTCTTCACCCATATACCAGGCGACCCGCTCGGCCAGGGAGCCATCCGGTGAGCCGGGATAAAGGCGGTTCAGATTTTCGCCGACCACCGGGTTGATATAGCTGCGCCGCTCGTAGAATGCTGCAGTGTTGACCGGGTGCAAAAGGATCAGCTGACCATGGATTTGCTCCGGCGTGAGCTCTTTCGCCAGCTCCATGGCGGTGAGGATGCCGGGATATTCGCTTCCATGGATGCCGGAGGAGATGAGGACGGTTTTGCCCTCGCCGACCCCGTTGATCAGAGTCGCGGGAATGGTCTCGCCAGATGGCCCGAGCGGGACGTAGCCCTGTATTTTTGTACCTGGGGCGGCGCTAAGGCCGCCGTAGATCATATCTTCTTTCATAAGTTCGTGGATTCCTTTTATGGGTTTTCAGATTTTCTTCTTATAAAGCACTCGAATCGAGTTCAGCACGCAGAGCATGGCTACGCCGGTGTCGGCGAAGACAGCCATCCACATGGAGGCGAAGCCGCACAGGCCGAGGATCATGACGAGTACCTTGATCACTAAAGCAAAGACGACGTTCTGCCATGCGATGGCGCTGGTCGCGCGCGCGATGGCGAGAGACTGCGGGATGGCTTCCATGCTGGATGTCATGAATACGACGTCCGCCGCTTCGATGGCCGCGTCTGCGCCGCTGCCCATGGCGGCTCCGACGTCTGCGCCTGCGAGTACCGGCGCGTCGTTGATGCCGTCGCCGACGAACATAACGGAGCCGTGGGAATTTCTCACCTGGATCAGCTCGGTGAGCTTATCCTGCGGAAGCAGCTTCGCGTGGACTTCGTCGATGCCGGTGGCGTCCGCGACAGCCTGAGCGGAATCCTCCGCGTCGCCGGTCAGCATGACGGTCTCGATGCCGAGAGACTTGATCTGGGAGATCGCGGATTTCGCGTCCTCCTTGATAGTATCCGAGATCACCAGATGGCCGATGAAGACGCCGTCTTTCGCCGTGAGCACCTCTGTGCCGAAGCCTTTCTTTTCATAGTTATCCAGCGAGATGCCGTATTTTTCCATCAGCTTGCGGTTGCCGCAGAGGACTGTGCAGGTGGCGGAAGCACTCATTGAGGCGCCATTTCCAGTGCCGTTGCTATTGCTTTGAGAAAGAGACGCTTTGTTGTTTTCCACAGGAATCACCGCGCGGATTCCGTGTCCCGCGATCTCCTCCACACTGATCGGCCGCGCATAGCTGACATGCTGTTCCTTTGCCGCGCTCAGGATGCTCACGCCGATCGGATGGGTACTCGTCAGCTCGCAGCTTGCGCAGAGGGAGAGGAGCTCGTCCTGCGATACGTCAGAAGTGGCCGGTACGGCGCGCTGCACGACAAAATTGCCCTTGGTGATGGTGCCGGTTTTGTCCATAACGACCGCATCGACATTTCTCATGGCCTCAAGGGCGACACCGCCTTTAAAGAGAATACCGCGCTTGGATCCTGCGCCGATGCCGGAGAAGAATGCCAGCGGGACGCTCAAAACGAGGGCGCACGGGCAGCTCATGACGAGGAAGGTCAGAGCGGTATAGATGTAATAGTACCAGTTGCCGGTCACAAGTGACGGAATAATGGCGGTGGCTGCTGCCAGAATGACGACGACCGGAGTATAGATACGCGCGAACCGTGTGATAAAACGGTCGATCTTCGGCTTGCTGGCCGCCGCGTTTTCTACGGAATCCAGAATGCGGGTGACCATGGATTCTTCAAGAATCTTTTCCACGCGGATTTTCAAAAGACCGGAAGTGTTCACGCAGCCGGAGACGACCTCGTCGCCATAGCCGACCTTGACTGGCACCGGCTCGCCGGTCACGGGCGAAGTGTCCAGACGGCTCTCGCCATCTACAATCACGCCGTCCAGCGGAATCCGGTCGCCCGGGCGGATCAGCAGGATATCGCCCACGTTGGCGTCTTCTGCGTCAATGACACGTACATCCTCGCCGACCACAAGGTTGACGACCTCCGGGCGCATATCGACCGCGTCCATGATCTGACCGCGACTCTTTTCCACGGCGATGTGCTCGAAATACTCACCGATGCGGTAGAAGAGCATGACGCCGACTGCCTCCGGGTATTCGCGGATTGCGAAGGCACCGAGTGTGGCGATGCTCATCAGGAAGTTTTCGTCAAAAATCTGTCCTTTAAACAGGTTTTTCACTGCGGTAAGCACGATGCGGCCGCCGAGTACCACATAGCCCACCAGCAGCACCAGCAGAGAAGCGGTGTCCATTCCCTGGTGCTCAAGCACTTCGCCCAGGATGAACAGCACCGCGCCCAGACCGATACCCAGCAGTGTCTTCATATTGTCAGAGAGCGTAAATGGCGGTTCCATCTGACGCGCTTCCGGCAGAATCTCATTGACATTTAAGGTATCCTTGCTCTTCGGACGGGTGTCCTTGGGGACCAGCTTTACCTCGGATTCGATCGTGCTGCAGATTTTCTGCATTTCTTCAAACAGACCGTCCGGATTCTTTCCGCTTACGCGCAGCTGCTTCGTCGCGAAGGTAAGAGTGGCGGTCGTGATGCCCTCCAGCTCGTTGATGCGCTTTTCCATCTTTGCGGCACAGTTTGCGCAGCCCAGATTTTCTACCGTATAAGTCCGGGTGACCAGAGTTCCCTGGGACTTTGTGCGCGGCACGACCTTTACCTCAGACTCAATCGCCGAGCAGATCGCCTGGATCTGCGGCAGCAGTGCGTCCGGATCCTTTGCGGAAAGCCGCAGCTGCTTGGTGGTGTAGGTGATCGTCGCGTAGGTGACTCCGGGAAGCTCCTTGATCTTTTTCTCCATTTTTGCGGCGCAGTTTGCGCAGCCCAGGTTTTCCAACAGGTAGACCTTCTTTATGCAGTCCTCATCCGGCATGCGGCAGGTGCAGTTCGAAAGACTCTGCCCGCACACGTCGCAGTAGTCCTCGTGCGGATGGCAGAGCTCGCATTCACAGTCGTCCGGATGACCGGGCGTGTGGTGATGGTCGCGCTCATGATCGTGTCCGCAGCCGCATTCATCATGATCATGATGATGCTCTTCGTGCCCGTGGTCATGCCCGCATCCGCACTCATCGTGATCTTCGTGGTGCTGTTCATGCCCATGATCATGCCCGCACCCGCATTCGTCGTGTTC
>JAJBVE010000041.1 GCA_020859995.1 Clostridiales bacterium
CGCATTGACTATAAAGTTATAATGGAGACACGGTTAGAAGCCGTAAAACCAGGGAGATTTCGCTGATTTTGTCCACTTTCAGAACGAATAGATCCCATGCTAGTGGAGGTGAAACTACAAGTCTATAATACTGCACAGAGCGCCGGTTTGCAATGACATCATTGACGAACCGGCGCTTTTTCATAAAGGCATGAAGCCAAGTCCATACATAAATTCAGAGCGTGTATTGCCCCTGTATTTTGGGGATGGGTACACGCTCTTTTTTTATGCCACGAAACAAATGGAGGTGAAGGAACCATGAGCGGAAGCACAGCAGATAGCAACGTGCGGTATTCCAGGGACAAACCCAATGATTGCAAGTTCTGTTACTACTGGCAGGGCCGGAAGAAGGGCTGTCTGATGGGGGAACATAACTGCGCCTATCTCATCCGTGAGGAGGAACCGGCAGAACGCAGCCGATGTGATGGCTGTCCCTACGGAAGATACTCACCCTGCATCGGCTGGTGTACCGTGGATGTGATAAACGCTGTTTTCAAGAACCGGCTGGCCACAAGAGCAGACCGGGAACGAGAAAGGAGTCCATAATGGGAAAGAAGAAATACCTGGAGGACGGCTATGACAAGGGCAGGGACGGAAAGTTCCCGGACTGCCGCTATTGCCGTTATCATACTTCCGGCAGTAAGGGCATCCGGTGCCGATACAAGCACTGTCTGTACCGCAAGCGGCAGGCCGACAGGCAGAGGAGGTGAGCTTTCATGCCGGTCTTTCGAGTTGAAAAAAACACCAATTACACGACCATGTGTAACTACCACCTGAGAGACAGGAACCTGACGCTGAAAGCGAAGGGTCTGCTCTCTGTTTTCCTGAGCCTGCCAGATAACTGGGATTACAGCATCGCAGGGCTGGCCGCTATCTGCAAAGAGGGCCGGAGCGGGATTTCCTCCGGTCTGAAGGAACTGGAACAGTGCGGCTATCTGGTGCGTGAGCGGCGCAGGGATGAAAAGGGACTGCTTCGGGATAATGTCTATGTGATCTATGAGATGCCCCAACAGGGTGTGTCACCACCTAAAGCAGAAAATCCAGCGCAGGATAATCCAGCACAGGAAAATCCAACGCTGGATAATCCAGTGCAGGAAAGTCCAGCGCTGGAGGAACCTGCGCTGGAAAATCAGGCACAAATAAATAAAGAAGAAAGAAGTAAAGAAGAAATAAATACTGACTCAAATAATAGAAAGAGGGAGAAAGAGCCTCGCCACCAGTATGGGGAGTACGGCAACGTCCTTCTGTCAGATTCTGAGCTTTCTTCATTACGGGCTGAGTTCCCCCAGGACTACCAGCGGCGGATCGAGCGATTGTCTGAGTATATGGCCTCCACCGGGAAGTCATACAAGAGCCACCTTGCTACTATTCGGAGCTGGGCGAGGAGAGACCGGCGGCAAGCGGCCTCCATCCAAGGGACAGCAGGAACCTACAGCCACGACAACTACAGATGCGAAGAAGGAGAAAGTCTATGAACGAGCTGTTATCTTCCCTCTTTGACCGGAACACGAAGGCCGAGCCTTCCGACGAGGAATATGTCGGAGAGGACGGCCTTTTTTACTGCAAGAAATGTCATACGCCCACTCAGTGCCGGGTGGAGTTCGGCGGGAAAACCCGCATTGTCTCCTGCGTGTGCCAGTGCCGCAAGGAGGAACAGGAGCAATACGAGCGTGAGCTGGCGGAGGTGAACCGCAGGAATCATATCTACAGCCTGAAAGCCAACGGCATTCAGGAACGAGCCTTGTACGACTGGACGTTTGAGAAGGCAGCGGACAGCCCCAGCATCCAGATGGCAAGGCGATATGTGGACAGTTGGCCGGAGGTCAAAAAGAACAACCTCGGTCTCCTGCTCTGGGGCGATGTTGGAACAGGAAAATCATTTACAGCTGCCTGCATTGCCAACGCCCTGCTTGAGACCGGGGTGCCGGTGCTGATGACAAACTTCTCCAAGATATTAAATCAGATGGGCGGTATGTACTCAGAGGAGCGGTATAAGTATATCGCTTCTTTTTCGTCCTTCGAGCTGCTCATCATCGACGACTTGGGCATCGAGCGCAACACCGAGTATGCACTGGAACAGGTCTATGCAGTCATCGACGAGCGCTACAAATCGAAGAAGTCCCTCATCATCACCACCAATCTGACCATCAGCCAGATTCGCAACGCCGCAGATGTGGCTCACGCCCGTATCTACAGCCGGGTGTTGGAACTGTGTACCCCGGTGCAGGTGCGTGGGACAGACCGGCGCACGGAGATCGGGCGGGACAAGCAGGCGCTGGTCAAAGACCTGCTCTATGGCGGTTGAGGAGGTGGTTCCCATGTGCTGATTCGGTTTCCCCCAAATTCACGCAGAAATGGAGGTGACGATTTTTGTCGAATGATGTCGAAAGCAAAGACACACAGGAGCAGGTTCAGCAGATACCCATTTCGGAACTGCATCCCTTCGAGGGACATCCCTTCCGAGTGGTGGACGATGAAGCCATGACCCGCACCGTGGAGAGCATTTCCCAGTTTGGGGTTATTTCTCCGCTGCTGGCCCGGACTGACCCGGACGGCGGCTATGAGATCATTTCCGGCCACCGGCGCTGTCATGCGGCGGAGCTGGTGGGGTTGAAAACCCTGCCGGTCATTGTCCGTGAGATGAACGACGATGAAGCGATTATCGCAATGGTGGATAGCAATCTCCAGCGGGAGACCATCCTCCCCAGCGAACGAGCGTGGGCGTACAAGATGAAGCTGGATGCCATGAAGCACCAGGGGGCCAGGAAAGATTTAACTTCTGTGCAAGTCGCACAGAAGTTGCCGGGTAAAACATCGAGGCAACTTTTAGGAGAACAGGTTGGGCAGAGTCAAGACCAAGTGCGGCGTTATATCCGCCTGACCAACCTTATCCCGGAGCTGATGGACATGGTGGATGAGAAAAAGATAGCCTTTAGCCCGGCTGTGGAGATTTCCTATCTTTCCAGGGAGGAACAGTCTCAGCTCTTGGACGCTATGGATTACGCCCAGGCTACCCCTTCTCTCTCCCAGGCACAGCGGCTGAAAAAGCAGAGCCAGGAAGGGACAGCAACGCTGGATTCCATGTGCGAGATCATGAACGAGGTCAAAAAGGATGACCTTGCCCATGTGACGTTCAAGGCCAACGACCTGCGGAAGTATTTTCCCAAGTCGTACACGCCCCAGCAGATGGAAAAGACCATCATCAAGCTGCTGGAACAATGGCAGCGGCGGAGGCAGCGAGATCAGGCCCGGTAAAGGGCTGCAAAACACGCAATCGTGAAAGGAGTTCTACACTATGGATCACAAAATCAAAGGTATTCCGAAAGACTTGTCTGCTCAGGTAGACGAGGAGGTCAAAAAGCAGTCGCAGGAAATTTCGGCGGCGCTGATGGGGTTGATGGTGGAGCAGTTTATGGGACAGTTTATCCGTGACGTTTTCTGCTCCCTCCGTCCTGATGAAAGCAAAGGGGAGCCGGAGGACAAGAAAATCGTCATGGTTCTCCGTCCCGGCAGGGAGCCGAAGGTGCTGACCTGCGGGGAAGCCTGTGAGCTGATGCCCAGCTTCTATGAGCGGTTCGACTGCATCGAGGACTTCGCCGGTTCCGACCTGACCCTCTACTACCGTGCCGACCAGGTTCTCAAGCTGAACGGCAGGGTGTTCCTGCTGGGTGCTACGGTGGTGTGCCGGGAGAACGAGGACTGCGATCTGCTGTCCCTGACCGGCGACGACATCTATCGGACGTTCTGCTATGCGTCCGACAACGAAGCCACACTCTGCGGCGACGGAAAGGAGTTCCCGGCAATGCTCCTGGAGTAACCACAACGCCATGAAAACAGAATACAGAGAAAGCATACTGCGGTCATTTGGGTGCGTTTTGGCACCTGGGTGGCCGCATTTTTTGTTTCTCACGAACTTTGAAGGAGGAAATTTCTATGCAGGATATTAACGTGATCGTCTCCGGCGGCATCGACATCAATATCAATTTCGGGGTCAAGGCCAGCCAGACCACCAGCACAGACACCAACGACGCCATTCTGGATGAGACGGTGCGCCAGCTCAACAAGCTGTTGCAGGAGCGTCAGGAAGACCAGCCCCTGTCCGGCGAGGATGACGAGGAAGATGAGGACAGCGACGTGGAATATGAGGAATACGACGGCATCCCCCAGAACGGCGTTCTGTTCCGCCCCTGTGACATCGTGATGGTAGTCAACCCGGAGTGCGGGGCCACCGCCATGACCGTGGAGGACAGCCGTGAAGTGCTGGACGTGTTCGAGGGCGACGAGGTGGGCTGCCTGTTCCCGCTGCTGGACTTGATGATGACCTTCAAGCCGGATGTGGTGGTCGCTGTGAACGGCAAGAAGTACCTGACCGGCACGGCGGTGGTGTTCTCCACCATCGGACGAATCACCAAGTCGCTGGACGGCGATGACATCCATCTGGTGAAGTGCATCCTGGAGGAACAGTGCGAGACTATCGTAGTAAACGGTCAGCCGGTCAAGGCACTGCCGCTTTGAGAGGAGGCGTCATGAAAGAATTTGACGTTACCATCACGGAGACGCTGGAGAAAACCGTCTCTGTGACAGCGGCTTCCAAAGAGGAGGCCGAGGAAAAGGTGCGGCAGGGCTATTTCGACTCTGAGTATGTGCTGGATGCGGATAACTTCACCCAGGTTGATTTTCAGACCAGCGAGGGTCGGGAGCCAGCCCGTGAAGACAGCAAGATCGATGTACTTCTGGTGAAGCCGGGGGAGTTCCCCCAGCCCTTCCAGGTCAGCACCGAGCTGGAGGCTTTGCAAGCGGCGGTGGGCGGCGATATTCAGGTCGTGTATCCCTATGAAGATCCGGTGGGTTTGGTCTGCAATGAGGAGGGCAAGCTCTCCGGCCTGCCCCTGAACCGGGCGCTCCGGGATGAGGACGGGCAGATGTACGACATCATCGCAGGGGACTTCCTGGTGGTGGGGCTGACCGAGGACGATTTCGGTTCCCTGACCCCGGAACAGATGGAGAAGTTCGAGAAACAGTTCCACACGCCGGAGGCGTTCGTGAAAATGGGTCGTGGACTGATCGTGCTGCCCATCGACGATGAGACGGTGAAAAGCGCTGCGAAGGAGAAGGCAGCGGATGCCGTGAAGCGGACACAGCCCGGTCACGATGCACTGTGACCCCATTCTTCCGCACGAGGAGGGAGATGATGAGTATTGCAGGAAGAAGTTACAAACAGGACGGTTAATCTGGCGATCAGCACCACCAAGCTAACCGCCAGAACCATTATGAAGGGGCTGCGAATGTTTCTGAATCACCGTGCCAAGGTGAAGGCGAAAAAGACGGCGGCGAAGAACGAAGTCCCCCACGGCAAGCAGACCGTAGAGGAACTGATTGGGCAGAATCAGGGGGTGTCCACCATCCCCATCGCCAACACAGAGCTGAATGGTTTTGAGCGTGTGGCGAAAAAGTATGGTGTGGATTTTGCTATCCGGAAGGATGCCTCCGTTGACCCTCCCCGGTATACGGTGTTCTTCAAGGCCAGGGATGAGGCGGCGCTGACGGCGGCCTACAAGGAGTACACCGCCCAAGCACTCAGCAAACAGAAGCGCCCCAGTGTTCGGAAAACGCTGAGCAAGCTCATTGATCTGACTGCCGCCACGCCGAAGAAGGTGCGGGAGAAGAACCAGGAGCGTGACCGATGAGCCAGAAAACGAAGAAGCTGCTAATCATGTATCTGCCCTATGTGCTGGTGGGGCTGGTGGCAACCAATCTGGGCGAAGCATGGCGGCTGGCAACAGACGGCACAGCGGGAGAAAAGATACTCAGCCTGATGTACACAGTCCCACAGGCGTTCGGAAATCCGCTGCCCAGCCTGCACCCATTTGACTTGCTTATCGGGTTGCTTTGCGGCGGCGGTCTGCGGCTGGCGGTGTACCTGAAGGGTAAGAACGCCAAAAAGTACCGCCACAACATGGAATACGGCTCTGCCCGCTGGGGAACGGCAAAAGACATCGAGCCATTCATGGCACCCAAATTCGAGGACAATATTATCCTCACCAGGACGGAGCGTCTGATGATGTCCAACCGCCCAAAGAACCCCGCAAATGCCCGGAACAAAAATGTGCTGATCGTCGGTGGTTCCGGCTCCGGTAAAACGAGGTTTTGGTTGAAACCGAATCTATTGCAGATGCACAGTAGCTACGTCGTTACAGACCCAAAGGGCAGCATTGTGGTCGAGTGCGGAAATGCCATGTTGAAGCATGGGTATCGCCTGAAAATCTTCAACACCATCAACTTCAAGAAGTCCATGCACTACAATCCCTTCGCCTATATCCACAGCGAGAAGGACATCCTGAAGCTGGTCACAACCCTTATCACCAACACCAAGGGCGATGGCAAGGGAGGCGACCCGTTCTGGGAAAAGGCGGAGACCCTGCTGTATACGGCGCTCATTGGGTATATCCATTATGAAGCGCCGGTGGAGGAGCAAAACTTCGCCACCCTCATCGAGTTCATCAATGCGATGGAGGTACGGGAGGATGATGAGACCTTTGAAAACCCGGTAGACCTGATGTTCAAGGAACTGAAGAAAAAGAACCCGAATCACTTTGCAGTGCGGCAGTACGCCAAATTCAAGTTGAGTGCGGGCAAGACGGCGAAAAGTATACTTGTGAGCTGCGGCGCACGGCTTGCTCCCTTCGATATTCAGGAGTTACGGGAGATCACCGCCTACGATGAGCTGGAGCTGGATACGCTTGGAGACCGGAAAACGGCGCTGTTTCTTATCATGTCGGATACAGACGGCACCTTCAATTTCCTGATTTCCATGATATACTCCCAGCTTTTCAACCTGCTCTGTGAAAAGGCGGATGATGTGTACGGCGGGCGGCTTCCGGTTCATGTCCGGTGCCTTATCGACGAGGCTGCAAACATCGGTCAGATACCCAACCTGGAGAAGCTGGTGGCGACCATCCGAAGCCGTGAGATTTCCGCCTGCCTGGTGTTGCAGGCCAGGAGCCAGCTCAAGGCCATCTACAAGGACAACGCTGATACCATTATTGGCAATATGGACAGTCAGATATTCCTGGG
>JAJBVE010000004.1 GCA_020859995.1 Clostridiales bacterium
CCAAAGGTTCAATTCTGCCATAGCGGTACGAAACATAAGCATTCCTCCTTCCTGTTATGATTTAGTATACACTATTTTGAAGGAATATCAATGATATATTCGCAAAAAAATGAAGGAAAATATCTGACGAGAACACGCTTTTTTGAATGAATGTCGTTTTTGTTCGCCCCATTTTCACGTGCACTATCCGTCCAATGAAAATAAATCAGAGATATGTTATCCTTTGAGTGCGGCCAGATCAAAGCTTTTATAATGTGACCAGAAGAAATTTGCGGCGCTTGCGCCGGGAAATTTCGATGGTCAACGAGCAACAAAGTTACGAGCAGGAAGCAATGATGAGTAGGATAGTAATGAGCTGGTTTTTTGATAATTCTAGCAGGTTCGGTAAGAGCTCATTAAAGTAGTCGCATAGATAGAATTATTTCGTGAAAGAGATGCTCTAGTGTTGAATAAGGAGGAAACGACTATGGATCGTGCTATCGAGAAGTTATTTAATGGAATGATTTATCCAGCGGAGCAAGTGCTTCCGCAAGATCCTGAATACATCCGTGCTATCAGACGGCAATGTGAGTTGGCGGATCAACTTGAAGAACGCCTGAAGGATGAGGACTATAAGCTGGTTGAAGAAATGTGTGACAGCGAAGCAGAAGTACAGGATAAGCAGGCAATCGAATTTTTTAGAAGAGGGTTAAGCCTGGGCTTGAGTCTGATGCGGGAGGTACAGGATTGTCTGGAGATGCCTACAGGTTAATAGTGAGTGGCGGGGATGACACATTCGTAGGTTAACAGCAGACGACGGGGATGAACGATGAGGGATGAAGAAAATATTCACTTCTTAATTGATTATGAAAATGTAGGCGAATCGGGTCTGGATGGGTTGGAATACCTTGAAAGTACTGATACTCTGGCGATTTTTTACAGTGTCTCCCACGATAAGATTTCCCGGAAAATGATAGACCGTATCATGGACTCTGGATGTTGCTTTGAAACCTACCGCCTGAAAAAAACAGGAAAGAATGCGCTGGATTTTTATATCATTTCCAGAGTTGGAGAATTGCTTGGATCAGGTTATTCCGGAAAACTGGTTGTTATCAGCAAAGATAAGGGCTATTGTGCAATGCGGGACTACTGGACGGCGCGTGGGATTCCGTCTCAGCGGATGTTGCTCAAACATACAATTCGTGAGGGGATTATTGCTTCTAATGAAAACAGCACGCGCAGGAATCTTGCCATGAAGGAGTCGGCTCAGGTAAGCATAAATACCGAATATGCAAAATACCAGGAACGGAAACGGTTGAGAAAACAGATGGAAACTGTATTTTCCGGTACGGAATATGAAAACGTCCTGGCAAACATATGTGATTTGGCGGAGGCAAAAAGAAAACCCAGAGATTTATATCTGGGTTCGCTGCAGACATTTGGGCGCACGGATGGGACGAAGATATACAGGCTCCTGAAACAGGCGGAATTGAAATAAATGCTGTAAGGAATAGCGGTATACAAATAAAGCAAAGCAGAATGTATGCTTTGTAAGAGGCAGATTATTTTCGCTGCTGTTTCCAGATGTGATACTCTGCTGAATCAGCAATATTCCTTTGAAACTGTTCAAATTCTTCCTGGGTAAATCTGACTCGAACACCGCCTTTGGATAATTCGATGAGCGCTTCCTGTGTTTTTTCAGAAACGCAGGGGTCGACCGTATAACCGAGCGATTTAATATAGCTGTCAAAAGCACTGCGTGGTAAGGACGGTTCTGGCGGAAGCATATCTCCGATACCAGTTCGAAACCATTGGCTGTTAATATGGAACGTATTGCAGATTATGCTGATATAGGTATCCCTCAGACCACGTTCTCCGTTTTCGATATTTGAAACGCCGGATTTTGATAGTCCGATAGATTTTCCGAACTCTTCCTGGGACATATTTAACATTAGACGGATTTGTTTGAAGCGGCTGTTAATGCCAGTGTCGGTGACCATGTGCTTTACCTCCCTCATGTGAAAGAAAACTACTATTCATAATAATACATAATTAATTCTGAAAGTCAACATTGGTTCTCGAAAAGTTTTCAAAAAGTATTCAAAATGGTAAAATAACCCTTGACAAAGTACACTAACAGAACTATAATAGTTTCAAACAGAACCAAATAGAAATTGCAAAGGAGGAATACAAATGTTTAAATTTACGCCATATTGGTCAGGCAGAGAGGAAGAACGCCTGTTTTTAGAAAAAATCGCCAGTCAGACGATTGCAGATGGCTTGCGGCATGTTTTTGCCAGATCTTCGGATTCTTTCCAAAAGGAAGAAACGAAAACCGATTCAGAAATCGAAAGGACAGATGATCCGGACATGTTTTGGAAGCTGACGCGGCCCTATTTTTCAGATGACTTTTTTGATAATACGGCACGTTTTTTTGATATGGGAAACGACATCGATGCTGGTAACTGGTTTATTAATAAAAAGTATACCCGCATGATTGAAAAATTGGAAGATACTGGGAACGAGTATGAATTTGATCTGTTCGAAAAGCTGTTGTTCAGGACGGCAATCAGATATGCGAATGATGATGTTGTGAGTGGATTTGCCATGGCAAATAAATATTTTAACAATTCCAGATACAAAGAAGTGCTGGAAACGCTGAAAGGAAAATACGATTACGCTGATGATGATGCGCAGGAGCTGGCTGATGCAGTATGCCGGTTTGATCGTATGCTGCCGGATATGGACGAGGAAGAGAATTTCTTTTTCTGGGATGATGATGAGGTATTTTTCTTCAAGGATGGATTTTATTCAGGGATTTATCATATAAAAGGTTATGCTGGAGAACGGCTCGATTATGGCTATAAGCATGCTATACAGATCTTCGAAGATGCGGGAATTGAGCCTCCGGTTTTACTGCTTGGGACGGAGGAAGAAAATGCTAAGATAAATGCCATAGAAAAAGATCGGTTCCTGAGCAGAATGAATCAGCTTTTCCCGGCGAAGCATATACAGAAAGACATTGGGTCTGACAGCGGTAAAGCTGAGTGTGAGAAGGAGACAGAATCTTTACCGCTGACAGAAGCTCAGATAAGAGAAGTAGATGCTAATAATCGTAAGGCTAAGGCGATTATGGAATGCATTGTGCATTCTGTTTATTTATCTGATGAGGATGAAATTGATGTGCCAGAGCTGGTTCTGGCAGCATATGATTATGTGGTCCGCAATGATGCGCTCTTGGGCTCAGGTGTTTCAGCTCTTCCACAGTAAATGGACTTCAAAATGTGAATGAAGGGGAGCAAACAGGAAATTAAACTATTCGTCCAATGACATAGCGGTTCTGCTGCAATATAATGGTTTCTACAAAAGTCGATGCCATTAGATAATTTAAGAAGAAAGCTGCAAAGGGCGGACGGCAATCAGTAAAACCGGCTTGTCCTTTGCAGTATGTAAGAAAGGAGTGGCAGTTTATGAACCTGAAAGAAGCATTTCGATATCAAAACAAATTGCAGAGCCTGATTGATGAGGCCGAAATGGTTCTCAGCAACCCCTCGATGTCAACTACTGTGCAGGAGACCTATTTGTACAGCAGAGTCGAGCACGGTGCATTAGATGAGACAGTGATACGCGATGCGGAGTCAGAGTATTCCGGTCGGATCAATCAGATGGTCGATTTTGTTTTCTGCCTGATTGAACAAAAAGAAAAGCTTGCACGGCAGATCCATCTGGCGAAGATGGCATTGCCGATTGACCTGGATACGGAGATCAGCCTTAATGCGAAACGGCAGAATGTTGCGCGGACATTGGAACATATGGACGGCCTGAAAGGCACAGAGCAGGTGATCCGCAGCGGCGGAACGGGATATCGTTTTAATGCCACCGGGGATCAGGTCGCGTATAAGTGTGACATCAAACGGGTCATCCAGATCAATTTCGATCGCAAGGCTGTGCGTAAGCGCATCAGCATGATGCGCAGGAAGGCTGATTCGATTTCAACACAGATTGATCAGTGCATGGTCAACTCGGAGGTGGCATTCGTAGCACCGTTTGACGTTAACGACAGCTTTTCCAATATTTTCGCGTCTTACTGCGGGTCTTGCTGTGAGAAAGATCAGTTTATACCGGTGTCTCGTGCTGTGAGCGCAGACAGTAAGATGAACACCTGAAAACAGAAGAAAAATTCCGGCTGTGCTGGGTGCGGCAGTGGATGATGGCGTGGGACCGGTTCACGTGCGGATGAACTGTAATACCGCATGTAATACATTTTATAATTCTGAAAAATGGAGCGGATCCTAATTGGTAAGCAGAAGATCGTTTTGCATCGCTTAACGCATCGGACAATGTCATGATACCAGCATTCGATTGCGTAATTACGCAAACCATTCATTCGACCATTCATATTATCGTCCCTATCCACATGGAACAGTTTTTTGAGAAGAAACTGATATAATCATGATAAGTTGTGCCGTAGTTCCAGAAAAGCCTGTCTGCGGACAATCACCTCTGGTAAAGAAAGCACAGATATGGGTCTTACAAAATTGGAAACTGCCGTATCCAGGACAGCCGGAAAAACGAGAAAGCAGAGAATACAAGAAAGCAGCGGGGAGAACCTGCTGCTTTTTCTTGACCATGGCTTTATTGTTAAAAACCGGTGATTCTAAGATCGTAGTCTCTAGGATCGTTTAATACACGAATTCTATCTGTGCTGGGGACTAAATCAGAATTAAGTCAGTGAAAACACAAGAAGCTCTTTTAAAAAAAGGAAGTTATTTTTTGCAACGCGTTTTGTTACACTCTTCGTCTAACCTGTCCTCAAACTGTCGTATGTCCATCTCATGGTACGGATTATACAGCGCCCGTATATCGCTTATCGGGACGAGAGCGGTAATAGCCTCAAACGATAATCCTTTTTTCCACTGATACCAGGCAATAGCCCAGCCAGTCCAATATTCTTTGCTCCGATTGGATGTGTATTTCGGTTTTATATATTGATTAGGGATGCCTGAATTCTCCAGGACAATATAAGCGATCTCCACACCAGACCTTCCGGCAATCAGAGAACAATCACCCTCACCAAATTTTTTTGCAACTCCGGAAGTCAGGAAAAGTTTCCAGAAATCTTCCAGTTCAAATCCGAGATCATTTACTGCATAATCTAACATTCTGGCTAAGGATGTCCTTGCCTGTCGCAAATATAATTCATCATAGGCGTATGCCATCTTTGTTCCCTCGCTATCTCTTTAATATTGTTTGAATATTTTGTCTATTGTTCTAGTTAGAACCGTTCCGCCCTATGTCGAAACGAAACGCCTCCTTCGGATTCATAGTGATCTTCTTCTTTCTTCATGAAAATGCCATTTGACATAAATATACCGCTCATGAATGAATCTGTCATTGGACGGATAGGACAATCACAACAATACAAATATGGGTTGAAACAAAATACTTTCTTGTAATGTGAATGCGAACCGGATGTTCATGCGAAGCGGAAGACATTATTTTTCCAGGATTGTACTAACCGTCTAATGTTTGTTTGCAGTAAACATGATATTCTTTTTACGCGCAGAGCCAGACGAGGAAGTTTTGCGGCGAATGTCAACGCTGGCTTGAACACATATGTTCCGGCTTGCAGAGTAAATCCAGAATATGGAATAGGGAGTGGGCCCTCCCCTGTCCGATTGAAGCACAAGAGTGCAGACATAATCATGAGAACCTCGGGAAAGCGGTGAGAGAGATGAAGGAACAATCATACGTGAGATCATGGATTACCTGTATGATGGCATGCTGTATCCAGCAAAAGAGGAGATTTCCAGAGATCCGGAGTATTTGCAAGCATCAAAAAGGCAGGAAACGTTGATGAATCAGCTGAAAGACCGGCTGAAGGATGAGGAATATAAGCTTGTGGAAGAGATGTGTGACTGCGACTTGATCGTACAGGATAAGATGGCTTTTGAATTCTTCCGCCATGGGTTTTGCCTGGGGATGGCGCTGATGAAGGAGGCCCGGGAATGCCTGGAAGACGCGACGAAAAGTATGACGTACAGAAAGGCAGCGGCAGTTGACGAAGGATCGGATGGTTGCAAAAAGTAAAATGATCTGTTCTGGTGTACATAAAAACTGGGGAAACGATCATAAGTAAGTGGAGGAGGAGACAAGCATGGGCATTGAGCTACATTTAGATATTATGCCTTCCAGAATAACACCGGAAGCCTGGAGCAAGGTATATTCGGATAGTTTGGTCTTAACCGATAACTATCCGTTTATGGACAAGTATTATGGCTATCGTGATAATGGTTTGGAATATATTTATGGGGCGCATACCAGGGAACGTGATGATATCTATGGAAGATTCCGTGGATGGCGAAGTGTGGGCGACCTTTGGACTGGCTATAATACAGAAGAGTTTGCCCTGAAAGCGAACATCGAAGATTACCGTCGCCATGGAGCTAAAGATGAGGGAGATATGGTTGCCAGCCTGGTTTATGGTGATGCGGATGAGTATCCAGAGCTTAATATACCGGAAGCTGACTCGATGGTTTCCGCTTTTTACGCGAAAACGCAGGGTGAGGACAGCCATTTGTACCTGCTGGCGATTGCCTGTATGGTGGCGGACAGGCTGCCGGGGGCGGCGGTCGTTTCCGGTGACATTAATGCAGGGCAGTGCCGTGCGGCAGTTAACTGGGCCAATCAATATCTGTCGGAGCCGATCATGGTGCCGGTCCAGTGTGACGCCGTGCGGCTGATGCATCGGATTCTGCTGATGGATGGAGCATCGCAGCTGATGGAAGATGGACGTATTCTGGATCTTTTCTTTCGGATATCCCTGGAAAACCGGGATGCCAGGATGGGAGATGTCCTGCGTAAGCGCGTGTCCGAAAAAGTAATAGCGACTTATTATCATCGCAAATTCAGTGGGGCGCAGAAAAATGGCCTACCCGCTTTGGAGCGGGAGACAAAAGAATACCTGGAACTGGGATTTGATTTGCGGCACTTGTTGGGGGTTCTGGTAACCGATCCGGACGGATGCCGGCTGCAGCTGGATGATTTTCTGGATAT
>JAJBVE010000205.1 GCA_020859995.1 Clostridiales bacterium
TCCGGTGCAAGTTCCACCGCCGTGACTGTCTCTCCAAAAGTAGATGCCCAGCTGTCAAAATGCCCCAGGTTCATTTCCATCAGGCGGTCATATTGAAGATAGCGCATCAGCGTATATAATTCCGTCATGCTGTTTGAGACCGGAGTGCCTGTAGCAAACGTAATCCCACGGCTCCCGGTAATCTCATCCATATAGCGGCACTTTGCGAACATATCCGAGCTTTTCTGTGCCTCCGTCTGTGCGATTCCGGCAATGTTGCGCATTTTTGTGTATAAGAAAAGGTTCTTAAAACCGTGCGACTCGTCCACAAACAGCCTGTCAACACCCAGCTGCTCAAAGGTTACAACATCATCCTTCCTGCTCTGGTCATTTAAGCGTTCCAGTTTTGTTTCAAGGGATTTCCTCGTTTTCTCCATCTGTTTGATGGTATACTGCTCCGCTTCGCTAGATCTTGCTTCTTCGATCTGGAACAATAACTCGTCAATCTGGTCCTGCAGCATGGCTTTCTGCCTTTCAATCGACAGCGGTATGCGCTCAAACTGCGTATGGCCAATAATCACAGCATCGTAATCCCCCGTTGCAATCCTCGCGCAGAATTTCTTCCTGTTCGATGGTTCAAAATCTTTTTTGGTAGCCACAAGGATATTTGCACCGGGATAAAGTTTTAAAAAATCGCTCCCCCATTGTTCTGTCAGATGGTTCGGAACAACAAACAGAGACTTCTGGCACAATCCCAGACGTTTCGATTCCATTGCCGCCGCGACCATTTCATAAGTTTTCCCGGCACCCACGCAATGCGCAAGCAGCGTATTCCCGCCGTACAGCACATGCGCCACCGCATTTTTCTGATGCGGACGCAGGCCGATTGCCGGATTCATCCCCTGAAAAGTAATATGGCTCCCGTCATACTCACGCGGGCGGCTGCTGTTAAACCGCAAGTTATATTCATGCACCAGATCAGCCCTGCGCTGCGGGTCACGGAATACCCATTCCTTAAATGCCGCTTTGATCGCATCCTGCTTCTGCTGTGCCAGCATCGTTTCTTTCTTATTAAGGACGCGCTTTTCTTTCCCATCTTCCTCAACCCTGTCAAAGATTCTGGTGTCGCGGAGATTTAACGCATCTTCAAGCAGCTTATAGCCGTTCACACGGTCTGTACCGTAAGTCATACGCACACGGACGTTTCCGTAGCTGTCCCGGCTTTTCCCGCTGATATTCCACTCACCGGATGATGGGGAATAGCGCACATCAATCACGCTCCCAAGAAGATACTGCGGTGTCTGGAACAGTTCTTCCATAAAATCACGGATATACTCCTGTTTAATCCATGTCGCACCGATACGCACTTCAATGTCGGATGCCTCCAAATCCTTTGGCTGTACCTGTTCCAGAAACGCCACGTTGACCGCATACTTTGGATTACTCTCCGCAAAAGTACGCGCTGTCTCCAGCTTTCTGCGGACATTGCCAGAAAGATATTCGTCTGCCGTCTCCCATCGGTCTGTCAGCGGATTCATGAAAATCACACCCCGAAGCTCCTCTGTCAGTTCTTCCTCGCTTTTCCCGGACAGCTGCATCATGTACGGAAGGTCAACCCTTGCTTTCTCTCCCATAGATACTGCCAGCGCTTCACTCGCCGTATCCACGCTTGTCACGACAACTGCCTTCTTTATGGTGCGTTTGGTAAACATGTCTGCCTTGCGCTCCAGATTTCCTTCATTGTCCACCACTTCCAGCGAACATAACAGGCAATAGCTGTTATCCTGATTAAATGCCCTTTTATTTGCACTGCTTGAGAGAAGGCCGTATTTTTTCGTATAAGCATCATACAGCGTGTTCAGCTGCAGCTGTAACTCCCGGATTTCTTCTTCGCTTCCATCATTCGCCTGACAGTCAATCAGGCTCTGCGCACAGTCACGGACAGCTACCATACCTTTTACGCGCTCCGCCGTTGCTGCAGGAAGCTCCATCTTCGTCATAACAGAGTTTTCACGGTAATATACCTGATCGTTTACCACAGTGTAGGAAAAATTCTTCACTTTCGGGTCTGCCGGAATGGTCTCCGTATCCGCTTCCAGATCATCATCCTGTACCTGCACGGCTTCAATCGTCCCATGAATCCGGGCTACCGCCGTTTTCAGCTGTTCGGATAAATCCGCACCCTCAATCGGCTTCACGGTGCATTCAAGTTTGCCATACTGCGTGCTCTCCTCCGTCAACGTGCCAAGCACCATTTCCGGATGGTCTGCAAAATACTGGTTGATCGTAAATCCTTCCGCGCTCGTGCCAAGCCGTGTCCATTCCGCATCCTTTGCCAAAGCCGGACTTTCCCTCTTCTGTAAAAATAAAATATCCGATACCACGCCTGTACCGGCATTGCGCAGAAAAGCGTTGTTCGGGAGCCGGATTGCGCCAAGCAGATCAGCCCTCTGTGCAAGGTATTCCCTCGCCGCCGCATTCTGCTTATCCATCGTCCCTGCTGATGTTATGACAGCCACCACACCGCCCGGACGTACCTGGTCAACAGCTTTCGCGAGAAAATAATCATGTATCTGGAAGTGCAGGCGGTCATATTTCTTATCCACCACACTGTAATTTCCAAACGGCACATTGCCGATCACAACATCAAAGAAATCGTTGGGATAAGCTGTCTTTTCAAAACCGTCCACGGTAATATCCGCTTTCGGATAAAGCTGTTTCGCAATACGCCCGGTAATGGAATCCAGTTCTACTCCATATAAATGGCTCTCTTTCATGCTCTCCGGCATCATGCCGAAAAAGTTTCCGACGCCCATCGACGGCTCTAAGACATTGCCGCCTGTAAACCCCATCTGTGCCAGCGCGTCATACATCGCGCGGATGACTGTTGGGGATGTATAGTGGGCATTCAGTGTTGATGAACGTGCCGCACTGTATTCATCCGGTGTCAGAACTTCACGAAGCTCCCGGTATTCGTTCGCCCACGCGGTTTTATTAGAATCAAACGCATCCGGCAGACCGCCCCATCCCACATATTTTGAAAGGATTTGCTGTTCATCCGGCGTCGCCATCCTGCCCTCGGCTTCCAGTGTTTTCAGCAGCCGGATCGCATCCATATTCATGCGGAATTTCGTTTTCTGGCCGCCCGCACCCAAATCCATATCCGTGATGGTAAAATTTTCCGGTTCATAATCAGGCACGCTATCTGCTTCCTGCCTTCCGGCTTCCAGCTCCGGTTCATCAAACGGCGTAGGATCCTCCTGCTGCTCCCACTGCTGTTCCTCCACAAATGAGCGGACATACTCCGTGCTTTCACTGCGGAAAATGGGGAATCCTGTCCCATTCTGGAATGTTATATCACGCAGGCTGACTTTCCCTGCCGTAAAATCTACCGCGTCAATCGCAAACTGCCGGTTATCAATCGTCAGCTTCATTCCAATCGGAAGATAATCCCTGCCCTTGTACTCATGGAAAACGGAATGAGAACCATCCTCGTTCTCGCCCATGAGGACAATATTCTGTCCGGTTGCCCACAGCTTCTTTCCGTGGGAAGCCCAGGTGCTGCGTTTAAATCCAGTGACCGGAATCGAATCGCCGCTCTCCAGCTGCTTGTCAAGAATTTTTGTCCCAAGTACATCAGCTACTGCCTGCGCATCCTCACCGTAAAATTCAAAATAGCCGTTGTGTTCAAATCCGACAAGGACGTTTACCCGGTATTTCTCGCGGATACGCTCATACTCGGATTCTTTTGCAGACTCCAAAACAGCAAGCTCCTCCTGCTCCGGTTCTGCAGCTGCAACCGTATCCATACTGGATAATTCCGTATCATCCGAAGATAAATCCATATCCGGTGATTCTTCCCTGTCTGCCTTTGAATCAGTCTCCTCCAATCCAGTTTCTTCGCTCGCGCTTTCTTCTAAAGGTTCTTCTTCGGACATAGCAGCTTCCGGCTTTTCATCCTCTTCCACAGATGCTACAGGCATTTCGCTTTCTTCCGCAGAAGCTGATTCTTCAACCGCAAATCCATCACTTGCATCAGATATTTCTTCCTCTGATGCCCGTTCTTCCTGTCCTGGCTCTGCATACACTCCCTGCTCTTCTGGCGCTTCTTCCTGCGAAGTTATATCTTCCGATTCCTCTGTCTTCTCAAAACTTCCGGTTGTATCAGCATGATCTACAGATTCCTGCCCCGTCACGTTCCTCTCCGGTTTCTGTTCCTTATAACCGGAAGCATCCCTCTCTGGTTTCTGTTCCTCCTGACCGGAAACCTCTCTTTCCTGCGGCTCTGCAGCCCGTTCTCTTTCCGGTTCGCGTTCCACCATCTCCACAATCAGGTGGCTGTTTAAAGGATTGCCCTCCACCAGCGCATCCAGATCGGCCTTTTCATAGGTATAAGTAAAGAGCGGGTACTTCTTGTCCCGCAGGACAATGGTTCCGCTCTCGATCTCATCTACCTCATATTCTGTTCCGTGGACAAAAACGCTGTCGCCTATGGTATATCCGTAGACAGGCACAAGCTCCGGCGCATTTTCATCCCTGAAAGGCTGCATCAGGTCCGTGCCGTATTTCTGCGCTTCCGCAGCCACTTCGCGTGACGGTGTAAACAGGGAAAATTCTCCGTTTTTAAATGCCACAACATCCGTGAAGATACCCTGCATGATTTCATACATGCCGTCCGTCTCATGTACTGTGCCAAGGACAGCAGACATATCTGAAATAACGTCTTCCAGCCAGCCCGCATCCGTCAGCTTTTTCTCAATCTCACCATATTCCGCAAACGGATCTGTACTTTCCGGCAGGGCAAGCACCGATTTATCGCGGTTATGGTAGAAAAGATTGATACGCTGTGCGAGTGTATGGCGCTCGTAAGCCGGCATCTGCTGATAATCCTGCTCTCTTAAATATCTTCCTGTCAGAATCAGCCGTTCCACCCGCTCTGATGCCTGATTCCATTTCATCAGGATTTCCGGGGCATCATGGTCTCCATAGTTGCCACGGGAAAGCAGCACCCCTTTCGCATCATAATTTGCGTGGCTGTTGTACGCTCCGCAGAGCGCAGGCGAGCTTCCGCCCGTGCCATACCGCTCCTTCAGGAAACTCATTTTTTCTTTTTCCGTATGGGGTTGGATATAATAGGAGTAAGTCGTCAGCCGTCCATCCGAATATGCGCCGCCACCCATAAAGAAATGGTCTATCTCATCCTCCGTAATAAAATCGACATGATCACGGAAGGTCTCAACCTGTGACAGCGGCAGATGAAGCTGCCGGTTCTCCAGCTCTGAAAGCCGCCGCAGGATTTTCTCCGGGTCATGGAAATGCCACCGCATAATCGAACGGTCTTCCTCATAGCGCATGAGGAATTCGCCAAGTCCCTGCATTGTTTCAGATACAAAAGCACGATCTTCCAAAAGCTCTGCAATCTTTTCCGTGCTGTCCGGGAATCCGCCGGAAAACAATTCCTCATCCATGAAAAACTCAACCGCACAATCCTGATGCAGATACCAGAGTGATTCCGCTACTTCTTTCCGTTCATTTGGAATGGCCTGATTTAAAATAATCTGCGGCGCATAATGCCCGGAAACCACCAGTTCCTTTATCCGCTGCGCTGTCTGCTCCCAGCTTACCACGGCAGCATCATCCGCCAGCTCTGCGGCACTTCCTCTGGCAAATCTCATGCCGTTTTCATCAAACCAGACTGCATATCTTACATTATCAGCCACAATACCAATCGCACCATAGCCATATTCCGATTTCAAAAACTGCGCATCGTCCCCGGCATTCAACATAAAATGAGCGGCAACCCTGAGAATGCTTCCCTTGTTGTTGCCGCCCATCCGCAATACTTCATCCGCTACCGTAAGTGGAATCCCCGCTTGCGTAAGAATGCCGGACAGCTCCTCACTGTCCGGCACCCCGTCTGCCACAAAACTTTTATCAATTTCCGGCTTATTGCCTTCTAACAGTAAACCAGTTCGCTTAAGACGATCTCCTCCGCCCGGTTCTGGATGTTCTCCATCCTGCCGAGCCACGCCATCTGGTCCTTTGCCTTCAGTTCTTCGGTCACGCCCTCCGACTTCATCATGCCCTGCGTCAGCCGCTCCATCCGCTCGTTCGCTGACCTGTCGATCTCCAGCAGGTGCGCCGTCAGGCCCCCGTTCAGGAGAAGCCCCTGATACAGACCGCTGTGGTTCTCTTTCAGATACGTCTTCCGCATCCTCCCGTAGCGTCCCAGTGGCTGTTTCGGTTGCTCGTCCATCTGCACGTTCGGGATCAGGAAGCCCGCTCTGTTCGTGTAATCCATTTTCATCTGAAACATCTCCTTTACTTAGTGATTCCACTTTCGTTTGTGCGCTTTCGCGCTTTAAAGTGTTAAATTCATTATAGCTACTATTCTGCTCATTTGCAAGGCTTTTTTTACGTTCTTCTTCATATCTTTCAATATCCCTCGCGCGGACAAAACGCCCAATGTCCATAAGGATAGGTTTTGCCGTCTCCGACACCGCATTGCCAAACTGCGCAAGTACCACCGGAGTGCTGAAATCCGTGATATATTCAAAATCAAGCGCATCAAATTCCTCGCTGACATCCAGCCCGCACCGCTTCATCAGGGTGTAATGCAGGCTGTTGTTCATCAATTCACGAAAACGCACCTCCAGGTTCTGCTCATCCAGTTCCTCCAGAAAACTTCCTTCCACGGCATAATGAAATCCTGCCATATATTCCGGCAGGGTGTCAATCACCGCATCAAGCGCAATCTGGCGAAGGCAATCCGACATGTTTCCCACGGCTCCCATGTCAATGGAATAATTGGATGCTAAATGCTCCATGAGAGGCGCATAATCTTCTTCCTTAAGCTGCCACAGATAGGGGTCTCTGCCGCCTACCCTCATCCTGTGCGTGTCCGACACATCGAACACATATTTTAATCTTGGCCAGTCCACAGAATCGTCAATCAGGGCAATGCCTTTTGCCCCTCGATTCACCCACCGCCCCATTTTGCTGTTCCATAATTCCAGAGACGCACACGCGGTTGCATCCGGTCTCTGCGCATGGATCAGCAGCTGTTCGCTAAAAGGGTATCGGTACAGCCGGGAAGCCGTATCCAGATACCCCATCCAGTTATACGGGGAACGGGCAGCGTCTTTCGCCGCCTGTTCCGACATTGCACTGACCAAACGATATTTACTGCTTGCCATGTAATTCCTCCATCGTTTTTACATTTCGGTTCAAATAAAAATCACAGCGCCGTTTTTTAATTCTAATTCTACCTCTCCTTCCCCCGTTTCTTTTTGTTTACAAACTCCATTTCAAAGCCGGGATATTTTCCCCCGTTTTCAACCAGCCGGATTTTTGCGTCATACTTCTTTCCGGTTCTTTTGGATTCCAGCCCCTTTGCCAGATAATATCCCTTTTTCAGCATGGATTCCGCAACCTTCCTTGTAAAATCCAGTCCGATGCTCTGCATGAAGCGGTTTTCTTTCCAGAGCGCAAAATCACATTTTCTGTTACAGCAGGAATAACTCTGTTTCCGCTCCACGATTTTTGCTCCGCAGCGCGGGCAGATACCGATACTATCTGCATCCGATACGCCGGAAAACATTGTCCTTGCATCCGTGCCGACATCCGCATAATCCTCCACCAGTGAAGTGACCAGCTGCGTGATATTCTGCATAAATTCATCCGCGCTGACTTCTCCCTGCTCCATCTTAAGAAGCTGGTTTTCCCATTCAGCCGTCATTCCCGGTGACTTTACCGTCTCCGGCAAAATCTCAATCAGCTTCATGGCGTCATCCGTCGCGGTCAGCTGCCTGCCTTTGCGGACAACATAGCCCGTGTTTACCAGTTTTTCAATAATCCCGGCTCTTGTTGCAGGCGTACCAAGACCTTTTTTCTCTGTCTCCTTTGCAAACTCGCCGCTCCCGGCCCGCTCCATCGCAGAAAGCAGCGTATCCTCGGTATATGGCTTCGGCGGCCTTGTAAAATGCTCTGTCACATCAGCATCCACTTTGGAAAGGATAAGCCCGGCCTGCGCTCCCTGCGGCACGATTTCCTCATCATCCTCATCATTTTTCTTCTTTTTCTTATCAGCCATGTATGCCTGAAAAGAATCCTCAACCACTGTCCAGCCTTTCTGCAGTACGGTTTTCCCTTTCACGGAAAATTCCGTCCCCTCACATTCCGCTTTTACCACAGATTCCAGATAAACCATCGGCTCCGCTCCTGCCGTAAGCAGCCGCTGTGCAATCAGAAAGAAAACAGACCGTTCCCCTTTGCTAAGCGAAGAAATGTCTGCCGTAAGGCTCGCCTTTGTCGGAATGATTGCGTGATGGTCAGTCACTTTTTTGTTGTCGATCATAGAACGGGCATCCGGAATAAAAGCCGCATCCACCCGAAACGGAAGGATTTCAGGTAAATCCTGCATCAAATCCAGGGCGGTCTCTTCCATATCCTCCGTCAGATAACGGCTGTCCGTCCGGGGATAGGTTACCAGCTTCGCTTCATAAAGCTTCTGAGTATAATCCAGTGTCTGCTTTGCGGTATATCCGAAACAGCGGTTGGCTTCCCTCTGCAGCGTCGTCAGGTCATACAGCTTCGGCGGCTTTGCGGTCTTTTCGACACTCTCGGCCACCGTGATCACGGCATCCTTTCCCCGGCATTTTTCAGCAACCTGATCTGCCTGTTCCTTGTCCATATTTTCTTCTGCTGTCAGGCGGTATCCACCGCTTGAAATATGCGCCTTATAAAAAGCTTCTTTCTGAAAACCGTCAATCTGCGCCCTGCGTTCCGTCAGCATGGCAAGCGTCGGTGTCTGCACCCGACCCACGGTCAGCTTCCTGCCATACTGTGTCGTAAACAGCCGGGTTCCGTTGATTCCTACCAGCCAGTCAGCTTTGGAACGGCATCCGGCTGATAAAAACAGGCGGTCATACTCGCTGCCGGGACGCAAGTTTTCAAATCCATCCCGGATTGCCGCATCCTCCATAGAGCTGATCCACAGACGAAGCATCGGCTTGTCGCATCCTGCCTTTTCATAGACCATGCGGAAAATCGCTTCTCCCTCCCGCCCTGCGTCACAGGCATTTACCACATCCCTCACATCTTCCCTGTGCAGCAATCCTTCCAGAACGCGGTACTGTTCCTTTGTGCTTTCCGATACTACCGTCTGCCATTTTTCCGGCAAAATCGGCAGGTCTTCAAACCGCCATTTCGCGTACCGCTCATCATAATCCTGCGGCTGTGCCAGTTCCACCAGATGCCCGACACACCAGCTCACCAGATAGCCGCTCCCCTCTAAAAATCCGTCCTCGCGCTTATATGCACCGATCACTTTCGCGATTGACGCTGCAACGCTCGGTTTTTCTGCAATAACCAGTCTGTAATTCAAATTCATACCTCCGTATCAAAAGTCCGGCGCAGGAGAAGTCTTTCCCCTGCGCCAGTGTCATGCAAATTACAGGAAACATCCTGTTTTTCCTGTCAGTTCCAGCTGTCTGCCCTTTCCTGCAAGACCGGGATGCTTACTCATAATCCTCGTCTTCCTCCAGATAATAGCCGTCTTCCCCTTCATATTCCTCTTCACGTTCTGTATCGTCCGTGCTGCCGGAATTATCAGCATCCTCCGCATTTTTTTCATTTTCATCTTCATTGACCGTTTCGCCCTCGTCAATATACTCGATGTTTTCATCATCGGAGAAAGAGCCGTCGTGCTTCGGCTTGTAGATTTTGAAATAATAGTAAGCCCCGGCAATCAGCGCGCCAAGCACCGCAAGGATAAGAAGCGTCGCCATGCTGTTATTGGATGTGCCGGATTCCCCGGTTTCAGAGGTTACAGCGGTTTCAGCTGCATCGGTCTCCGTCGTCGCGGATTCTTCTTCAAGGACAACCGTTGCCGTTGTCAGTCCGGTCCCTCCATCTTCCGTTTCCTCACTCAAAAAATCCGCGAGGTCATTTTCGTCGATCATGGACAGCATGTACACGTTCTGTGAAGAGCTGTCATAGTCAATAATCAGGAAAAATGTGTTGTTATTGGCGGTCTGGATGGTATAAAACTCCTTGCCCGAAGATTCATCTACCACATTATCCACCACCGTGCCATTGCCATCCACCGTAAACGCATAGCTGTTTTTCTCTGTCGAATCGGATTCCTCTTCCGAATCTTTTTCTGAATTATCTTCACTGTCAGCATCCTCTGTCGTTTCATCAGCTTCGTCTGTCTCGGATTCCGCCACAGTTTCCCTCGTGATGACAGCTTCTCCGGATTCTTCCTCAGATGTTTCCGCCTGCGTCTCATCCGTAAACTGTTCCTCGATCACCGTTGTCTCCTGCACCGTTTCTGTTTCCGTGGCATACGCTGTCACCGATGCTGCTGACAGCATCATCACGGCTGACAGCAGGACGCATAATCTTTTCATTCTTTTTCTCATGCTTATAAGCCCTCGCTTTCTGCGGCATCTTCCATGCCGCCATCTGTATGCACAGGTTCGCCGGCATCCGCTTCACTTCCATCCGGATATTCCGCGCCGCCCTCCATATGCATATTGCCATCGGCATCCGACACAAAGCGCACACTCCCGTCCTGAATGCCGTCCATCAGGGAAATCATATCCGCGCCAGACATCTGCATGGAGCGTATGGCCTTGATGATTTCCTGATCCTCCAACTGTTTCCTCTGCTGTTTTAAATTTCTTAGCTGTTCCTGCCACTCGGAAATCTTTTTCTCTGTCCTGCCGATTTCCTCAATGACCCGCTTTAACTTTGCGTTCATTCAAATTCCTTTCCCCGGCATATAAAAATGCCGGTATGATTTTTTATGGTAATCTCCCATAACAGTACAAATGGGATGTCCAGTACGTAGAGTTGAGCGATGTATACTGAATCGGGTTCCCGCAGTGAATCATCATGCCGTCGCCCACATAAATACCCACATGGCTGATACCGGATGTATTGTAGGTTCCGGTGAAAAATACCAGGTCTCCCGGCTGTGCTTCACTTGCCGATACAGGCGTACAAATGCCGTACAGCCCATCTGCTGTCAGCCTGCCCACGCTCCATCCGTTGCCGCAGTTATTGATGACCCAGCTTACGAATCCCGAACAGTCAAACCCGGTTGACGGGGATGAACCGCCCCAGACATAAGCATAGCCAAGATATTTCTCCGCTTCGGTTATCATATTGGCAAACCTTGTGTCTGAAAGTGCCTCCGGTGCAACTTCATAGGTCAGCCCGTTTGTCCCATAGGAAGAAATGCTGCTCACATCAAAGAGATCTTCCCGGTTTCCATAAGTCATGTTATACAAATCATACATCTCAATTTCTCCCGCACTCATGCGGCTCCGAAGGACCGCATCCAGCCCATTGTTGGTCAGCGTGACGTTCAGCATGGTAACTGTCGTCGTGGTAGTAACCTCCACCGACTCCTGCCCGTTGCTGTCCGCGATATAAGCCTCCCACGTCTGGTGTCCATGCGCGCTTGCCGCTTCGTGGCTGTCATAATAAACATCAAAATCCACGCCATACCGCGCAAAGTTCCCGGTATCTTCTACCACATACTCCACGCCGTTCATCACAATCCGTGTTCCAATCGGGACAATCGGATTGCTCGCATCCACCGCGATGGTATGCTCCGCTGTCGGATAAGCACCGCTTGCCGTCGCTCCGCCTGCCCACTGCCCGCAGCAGATGGAACAGTTACAATAACCGCTCGTCACGACCTGCCCCAGCGATTCACCGACACTGACCGTCCTCGTTTCAGTCGTTGTCTCCGTCTGTGCATCCACCACAAGGCTGTACTGCTCCCGGAAGATTTCTTCCAGTTCCCCGCTTACCTGCTCGTAGGTAAACTCCCCGTACCGCGCTGAAAAATAAGAGATCAGCTGATAGGGATTGTGGGAGATTTCATCAATCTGATAGTTATATTCGTCATAGCCGGGATGGGTGGATTCCATATTGTTGATCTGCGTGTTAAGCGCCACTTCCAAAGCCGCATACGCATCCTCCACAGCATAGATTTCCTCATCGGTGCTTGGATAGGTTGTGGAAATGATGGTTGTCCCCACGCCGGAAAGCGCCGCCGAACAGCTTCCAAGCGATACCATCACAATCACAAACAAAAGCCCCAGAATCGCCAGAGGAAGCATAAGCCCCTTATTTTTCCCAAAGAACGTCTGCGCGGCACGTTTTACTTTCTGTGTGCCTCCGGCTGCTGCCTGCGCTGTTTTCTCCCCGGCCACGGCTCCCGCTGTCCCGCTTTTTGCCGCTCGGTAAGCAGCTTTCTGGTATTCACGTTTCAGGCGCATTTTCTGCACGGTATGCCGCTTTTTCGCAGCTGCAGCAGAAGCATCCTGTGCGCCCTGCACACTGCCCGCTGTGGCGGACGCACCCTCTGCCAAATCCAGACTGCTTTCACGCAGGCGGCTCTGCCTGCTGTTCTGACGAATCTTTGCCTGACGGACAGCAGAGGAAACAGACGATTCCGCAAGCAGCTCCGCCCGATGTGCGCTCTTTACCGCAGCGTTTTCTTCCTCTGTCTGGTATACTTTTGCATGTACCGCAACAGCCCCGGTTCCCGATACAGCTGCCGCACCACGGCTCACCACTCTACCGGACGCACCGAGTTTCATCCCCCGCGTTTCCGTAACCTCATCCCCAAAGGACAGCCTGACCTGTTTTTTGACTGCTTTCTGCACCTGTGCATTCTTCTGTTTCCGGCTGATTTGCTCCTTCGCATCAGAGAATGCATCACTGTCGCTGTGCATTTCGGCATATAACCTTTGCTGCCGTTTCTTCTGCTGCAAACGGCTTTTCTTCCTGTCTTTCTGCAGCGCTTCATGCCGTTTTTGCAGCGCACGGCCAACCGAAGAATCCGAAGAAACATTTGCCGTGCGCATACTGCTGTCTGCAGCCTCAAGCGCCGTCTCCTGTCCTGCATCCTCTGAAAGAATATCGGAGGAAACGGCAGGAAAAGCGGCATTATCATCCTCCGGCAAATGCTCTGAATCCCGTTTCATCGGCCTGCTTTTCTTTCTCTCGGAAGATACCGCATCCTCATCCGGATGCCCTCTCGCGGATTGTGCATCCGGCAGGATTTCCCCCTCAGCTTCCGTATCCGGCTTAAGCACACGGCTTTGCTTTGTCCGTGCCGCTCCCGTATCCGCTGCATGGGAATTTCCAAACATTTCATCATCCATCTCACGGGCCGATACCGAATAATCGTCCTCCGTTAATCTGCGGCTGACACGCTCCCTCTCATCTCCGCTCACGGTTTGCTCCACAAGTCCGTCGCGTGTCATTTTCTGCACGGATTTTTTCCGTGCCGTATATTCTTCTCCCCGGATTATCCATCACCACCTTCCTGCGGCAAAAAAATCAGTCCGGGATAAAGCCCTCGGAACGCGCGTAATCCTCCCATCGGTCTAATATTTTTCCGATTTCTTCCTTTGCCTTCTGCCCGAACTCCTCCGTGATCTCCTGCAAATCCACGCCGTAATTCATGAGGTTGATCATAATATCCTGCGTATCCACAAAATCAGCCATCATCATCAGATCATCCAGCATCGCGGAGAAAACTTCCTCTCCATTGCTGCGCTCATACCCGGAATCCGAAGATGTATCCCCGGTCAGGCACTGCATCGCGCAGCTTCCCATCGTTGCCGCTATGCGGACGCTGATTTCTGCCATCCGCTCCATATAATCCCGGCACATCTGCTCCATCTCCCCTCGCACATGAAGATACGGGCGATGGTGTTTCCGCAGCTTATCCTCCATGCTCCACATCCCAATCAGGCTTTCCAGCATGACATAAAGGCTGTCCCTATCAGTGACAAGCGCATCCAGATCCTGCACCCTGACTGCAGCCATCTCACAGCCCATATCTTTACAAAACAGGGTTTCCATGCCGTCAGCCAGTCTGCTGCCGTTGCGGATATTCCCGGAAGCATCGTTTTCTTTCAGGCTCCCGCCTGCCTGGGCGATTTCTTTCTCGTATCCAAAGCCATCCGGCCACTCATTAGGAAATGCCTTTCTGCTTATCGTTTTCTCCATCGTCTTCGTCTCCATCTTTTTGTTCTCTGTCATTTAAAATCCTCCGTAAAAATAATAGGAGCGCCCGCAAAAGGCGCTCTGATTTAATTTGTCTTCTCTGTTTCCCCCGGCTTCGTTGTCATCAGCGCGTAAAGCTGCAGCGACTTATCGAATCGGTCTTTAAAAGGAATGATCGTGCTTCCATAAAAAATCAGCCCCTCACCTTCATTACTGTTGGTCACATAAGAAAGCTGGTGCGGGGAGATGTTCAGCTGCTTCGCCAGAATCTGCCTGTCGCCAGAAGCCTGATTGAGCATATACACAAAATCCGAGTTCTCGAAAATGTTCTCAATCTCCCGGCTGGAGAGCAGGTCTTTCACATTCTGCGTGATACCTGTCGGGATTCCGCCCCACTTACGGAAGCGTTTCCAGATCTCCACACTGTAAGCAGCGGTCTGTTCCTCTTTCAGCAAAAGGTGGAATTCATCAATGTAATAGCGTGTGGATTTTTTTGCCGCGCGGTTGACTGTCACACGGTTCCATACCTGATCCTGTACAATCAGCATCCCGATTTTTTTCAGCTGCTTTCCAAGCTCTTTTATATCGAAACAGATAAAACGGTTATCCAGCTGCACATTGGTCTGGTGGTTAAACACATTGAGCGACCCGGTGACATAGATTTCCAATGCCGTTGCGATACGCTGCGCTTCATCCTCCTTCTGCGCCCGCAGGCAATCATACAGATCACCGAGCGTCGGCATATTTCCCGGCACCGGATTTTCAAAGTATTTCCGGTACACAATCGGCAGGCAGCGGTCAATCATGGATACCTCCACAGCTTCCAGTCCGGTTTTCCCGCCCATAATCAGCTCGCACAGAGAAAGGATAAAATCACTTTTCAGTGCCAGCGGGTTTTCATCATCCGAATAGTCCAGATTGATGTCCATCGGATTTACATAATCCCTGCTCACAGGCGAAATGCGAACAACCTGCCCGCCCATCTTGTGGACAAGCGGATAATATTCCCCTTCCGGGTCACAGATGATAATGTCGTCATTCGTGACGAGGAAAGCATTCGTCATCTCACGCTTTGCGGAGAAAGATTTTCCGGAGCCGGGTGTTCCGAGAATCAGACCGTTCGGATTTTTCAACCGTTTCCGGTCTACCATGATCATGTTATTGGAAAGGGCATTCAGCCCGTAATACAGCGCTTCGCCCTCCTGAAACAATTCCTGCGTCGTAAACGGCACAAAAATAGCAGTGGACGTGGTGGTCAGCGCCCGTTTAATGGGGATATGGTTCTTCCCCAACGGTAAGCTGCTCATCAGCCCCTGCTCCTGCTGATAATCCAGCCGGCGCAGCGCACAGTTGTATTTCTGCGCAATGCCCGCCGCCTGAAAAATAATCGTATCAAGCTTCTGTCTCGACTTCGCCGTGTTCATCACAAGGACTGTTACCATGAACATCCGCTCATTCCTGCTCTGCAAATCCTCCAGCAGTTTCTTCGCTTCCCCGCCGTAGGTGGCCAGGTCAGACGGGATAATGTCCATGTCATATCCCGCACGGACCGCTTTCTTCTGTTCCTCAATCTTCATCCGGTCAATATCCGTGATCTTCGTTTTAATCGTTTTAATCGCTTTCGCCTGATCAAGCGACTGGACATGCAGGCTTACGATCATATCGTGATCCATGTCGAGAAACTCCGCAAGCATCTTATCTGTCAGTTCCGGCGCGAGGATCTGCAGATACGAGACCGCCCCGATTGTGCGCCCCATGCGGAAATATTTCCCGTCACGAAAATCAAAGCTTGTCGGCGCAATATAATCTTTCGTCCCAAGACCGGATTCTACAATCATGCCGTAATTGAAATGAAACGGCTGCATCGTGTCACTGTTAAATGTCTCATACATGATTTTCAACCGCTCCACGCCATTCAGCGGATAGGCGGTCACGCCAAGCACCTTAAAATTGCCCAGCACATCTGCTTCGATACGTTCCAGCTTCGGTCTTGCATCCTTGATGCTGTCCGCTTCCACCCCAAACGTGATAAACTTTGATTTCACAAGGCCGTTATTGCCTTTTGCAAGCTGATTTTTCAGCATCTGCGCGTATTCCTGCCGGATATCATCAAACGCATCGTTCTGTGACGGGATATGGATAGACTTTTCAAACTCTGCCATATCCGTATGATGGTTGATGAACGAAAGCTGAAACTGGATCGTGCTGTCAAAATAGTTTAAAAAATCACACCAATTTTCAAAAATCGCGTTCTTATCCTCTTTCTGTGCAAGCTGGTAATTGATGTCATAAAAGCGCACCGTCTTAGAATAAAATCGGTCATCCACACGGCAGATGCCGTCCTTCGCCATCTCTTTATAATGGATACTTTTCTGTGCGGAGATATTGCGGTTTTTCTTCCCTCCATTTTTCCCGGAAGCTGCCGTTTTCATCGGTACTGATTTCTTCGGCACTGTTTGCTTTTGTACCGATTTCTTTGCCGTGGCAGCATTCCTGCCCGCCGCGCCCTGCGAAGATTTTTTCGTTTTCACCGGCGGATTCGCGGCTTTGCCCCGTTTCTTTTGTTTTTTCTTCTTACTTTTGCCAAACAATGGCATACCTCCTGTTCCGGGAAAGAAACAGGGGACAGCTTCTGCCATCCCCATGATTTTCTGCCCCTGATTTCTGCGATGACACAGCGGTTGCCTCTGGCCGTTCGGCAAACCGCCGTCTCATCCTGCCCATAAACTACTGTAACAATTTTTTCTTCCTGCGGCTTACCACAGCACCGATTCCAACACCCGCAGCCGACAGTCCAAGCAGCGCCAGATAAAACGCTATATGGGATTCATCCCCAGTTTTCGGGCTGCTTGCCGTTTCCGTGGTTTCTCCCGGTGTCTGGTCTCCCGCTTCCGGTACATCCTCAATCTTCGTATTGGTCATGGTTGCTTTGATAATCTCACCATCCTCCGTAATCTCAAACGGGAACCGTGTCTCATCAATCGCATAACCCTCCGGCGCGTCAAATTCCTGATAGGTATAGTAGCCGTATTCCAGTCCCTCAAACACAGCTACACCGTTTTCATCGGTGTAACCCTCGACTACCACATTTCCATCCTCGTCATAGATACGGAATCCGGCATTCGGCAGAAGCTCCCCGGTAGACACATCCGTCTTTGTCAGTTCCAGCGTCCCGGTGATCTTCTTATTTGTCATTTCGGCCTTGATGATCTGTCCATCTTCCGTAATGGAGAACGGATAGGCCGTCTCGTCAATCACATAGCCTTCCGGTGCATCATATTCGCGATAGTAATACTCTCCGTATTCCAGTTCCTCAAACGTGATCACGCCGTTCTCATCTGTCCTGCCCTGAACAACCACATTGCCGTCCGCATCGAGAATCTCCACACCGCAGTCCGGTAAAAGCTCTCCGGTGGAAACATCCGTCTTCGTCAGTTCCAGTGTCCCGGTGATCTTCTGATTCGTCATTTCCGCTTTCACAACTTCGCCGTTTTCCGTGATGGAGAACGGATATGCTGTCTCGTCGATCAGATAACCTTCCGGTGCATCATACTCGCGGTAATAATACTCACCGTATTCCAGTTCCGCGAACACAGCTTTTCCATTTTCATCGGTATAACCCTGCACAAGCACGTTGCCGTCCGCATCCAGAATCTCAAACCCACAGTTTGGAAGCGCCTCTCCGGTAGATACATCTGTCTTTGTAATCTCAAGAGAACCGACAATCTTTTCATCCGTCACCTTGATGCCAATGGTCTGCTCATCAAAAGTAATAGACACATAGAAGTTGCTCTCATTGACCGCATAGGATTCCGGCGCGGAAAGCTCACGGATGACATAATCGCCATAAGGGATATCATCAAACCGGAAATATCCTTCTTCATCTGAAACCGCCGTCATGAGTGCATATTCCTCCGTATAATCTTCCGCATTCACACGGAACAGGCCGAATGTCGCACCCTCTAATGGTTCTTCCGCAGCATTCAGTTTCATGCCCTGGATGCTGCCCCGGACCAGTTCATTGGAAATAGCTTCGCCGTCATTTGCAGAAACCACAACCAGCGCCGCTTCCTGTCCGGCATAGCTGAAGGTAACCGGATACTCTGCATCCGAGAGGATATAATGCTGGTCTGTCGCATACTCCTGGACATAATAAGAACCAAGCGGCAGGTCGGCGTTAAACGTAAGCCTTCCATTTGCATCACAGTATTTCACTTCAATCAGGCCATCTGCGGGGATAACCGTCCCATCCGCTGCGGTCAGGTCTTCTGCCGCATACAGCGCAAATGCCACGTTCTGGATTTCCCCATTATTGCCGAGATTAAAGGTCTCATCCACCTCCAGAGCTTTCTCCAGAGTGACGCTTACTTTCTGCCTTTCATTGTAGAAGGAAGCGGCTGTTTCCGTAACAGAAACTTCCTGTCCCGCATAGGTAAGCTCAACCGTGACAGGCTCACTGGCGATCACCATGCCGTAAGGCGCGGTCACTTCCGTCACGATATATTTTCCGAGATAGAGTAGATCTGTTGTCGCGGAGCCGGATTCATCCGTAGTGATGGTAGCCACCACTTCGCCAGCCGATGCACGGAGCGTTCCGTCCAGCGTATAAATATCCTCCGCAGCCGTTACTTCATAGACAGCTCCCGACAGATTTCCCACTGTATAAACCGGGGTATAAACAACCGTATCGGTATCTGTGCTTCCATCCTTATCCAAGATCGGCAGGCCGGATTCCGTCACGCTCGAAAAACTCTCGCCGGATTTTGTCACAGTAATCGTGCCTTTCTGTGCGACATTGTATTTCTCAACGGTCACAACGGTTTCCGAACCGTCCACTGTAAAGGCTATCGGCTCACTGTCAAGTACATAGCCCTGAGCGGTCTGTACCTCCACCAATGTATAATTGCCATAGGAAAGCACTTCCGGCAGCATCAGCCATCCCTCATCATTGGTGTAAAACGTATCCAGAACCGTAGGCGTCGGATAGGTAATCTGCTGCGTGACAAGGTTTCCGGACGCATCATAAATCTGGAAGCCAATGCCGGAAGCCGCGACAAGATTTCCTGTCTCCGCATCCCGCTTCTCCACGCAGATATAAGCGTTGATCGTTGTGTTGTTTAAGATGTAATAATAGGTCTTTCCATCTGTATCAATATACACAGAGAAATCCTTCACGAAGGCTTTTCCTTCCTCGCCTTCCACCTGATGGACAACATACACGCCATACGGCAGGTCTTTTGTCTTGGCGTATCCGTTTTCATCTGTAGTAATCAGGTCACGCTCGGTTTCCTTTGCATCCTCATAAGAGCCTGCGGATTTTAAATAAACCTCAAAGACAGCTCCCTGCTCCGGCTTTTCGATAATGCCGGATGTATTGAGAGAATCAATCACATCCGAAGTAGCATCTGCTTCGCTTTCTGTTTCCACAGCTTCCGTCTCGTCTGTTTCCGTTTCCACTGCTTCTATCTCATCTGCTTCACTTTCCGTTTCCTCTGCATCCGTCTCGTCTGCAGCGGTTTCTGTTTCCGCAGCTTCGTCTGGTTCTTCGCTTTCGGTTTCATAAGTTACCGTTTCATCTTCCTCATCCGTATGCTTCACGATCTGGATGCTGCCCTTTATTACATCATCGGTCACATCATTCTCTGTCGTATTCAGCTCAATCGTATAATCCTCTGCGGACGCACCGACTTTATATACCGTCTCATCCAGCACATAACCCTCCGGCGGAGTAATCTCCTGCACCGTCCAGTTATCGCCGCATATATAATAGGAAGTAACAAACTCGCCATTGCTGTCTGTCGTATAGGTATCCACCAATTCGCCATTCTCATAAATACCGTACACAGCACCAGCCAGGGACGCATCGCCCTGCGGCGTCGTTCCTGTTTCCGAATCGGTCTTTACGACTTTGACACGGAATTTTTTCAGGATATTCGTCACGGTTGTTTCCGTAACCTCATTCCAGTAAACGGGCAGCACCTGTGATTCCGGAACCACATATTTTGCTGCCGTATCCACTTCCTCCAGCGTATAGCCGTCCGCATTGGAGATCAGGACATCACTGAATGTCGCCACACCGTTCTCATCTGTCGTCGCGTACACCCTTACAGATTCACCGCTTAAGGATGTGCCGTAAAGCACAAACTGGATGCCGCTGTTTAACCCATCCTCGGATGATTTTGTCACAGTCAGGTCTCCGCGCTTTAACACGTTCTCCACCGTTTTTTCTGTCACTGTGTTCCATTCGATAACAGCGGTCTGTGTCTCCGGCACGATATAATACTCTTTCGTATCCACTTCCTCTAAGGTGTAGCCGCCGGAACCGGAGATCAGCACATCGCTGAATGTCGCCACACCGTCCGCGTTTGTCACAGCGTATTCGTCCACAGCAAGGCCGCTCTTGGAAGTGCCGTACAGATGGAAAGTAATCCCTTCCACAAGGCCATCCTCAGAGGTCTTTGTCACTTCAAGGCTCCCGCGTTTTAATACATTGCTGAATGTCACGGTTGCCGTCTTGCCGGACGCGATGGTCACGCTCTGGCTTGACGGAGTTTCATAATAATCTGCAGCCGTCTCGGTCACGGTATAGGTTCCGACCGGAATATTATCCGTCGTGATCGTGCCGTCTGTCCCGGTTACAACATCCATCTCAAGGCCATTGCCGGAGATATGGAAAGTAATGCCGGATACTTCGCCGTCCTCGGAGGTCTTGACCAGTTTCAGGCTTCCCACAGCTGTCTCCACTTTCGCGTAAGCCTTGATGGTATCCGGAAGCTCCACACCGATCAGAACATCCTGCAGGGACGCATCGCCGTAAGCTACCAGTTTTGCACTGGAGGAAAGCGTCGGCAGGCTCCCGGTTGCCGTAATGGTAACCGCACTTGTAATCTGGCTGCTGGAAGTCAGCATCAGCTTATTGCCGGACACGCTGATTTTCACGGAGCTGTCAGAGGATGTGAAGCTGTAGTTGGACAGGCATTTATTGCTGTCTGTCAGCGTCACGCTGTAGGAAGATCCATCCCACTCCATCTGATACGTATCCGCGCTGCTCTTCGTGCCGGACATGAAACTCGGTATCGTATTGTACTCTGCCATCGCCGCTTCAATCTCTTCATATACTTTCAGCACGCCGCTGTTTGCGCCGTTTGCAAAAAAGCTGTTATAAAAAGTATTATCCACGCGCTTATAAGTTCCGGTGGAATTGCGGCAGCCTTTTACGATTTCCCATACAATCGCCTGCGTCGCAACGTACTGTTCGCCAGCTGTGCCGGACAGATTGCTGCTGTTTCCCGGACGCCCATAGGTCAGCGCCAGCTTAATCGCATTCTGCTGATTTGCCGTCAGCGCATTCCATGTGTCCGATGCGTCCTTTGTCAGCGTATTCCCGGAATGGAGCGAGACACCCGGCTGAATACAGTAGGCTTCCTCACCGTCGCCATAAATCATGTATTTCGCATCGCCGGATTCTCCGATGGTGCTTCCGTTCCACACAAGGTCCGCCGCATAGCAGATCACACTGCCGGACGAATCATAGCAATAGTCAAACGACATCGTGACCGTATTCCCTGCAGCCGACACTGCCATCTGCGGCACCGTGCCAAGGATCGTCACTACCGCCATCAGGCAGGCAAGCGCCCGCTTCCAAACAGAATTTTTCTTCGTTTTCATCTCTTACTATCCTTTCGTTTTTTCGATTCTTCCTGCTCCGCCAGCGCGGAGTAAAAGTTTTCTGTCACATAAGGACGGATGCCCGGCCTTATGATTTTTACCCGGATTATGTTCAAAAGCACATTCTCCAGATGCATACTATCTTTCTCATACATAGCAAAAAGGAGTGCCGGCAGCATCAGAATGACCATCCCGGTAGCTGCGTTGCTCGTCCCCAGCACTCCCCTTGTCAGAAAATAAAAAGGCAGCCCCACCGCTGCGGCAATCCCCACACAGATCAGCTGCCTTTTCGTCAGATTAAAAATGACTTTGGTTTTTACTTTCGTCAAATCCTTTGGCACAGATACATATGCCATTTCTCCCCACCTCCTTAATGGGCATTAAAAATAGATTTCGACAGGCTCGATGTTTTCAGCAGCGAGTAACACAGGATAACTGTGTAAGCCGCCACCTGAAACAGAGCCATATGGACATGCTCTGTAATATCCATCGTTGCGACAAGCACCGCATAGATGCCGACACAGATCATCATCAGGAATCCCTGAAATGCCAAAGCTAAAAGGCCCCTGAAATAATTGGTTCCGATCTGCCCCCACTCCCGGTTTGTCATGGTAGCAAACGGAATCGGTGCAACCGAGGAATACAGGTAAATCTCGATCATACGGCCATAAAGTATGACCATGATGAGGACTGACATGATTTTCATGCACAGGCTCACGAGGGCAGTCTCAAGGGCAAGCATAATCAGCTCCGGAATTTCCATCGCCTCCATTGCTGTGTCCATCGTGTCAATCATCGTGGTAATGTCAATCGCCGTTGTGTTGCTGATATACCCCGCCGCACTGTTGACCACCGACTGCCCCACATCAAAGACAGCCATCACTATCGTAAACGTATTGCTGACCAGCCAGACCGCCACCCACATCTTCACAAAATACCGGAAGAACATCCATGTATCCACTTCGTGGAGGTTATTGCGCTCCGTCAGCATGGTAATCAGCTCATAGCAAAGCACCATCGTAATGATGATGCCCGCTATGGGGACGATCACGTTATTGGAAAGCCCTTGTATCAGGCTGAACACGCTGCTGTTCCATCCCTGCGGTGTCTGGCCGACCTGAGTGGCGATCTCCGCCGTTTTCTCATTCACATCGGTATACATCGTCGTCAGGTTGGAATCGACCATCCCTGTGAAAATTCCCCGTATCCATTCCTCGATTGACTCCAATAAGCTGTCAATCATGGATTATGGTCTCCTTTCTCTCCGGAAGCCTTAAAACAGGCCGGATAAAAGCGGAATCAGCTGCGTCCCGATCAGGATCACGCCGCCTCCGCTCATCAGCTGCTTGATGCCCTGTGATTTCGCGCCCGGATTGTCATTCCCGTAACCTTCCATCAGGTTAATGACACCCCATACGCCGAGACCTGCACCAATGGCGACCACAAGGGTCTGCAAAATACTAATTGCGCTGGTAAAAAAACTGATACTGTTCACTGAACCGGACTATCTGTTTTGTCTTTCATACGTCTTTTCCATGTATGTTTTTTCAGGATACGGGGAGCAAATCCCGCCTGCTTTTTTATTTTTGCGGAACCCATCATCCGGTTCTTCTCCTTTCCGTTTTGCCGCATACGCTGCCCCGTCCTGTTTTCCTCAACTACCCGCACAAGGCGGACCGCGAACTCCTATAAAACCACCTCTTCCCATGAAAAAAGCCGCTTCCTGTAAGAAACGGCATCTCTCTTTAAAAATCTTCTTCTGTCAGTTCAATCTCATACACGTCCACTTCTTCGTCCGCTTTCATCCGGAGCCGACAGCGCATGTACTGCTCCACGTCAAAGGCATTCTTCTTGTCATAATCCGACAGCTCCCTGTAACGCTTATGCTTCGTGATGTCAAACTTGTCCGATAAAAACGGCCTCACGCCGCGCACCTGCAGAATGCACTTGCTCCCGTCCATGACGGCAAGCTCGTCCGTACTCATAAGCGCTTTCCCGGTTTTCTGGTAATTCAGGCCATAAGAACGGCTCTGCCCCCGCGTGTCCGATGTATTAAACAGGTCAATAGTTTCCTTTCCAAGCGTCTCTGAAAGCTCTTTCAATGTGGAGCTTTCCTTGCCGCCCAGAAACAATGTCGTATCACAGTTTCCAATGATGGTCTCCGCCGCATCCTTGTAAATGGATTTCAGCTGTGACTGTGACTGCAAAATAATCGAAGCCGATATTTCACGGCTCCGGATGGTAGCAATCAGCTTGTCAAACTTTGGAATCGTTCCGATATTGGCAAACTCGTCAAGCAGCAGCCGTACATGGTACGGGAGCCTGCCGCCGTGTTCGTCGTCCGCCTTGTCACAAAGCAGGTTGAATAACTGGCTGTACATAATCGCCACAACAAAGTTAAACGTATCGTCCGTGTCGCTGATGATAACGAACATCGCCGTTTTCTGGTCTCCCAGCATGTCCAGTTCCATCTCGTCATACTCCATCAGTTCACGCAGCTCCTGAATATCAAACGGAGCCAGCCTTGCACCGCAGCTAATCAAAATGGATTTTGCTGTCTTGCCTGCGGCCAGCTTATACTTTTTGTACTGGCGCACGGCAAAGTGGTTCGGCTCGTCTGCTTCCAGTTCCTCAAACAGAAGATCCACAGCATTCTTAAACTCTTCATCATCCTCCCGTGCTTCCGAAGCATTGATAAATTCCAGAAGGGTGGAAAAATTCTTTTCTTCCTCCGGTGCTTCATACCAGATGTATCCGATCAGGGCGCAATAGTACAGCCGCTCGGCTTTCACCCAGAAATCCTCCCCGGATTTTTCGCCCTCGCCTTTGGTGTTGGCAATAATCGTATTCACCAGTTTCAGGATATCCCGCTCGCTCCGTATGTACTGAAACGGGTTATAATGCATGGATTTTTTGAAATTGATTGTATTCAGCACTTTAATCTTATATCCTCCGTTTACCATCATTTCCCCGACTTCGATCAGGATTGTACCTTTGGGGTCTGTCACAACGTAGCTGACGTTTGGCGTCATCTGCATCAGGTTCGGCTTCACATAAAACCGCGTCTTGCCGCTGCCGCTCCCTCCGATCACAAGCACGTTCTTATTCCGCGCATACTTCGGGTTCTTCGGCCTGCCGCTCATCATCAGGCGCTCCGTCTGTGTCAGGATAATATTGTTCTCAAACTTAGGGTCCATATAAGGCGCAATATCCTTCGCCGTCCCCCAGCGCGCGGAACCGTATTCCTCCCCCTGCCGGAATTTTTTCGCATTCCTGCTCCGATAATAAAGAATTCCTCTTACCGCAAGCGCCACCAGAACACCTGCCAGCAGATCATACAGATGCAGGCTTGGCAGGGGATTAGAAAATGCCAGCGCGTAATTCTCAATCAGCGCCGTCACTCGGTACACGGCAGACGCACCAACGCAATGGCGGTAAAGCCATGCCGTCTTATCCGCCACATAGAAAATCATCAGGCAGGGGAGAACCTCCACCAGAAGTTTCTTTTTGTCAAACTTCATAGGCTCTGTCCCTGTTCCCTCTGCTTCCTGCGCTGTTTCTGCCTGTGCTGTTTCCTGCTCTGCTGAATCGCCTTGCTAAGCCTCTTGCGGAGCGACGGCTTCGCTGTTTTTTTTAACTGCTTCGCGGAATATTCCTTAAAAGCAGAAGTCATGACATCGACATCCTTTGCCTTAAAGAACACGATGTATTTCGGCGGAGAAAGGGAAGCATCTTTTTTCAGGTTGAAATCAATCTGGTACTTCCGGGCAATCCGCTCAAAGGATTTGATATTACCGTCCGTAACCTCGATATTCGTCAGCTGCGTATTCTGCCCCATCAGCTGTTTCATGGTCTGTTTGCCCTTCGGCACTTCCGCTTTTTTCTCCGCCTGCTTCTGGGCTGTCTTTGCCGAATGCTTCTGTTTCGCTTTTTCCTGTTCCGCAAGAAACTTCCGCATCGCGGCTTTTAACACTGTTCCGGTCATTTTTGCCGCCCTGACCGAAAGGGCTATGGTTTTCTCATTCACTTCTTCCTGCATCGCATCACTCCCTTCGATTGCATGGGCGATCACACTGCGCTGCAGCAATCACTGTGCCGCATACGCCCTGCAGCGGAATCTCTTACCCGCCGCCTCCATAAAGGTCATGATTGACAAGTGCGGAATAGTAGTTGTCGATGGTCATTGATGCGTTATACAGCACCGCCAACAGGTATTTGCGGATATTGCGCACACGGCTGGTATTCCCATCCATGCTGTCAAGGACAAAACGGATATGCTCTGAATTAAGCTTGCAGAACTGGCTTTTTACCACTGCTGCCGGCTTTTTATCGCCGCCGATCACAATGTAATCCTGTGTCGTGCAGATGGTATCCACCATCAGCTCCACGATCTCATCCAGGCGCTCCCGGTTCGTAACATCCACAAGAAACTCATAACCGATATTTTCCATCACCATCGCCCGGTAACTCTCACGCTCTGATACCCGACGGACAGAATCATATGCATCCATATCTGCGATTCTCCGTTCCGCCATCATTTCTCCCGCATCAGCCCTCCGGTTCTCTGAAAAGACTGGATAGGTCTCACTAAACTCAGTATGATTTATATCAGTATCATTAGTGTTTGATTTTGAAACCTCCGGGCATTCTGTTTTGACATCTCCAGAGATGTCATTTTGAAATCTCTGGACGTTCGGTTTTGAAATGCGGCTGACACACTTATGCACATAAATCACATCCGGCTTCCCCAGCCCCTGTTTGACCCGCGTAATCAGTCCGACGCCGTTTTTATCATCCAGCTCCTGTAAAAGCCGGGTACACTTCGCATTCCCGCAGCCTACCATATCCATGATGTTTTCCACCGAAAAATAAATAAACACCCGGCCTGCCTGATCAACCCATCCGTTCTTTAACGAAAGCTCCATACGGTCAAGCATCAATCCGTACAGCAGCTTCGCATCCGTGCTGAGTCCCTTGAGGACGGGATCGGTAAACAGCAGCTTCGGGATACGGTAAAACGTATACTGGTCTGCTTCCGCCCCGTAATGAAAAGGATACGCCCCGCCATCCGCATCAGGCGCAAGGCCGGACGCTCTCGGCTTCACGTTACAGACCGCCGCCTGCGGTCACGCAAATGGTTCTCCTTCCGATTCCGGTAGGTGGATGTAGTCAGCCCCGGTAAAAAAGGGCATTCCCGAAACAGGCAGGGACGGTCTTTCCGGTGCGGCCTGTGATAAACACAAACCCGGCATTCCCTGCAGCACTCACGCCCGCACTTTCCGGTATGCGCAGAATACTCCGGCACCTTTAAGGCAAACGGCTGTATCATTTCTTCCAGTATCCTCTTCTTTCCCATGCTCATGCATCCGTTCCTCCCTTCCGTTCATGCTCCGGATAGGAAGAATGCTCCTCCATCCATCTGTCCGCCTGTGCGCCTGCCCTGAGCAGGCAATACATCACAAAAGAGAACAGAACGAAACCTACAATTCCAACAACTGCCAAAATCTTCATCACATCAATCGCCTCCTGTCTCATGAAAATAAAAAATGCACACTCTCCGTGCCTGCGCTGCCACCCATAACAGCACATAGATGTGGCGGAACCGAATCTGTTCCGCCACACGGTATCTGTTGTTATGGCAGGGGCATAAAAGCCCCTGTTCATTCTGAAAAATTTATCCGTATTCTCCCTCTCCCCGGATAATGGGAATACCCAGACTGCCACCGGTCTGTGGCATCATAGCCTTTTTCGGCTCCCCGTGGATTTCACCAGGCCGCCCTCCATGCCTGCGACGCTTTTAACGCTCGGACTAAGACTGGACGGAAGTATCATTATCGCAGCTACCGTCCTCGCAATCAGGTCTGACCAACGGACCTGTTCTGGTTATCGCTTTCTGCTCTGCTGTGCGCTCTCTGCCCTTTCCGGAAAATCCGCAGGACAGGTCATGGCGGCATACCACCAACTTGCTCGGATAGCTGTTTCGTATCTGAGTACCGCTATGAAATTTTCAAGGTACGCGGCAGATGCCAAAAATCTGCTCCTACCCTTAAGCCGAACCAAACGGCTTATGGCTACCCCGCGTTCAATCGAAATTCATCAGTTCTCTCAGATTTTTCAAAATACTGTCCCTGCGTTTCTGCACAGCCCGGTGTGTCACACCCATTTCCCGCGCGCAGCTTCTCATGCTGACCCCCTCAAAGAAAATCCGGTCAATCAGCTGCCTGTCCTCCTGCCGCAGCCTGCCAAGCGCATGGTAAAGCTGTTCAGTCAGCAGCTTCCGCATGACGACATCCTCCGCACTTCCTTCCGGCGCTGGGAATACATCTGCGCAGGATCTGGAATCCTCTCCATACACAATCTTCGGAAGATTCTCCAAACTGCACAGCCCGTTCTTTCTGTCGCGTTCCCTCTGATACCGCTCCTGCCTGTCCCCGGCATACCAGCACAGATAGACTTCACGCTCCACCTCGCAGGCTTCCCTTCCTTCCAGCGGGATGAAATAGTGTTCCCGTTCCTTCGGTGCTTTTCCTGACATATCAATGTCCTCCGTTCGTTCGTCGTAAGGGACATGCTGTCCCTCCGACTAACCCATGCCAGAGGCACCATTTTTCAAGGCAGTCACTCAAATAAATTTAAATTTTTTGCAATTTTCTTCTTCACGTCAGATAAAGTTGTATGGATTGCCTGATGGGATACCCCATAAACAGCTGCAATCTCCATCAGCGTCATCCCTCCGACGTAATACAGCAGCACAACTTCCTTTTGCCGTTTCGTCAGAAGCGACATCAAAAGAGAAAACGCTTCCCGGCGCAGGTAGCTCTCCTCCGGTGATTCCACAATGCCGGGTGCTGTGTCAGATACGCCAATCGCTCCGTCATACGGACACTCGTTATCCTCCACCTTTACGTTCCGGTTATGTGTCAGCCTGTCCTCACCCTCCAGCACAAGGCGCACCCACCATTCCGCGTCCTGAAAGAATTCTTCTGTCAGATAATCCACGCCCCTCCTGCCGAAGTACGCATAGCCGCCGCAGTAATCCACGCGGAAAACTGTCTCGCTTCCTTCCGCTTCATAAAGCGCGAAGCCGTTTTCATAAACCGTCAGCCTGCCGCCGTCCTTTGTCTCCAGATAAGCCGCAACCGGACTTGTCCCTGCTTTCAGCCGTGACGGGGTAGGCATTGCCTTACCAAATGTCCCGCTGATCTTTCCTGTCAATTCCTGTAATGTCATCTCTGTTTGCTCCTTTCGTTCTTCCGAATTTCCGGAGCAAAAAAGATGGGCGATGTGCATCAAAGACCTGCGCGAAACAGCGCAGAAAAGAAAACAGCCCACAGGGAAATCCCCCACAGGCTAAAAAAGCGCAATAAAAGAAAGGGGAGTTTCCACACCGTGGCAGGAAAAATCCTGCGCACGGTATTCCTATCCTCTTGCTCCTATTGCAACTCGGAGAAATGATATTTATTTTAAAAATTATAATTACAATCGTTTAAAACACTGCCTGAAACACAAAAAGCCGAGGCAGATATAACAATGCGAAATCTTTACGAAATGACCCGCGATTGCCATACCCTCCCCGGCTTTTATCATAAGATTACTACTTTGAAATCATCTACCCTGCTCCTCATAGGCATCATCTCCTTCCTGTCCTGAATTTTGCCGTAAAGCAAAAAACGCCCGCCGTGCATCACTTATCCTGCGGTTTGGGACATAGTATACACGGCGGGCGTTACACGGCGCGTTATATGAAAGTTATATGAAAGTGTTATTTCTTATGATTTTACGATTCGTGTTATATGATAGTCATATGGTGCGTTACATGGACGTTATACGACACATCAGACCGTTTATCCGGCAGCCATCAGGCCCTCCAGAACCTGATATTCTTCTGCCAACAGCAATGACTTTGCCGCTTCCAGATGGTGCCTTGCAATCGTCACCGCACCCTGTTTCCAAAATGCTTTTATCGTCCAGAAAATGATGTTCGGACAGCCCGGCTCCACGTTTTCTGCCATCGCTGCGTAATCATGCAGCGTCTTAAAATCTCCCTCCGAATACAGCATTTTCAAAAGATCATTTACCGCATCCAGATACATCATCCGGTATCTGGACGCATATCCCATCTGCCAGTGTTCCGCAGCCCCGCTGGGGAACAGGCTCCCTCTGTAAAGGGCAATCGCTTTCTTTAACTGCACGATCTTCTGGCTGTCAAAGGCAAGGTGCGCCGCTTCCCGGATTATACTTTCAAACTGCTCATAGTCTGTGCGTATTTTCAGTTCCGGGTTAATGCGATATCCATTCGATGTTGTCACAAGAAGTTCCTCATCGTCCTGTGCAAGCAGCTGAAATGTCTTCCGGAAACGGTAGGTAAGCGCCCTTACCTTGCCGCCCGGATCATCGGATTCCACATCCGGCCAGAGCTTTTCCGCAATCATCCTTGCCGGCATCGCCCTGTCGCGGTTCATCATCAGCAGAAACAGCAGCCTGCCGCTTAAGGGTGATTTTAAAGCTGCCTCATCCAACGTTCCCTGCGCCGTGCGGATTTCCATCCCGCCAAAGAAATTCACTTCCACATCGGCATCTTTCCATGCGCTGTTATCCGATGCTTTCAGCTTCATCCGGTCAAGCCGTTTCTGTTCATTGATCTCTGACACAAGCACATAAGACAATATCCGGAGGAATTCCGGTTTATCCTTATAACGGCTGGCATTGCGCAACAACATAAAGCCCCGTTCCCGTTTACAGTACGGCACGGCAAGCAGCGATCTCGTCCGCATCTCCTTACAGATTGCATATTCCTCCGGCCTTGTTTCCCGTATATCTTCCATATCTGTTACTATGATTGGATAATTCTCCTCCAGTGCTTTCTTCCAGTTCGGGAAAATCCCGTTCACTCCCTGCTCTGCCAAAGCCGTCTCCGTCATCCCTGCCGTTTTCCGGTCATACCACCAAAGCGGCATCCAGTACTCCATCTTCACATCCACGTCAAGCACACCACACCAATCCGCGTCATAAAACTCACACGCTGCCATCAGCGCATTTATCCCGATTTCTTTCGGATCTCTGGCATCCGATAACCTGTGTGCCAGTTCTGTCAAACATTTCTTAAACTCCAGAGAATACTTCACTTCATCAGTTTCTGCATGAAAAAAAGCCATTACAGCCGTCCTCCTGTTCCAAAATCGTATTTTTCCCTCCCAAAAAAGGGCAAAAAACAGGGACAACAAGCAAAAACGCCCGCCGTCCCTGCGTTTTTTCTTCTGTTTCTTATACCGTCAGTTCTTTTGCTAATGTCTCCTTCATCTGGTCATGATAACGAACAAGGCGCTTCAAAAAATCATATGTCATATCCAGCATCGGCTGGTCACACTGCACCAGCAACGGATAAATCAGCTCGTCTGCCTTTGTCTGCGGTTTCGCCGCCGGATTATCCATGACAAAATAGTCAAGGCTCTTACCCGTCACTATGCTGATTTTGTAAAGCAGTTCAAGAGAAATCCCGATCTTTCCCTGCTCCACATTGGATAAATGTGTGGGTGTGCAATCACAGAGGTCCGCCATTGCTTTCTGTGTTTTATGTACCGCCTTACGCGCTGTTTTAACACGCTTCCCAAGCTTCACAGCATCAAGCTCAATCTCGTCAATTCTCTGCTCTGTCATTGCATTTCCACCTCCCCTTTGCACCTGTCTTCCATTTTTTACCATTATATCGAAACACCTCTTTCATTGGAATAATGTATAATTTAAGTGTTGATGTGACACTTCATTTTTTACGTGAAAAATTTGTGTTCTGACATAAAAAATCATGTTAGACATGAAATAATACGACATTTGCCGCGAAAATCCGCGGCAATCAGGCGCAAAAAACCGCAAAAAAATACCCCTGCCGCGTCCGGTTTTGATGGACGTAAAGCAGGGGTAATATTACTTGCGGTTCCTTGCACAAACCATTATTCTCTTTTCATCAGCATTACAAACAGAAAGAAGGACACTCCTATGGAACTACAAACCTGTATCAGTGAGTATCTGGCATACTGTAAAGACCAGAAACGTCTGGACGGCAAGACCTTAAAGGCATACCGGATAGACCTCACACAATTTTCGGCAGCAATCAGCCCGGACGATACCGACGCCATCGCTCCGGCAGTCATTGAGAAATATATTTCCGGCCTCCACCAGAATTATAAACCCAAAACAGTAAAACGGAAGATTGCTTCCGTCAAAGCACTTTTCCATTATCTCGAATTCCGGGACATCATCCTGCTCAACCCGTTTAATAAGATTCAGGTGCGGTTCCGGGAACCTGCCACACTTCCGAAAACCATCCCTCTCGACGTGGTAGAGATTTTCCTAAAAACAATCTATGACGATTACCATTCAGCCAAGACCGATTACCGGAAGGAGAAATCGCTGCAGAACATCGCTGTGGCTGAAATGCTCTTTTCCACCGGAATCCGGATTTCTGAATTATGCCAGATGAAATCATCATCCATTGACTTAAACAGCGGGAAACTTCTGGTTGAAGGGAAAGGCAGCAAGGAACGTCGCCTGCAGATTGGAAATGGGGATGTGATAAAGATTTTGAAAGAATATAAACAGGTCTATGCGGAGCGGATCAAAAAAAGCGGTTATTTCTTCCCCGGTCCGTCCGGCACGGCCATCTCCGACCAGTCTGTGCGCCGGATGATTAAGAAATATGTGAATCAGGCTGCGATTGAAATGAAAATCACGCCGCACAAATTCCGTCATACCTTTGCATCGTCCTTACTGGACGCCGGAGTGGATATCCGGTACATCCAGAGTATGCTTGGACATAGCTCCATCTCGGTGACGGAAATCTACACGCATGTATCGACGGCTAAGCAAAAGGATATTCTGACGAATAAGCATCCGAGGAAAGATTTCAATTTGGAATAGGGATTGACAGATAGGAAATCAGCCGGCAAATGAGAAAGTTGTCGGCTGATTTTAAATTAGAAAACTGCACATATCTATGCAGAATAAATATGCGTCAACAAGAAAAGTGATGGATAATATTCAATTATCCGTCATATATCATGACGCATGGATGGGGATTCAAATATGAATATATCTTCTTATGATAGAGGACATGGTTTTGAAAAGACCGTTGTAGAGATTTTATACGCAACCGATGCATATAAAATTTCCCATTTCGATGGAGGGGCAGACCGTGGACGAGATATTATTGCTACATACAAAATTGATGGAATGCTATATCATGCAATAGTTCAATGCAAAAATTATAGTAAATCAGTCAATGTCCAGGATATTTCATCCTCTCTTGACTGGGCCAAAATTCATCGTCCAAATTTGTTCTATCTATGGGTTAACCCCAGACTAACGGTTGATGCAAAAGATTACTTGGAGAATTTTTCTAAAACTTATCATTTACAGATAGATTATGAAGAAAATGAAAACATAGAATTATATATGAAAGCTATTAAGGATGGTAACACCAGTACTATAGATATACTAAAATCCCGAATTATATCTAATCTCCAAACCTCTATGGCTTTTAAACAGCCGCTATTTTCTGAAAACGATTGCTATTTGGTGGATCGTGAAATAGTATCTGGCGTATTAAAGGATGATTCATACAAGTCATTTTATGTGCAAGGGGTGTCCTGTTGTGGAAAAACACAACTGTTAAAAAATGTAGCCATGTTTTATTATGACCAAAATTATAAAGTATTTTGGTTTACATTTCATGATGCTGAACCAGAAGTACAGCTAAAGACATTTTGGGAATCTTTTGCCCTATTCTCATGCTTAGAATGCGGAAATCATAACTTAAATCACTACTTTGAATCCTTTGGATATCATCATACCATACAACTCAATACTCTTGTTTTACAGCTTTTGGCAAAAAATAAAATAGCTATTTTTATTGACGATGTTCATAAGTGCCGCGTTAATGAGCTTGTTGATTTTTTCTGTACACTAATTGAGAAGAAAACCTGTGTGGTATTTTTTGTAGGTTGGTTTAATATCTTTGATAATTCTCCTCTTATCCAAAAATCCATGAAAAGTATTATTTTGGACGGTTTGGATGCTGATAATTTAAGTAAAATCATAACACATAATACCGGAAAAGCGAATTATGCTGTGGCACTAAAAATAGAGCAGGAATATAATGGGTTGCCAGGATTTGCAGCAATTGTTGATGAAGGAACAGATGCGGAAGACTTTGAGTCGGATACGACATTCCTTTTCTCGCTACTGGATTGTCTGTCTGAAGAAGAAAAAATAGCACTTTTTTCTTTTATAGGCTCTTCTTCCCCATTGCCGGAGACATTATTTGCAAATTGTGGATACTATGAAGCATTTCAATCACTTTTGCGAAAAAAATTGATTCTGAAGCAGGAAAGAGGCTATGTAATTCATGAAAAATATGGTTTGATACTAAAGTCTTACCCATTAGATAAAAAAACTCAGGAATCTGTTATTAAAGTTCTGCGCAGTTATTGCAAAAATGACAGTCACATAGTTTTAGATATAGCTTTAACCTATATTCATTCCGGAGATGCTGAACAAGCGCTTAAAACTTTAAATGCTTATTTCGATATACTTTTACATCAGCAGTCAGCTATTGAAGTATTAGCATTATATCAGGAAATTGAAAAAAATCATACAACCTCTGTGGCAAGAAGAAATATTATGCTGCACAAGGCAATTCTGGAAGAAAGATGTGAAAATTATTCTCTCAGTCAGATGTATATTGATATTATTAGAAATGCTATTTGGGAGACAAACGAGGAATGGCAACAATTATTTTATGTTGATTTACGTTGCCTGTACTTTCAAAACAGTTACGACGCAATATTTGAAAAAATCAAGCAAAATCAAGAATCCATAAAATCATCTGGAGGTAAATTTCTAATCAATATTATGCTTATGGTAGGCCGCATATACTATATTAGGGGCCTATTTGAAGAAGCGGCATATTTTTACTTGATTGCATATTCAGAAGCCTGTATGATTGGCGATGATATTTTGATTGTTAAAATCATACATCGAATTTCTATGGTTGAATTAAAATTAGGTTTCGTCAAAGAAAGTCTTTCAACCTTTTTAAAATTAAAAGACATGGATGCCTTAATTACCATCAAACGTAAATCATACATATACTATCGAATCGCGGAATGCGAATACTATTTAGAAGATTACAATAAAGCCTTATATTACAACCATACAAGCATGAAAATAAAAGAATCCTTAAATCATAAGAGAGGCGAAATTTTTTGTAGAAGATTAAATGCGAAAATTGCCTTACGGAATGGCGATTACATTAATGCGACATGCGAGGTGACATTGGCAGCAGGAATAGCGCGAGATCTCAATTTACATAAAGAAGAAATTGGGTCAACCATGCTTTATTGCAAAATTTTAAAAGCTGCAGGGCAAGATATATCTGATGATATATTATCAAAAATCAAACAACACTTTCAGACTTCTGTTGAAGAAAAGAATATCAAACGGTTGCGACAGATAGCTAACATTACAAATGATATTTGCGACAGCTTAAGCCATAAAGCGAATGAAGAAATTAACAGAATAGAGTCATTGTTATTACAAGAATTTAACGAACAATCCGCCCCATGGAAAAATCGCTTTGTTCCTTGTCTGAAATGGTATGAGATATTAATCAATGACAAAAATTCCATAAGTGAAAATTTGCTTATTAGCGCAGGATTATATGATCCATTCATGCAGCGCGTTGAGCAATAAGCGCTATGTGCTGTTACCATTTCATTTTGGTTGGGCATTCATTAAAGTTTCAAATTAATAATTGGCCGCAAAACATCCGTTACAGTAGCCATATTATACCGTTCACACCAATCATATATAGTTGAATTCCTGTAATTAAATGGCATATCTAATATGTTATTTGTAAGAAACGAACAATTATTTTCAAAACCAAGCAGAAAGGTTTCATTGTTCGTGCTTAAATCATTGTAATATGAGTTCGCTGAAGATACTGATGCTAAAGCATAGCCGCCGCCATGCGGTGCGCATAAAATATCGCGGCAACCAATTTTAATTTTCTTATAGCTGTTAATAACGTACAAATCTTTTTCAGGAGAGAGCATCAATGGATATGTAATACTTTCATTATCTGCATAAGCTCCTAAAAGTATCGTTGAAATATCAAAAAAGCCTTCGTGCGTACGGTTAAACAATATATGAGAATCAGGAAACAACTCTTGTATGATAATTTCACGCAAGGGCAATGTCTCTTTCTCAAACGCAACATATTCTTTATAATAAGACTCTGCTGATTTTTCAGTCAAATATTGCAATGTGCCTGATAGATAATCAAACGATTTCACGCCATCAATAAACGCATTATGTTCACTGTATAAGCGCTCTTTAACAAATTTGAATGAACAATGTAGAAGCACATAAAGTTTTTGAGTATTTCTGCTTTCATAAATACCCAAAAAATGATTACGTTTATTTAAATCGTTTTCATTGATGTTCTCATGTTGTCTTCTTATTTGAATATAGCATTTTCTTAAATCCCCCAACTCATAAGTAAATGATGGAATTTCTGCAAAGATAACACCACAACAGTTTGGTCTAAAATCTATAGGAATGAAAGGAATTGACGTTTGAGGAAGAGAAATGACGCATCCATATGGGAATCCTGCAGCCCAACGATTTAAATTTCTTGTATATGTAAAATCAGGTAAAGCAATCATGTGTGTTTCTTCACATTCTATTCCGCAATAATGTAAACACGCCAATAGTCTTGCGAAACCTATTAAACCATGATCACGAGCAATTACTGACGTGGCATCACCAGAACTAAAATTAATAAAATTTTTCACAGCTAAAGAGTAAAAATCTTCTTCTGAATACATTTAAATGGTTTCCTTTCTTCTTGATGTTCTTAAATGAGCATCCAAATGTTTTTTGTATATGTACATAATCAAAAAATTTTGACGGATAATTGAATATTATCCATCACTTTTTCTGCCTTAAACCATCTATACTCCAGCAATCTCATTTAATTATGTGCCGAGATAGGTAGCGCAATCACCGAATTTGCAATCCTCTTTTCACCGCCAACGGGAGTAGTATAGAATCGCTGTTCAATGCCATACAATACCATTTTTAGTTGATCTTCGCTTCCAACTTTAAACGTATTGTCCGGTGTTTTTAAATCAGGGCAATAGTCCCCGATATATGAAAATATATGGCTTCGATCTCCGGCGCTTAGCCGATTTAAAATATCTTTCGCCGCTGCTATTCTTTTTCGGTTTGCAGTCTTAACCTTTTCTACCGCAAATCCATCTGTCAGGCAGATAAAATTCTCATTCAAAAATGCATTTGTTTCCTCCTCAGTCGCTTCCCTATAAAGCTGATCAATACCCTTGAAAATCCCAGTGATGGACGAAAGATTTCTGAAATACAGAGAATCCGTTGCCTTTATGTATATCGCGTCTGGTTTCTCGTTGATTATAATTTGTTTACAGTTGTCGTGGTATTCATACTTTTCACCCACATACAAGATTCCCTTTTTAGAAAGCAATCTCGCTTTCCCGACATTTTGAAAGAAAAGAGCATCTCCATCCATTGTAAAAAGAAAATCTATATTCTTATATTCTTCACTGGTCAGAGAATCAAAATCCACCGATTCCATATCCTCTTTCATAATATCCAAAGCAAATATCCGATCCGAACACGCCCCTATTGTATACCACTCTCCATCATCAAGCACCCGATTATCCGGGCTGTATGGAGAACTTGATGTCACAATATCGGTATAAGCCGGGTATACCATCTTGTCTGTAGCAAGAATTTTTCTGTACTTACAGCCGTTTTCCCTCATCCGCAACTTGGCAATCAAGTAATTCATCTTTTTGCTCCTTTCGCAGCAATGTATGTCATATCATTCACACGCTTTAAGTTTGAAAGATCTATATCCTTGACATTCCTAATAACCTTTCCACGGACAGCAACAAATACTCTGGTGCCATGCTGCGTTGTCACATGATAAAAATGATAACCAAACAGCAGAAACAGTGGATTAAAATACAATGCCTGTGTCAATCCGGTAAATATAAATACAATCGCGTAGACAACCACCATCGTAAAGCAATCATTGATACTGAGTGCAACAAAAAAATACCCCAAATATACTGGCAAAAAATCATTGTCAGCCAACTCACATTCTTTCGCATTCCCTATGGCATCTTTTCCAAGCCATCTGGAAACTAATATGGAAATCAAAGTCAGACATACCGGCACCAAAAGAAGAAGTGCCGCCATTCCCCAGCGTGGGAAGTTAAATATCTGCCAGCTTTCTTTGATTCCATATATCACAATCAGCCACGATGTTGCATTCACCGTCAGTAATACTCTATATATAAGATTGATCATCCCATCACACTCACTTCTGCAGGAAAAGACACGGGTCTGACAGCCATCGGTACAAAATATTCTTACTATATCATCTCACCATCATATAACATTTACCGACTTCATTCATCGCTATAATTCTACCATATATTCATCACCCAAACAAGAAATTCTGAGACGGAATAGTCGGATTTTAGCCAATGCTTATAATTGGACTTTGGTACTTCATCTGTATCCAAAATCAGAAAAATTCATCATCCTCATCAAAATCATCATATCTGTCTTCCTGCATCCAATTCCAGACAATTTCCCGCTTCTCTGGATGGGTATTCAGATAGTTTTTCATCTTTCCACTACAAGTATGCTCCTTGCAGCGTTTATCCCCGTGCAGTATCCAATCCTTGCCGACGCCAAGATCATTTTCCAACTCATCCAGCATATATTCGTCAAAATCCAGTTCTCCGTCCAACAGCTCACTAATTTCCGATGAATGAAGCCCCATTATATCTTTGCAATATTGCCAGAAATCATATCCTTTGCTACTGACCGCCTCATACATACGGTCTGCCTGAACTGTACGTTCTTCCACAAGTTTCCGATGCTCTTCTCGCCGTCTTGCTTCTTCTTCACTGATTACCTCTGGCATCAGTTTTCCGTCCGCATCTTTCAGAAGATGCCGCATCACAGTTATCGTACCCTGAAGTGCTCCTTGTGATACCTCTACCTGTATACCCTTCGGAACAATGCCCTTTACGGTTCCACGATAGCCTTTAAATTTACCACGGATGACTTCGACTATCTCGCCTATCGCCGGACGTTCTTCCGGCGGTAAATTGCGCCAGTCAATTTTATTATTCTTTACATTACCAGCATTTTCTCTACTGTTCGTCATCTTGATTATTTACTCTTTCTCGCATCAAATTTCTACAACAGCCGCTTGTGTCATGCAACTATTCAATATTGGAAAAATCAGTACCCATACAGGCACGAGCGAAAAACTGTCCGAACGCCCGTATCTGGAAAATATATTCCCGATAAGTGACTTCATATTCATCTTTCAATAAGAACCCATTATTGGTCTCTATAAACTGATCTACTTCACCCTGTATTGCAGATTTTAATTGTTCATATCTCTGATTGTTTGCATAGGTACTGTTTTTAAACGCTTCAATCAACCGAAGCCTTTCTAAATTTTCCAGAGAAATCTGAGTTGGAACCAATGGATGCTCCGTAAGATCTGTGAACATGACATATTCATTTATCGGATATGACGCTTTCGTTTTCTTATTCGTGTAATAAACATCTATACATGGAACCAGTACCTGCTCGCAAAGCTCCTTAAAAACAACGGCATCATAAGGAGACATCTGCTTAATGATTTCTACATAGGTAGGATGTACATTATCAACCGTATCAGAATTCATTGCATGAGCCAAAAGCTCCGCATACATATCTCTCAAAATCGGATCGTCCATGCAATATGAGATTGACTGTATGACCGGAACCGCAACATATGACGGAGGTGTAATAATTTTCTCCACCGGTGTATCTTTCAGCTTCTCCTCTAACAATTTTTTTGTTTCTGCCAGATTATATTCTTTCTGCATTACCCACTTTTCAAGCGGGCTGAGCGCAGCATGAATGGCTCTGACCAGCAAGGCTGTCGTTTTATCCGCTTCCTTTACAGTTTCTGTATCTTTCACTTCCTTAACCACATCAGAAATCCCCAAGCTTACTTCAAAAGAATTATCAGCCATTTCATACTTCCTCCTTCAAAATTTAATTAAGAAGTTTCCCTTCATACCATTTCAAGGCTTATTCCTGCGCATTTGCAGCCTTGTGTTATCTGCTTTATCAGCAAGTCTTATTCTATTATCGAATGCTTCTTTAACAATATCATCGAAATGCGATATTGCATACTCCCAAGAATACAGCTTTGCATATCCGCTTTCCACATTATCTTCCAAACGTGCAGGCAATGTGCCATATTTTCCATCGAATTTGGGCAATATTATTCCTACTAACCCGGAACGGCCATTAACACTTTCCCTTAATCCGGCATATATTTCCCAATCAACATGCTTTCTTTTGTACGTATTCGGGCCTACCAGAACAACTACAACAGAAGAATCCGATACCTTTTCTTCCCGGATTAACCGCTTAACATATTCATCACTATCATCTGGATCATATTCTCCATCATCAACAGACTTATTGATAATATTTGTGCTGAGATGTTTGTCTATATATTCCTTGTAACCCTGATCATCATGATGATAAAAGCTAATAAAAGTCTTATGTTTTACCCTATAATTTATAATCATTTCGTTCCCTCTAACTGTTTCTCTCCCGCCTTTTTCTGCTGTTCCGAACCAGCTCACTCTTTCCACGGTTATCATACGCTGCCTGAATCTTTGATTCCAACTGCCACGAAATATTCTTCCAGTCCATTGTAACTGCATAACCAGAATTAATATTATCCTGAAGCCGTGCCGGTGCTTCGTAACTGGAATCCAGATAGATTCCAAGCAAGCCATTTCGCGATCTGCTTCCATACGGACGCAGGGAAGCATAGATTTCCCAGTCTACCCATTTCCGCTTTGCCGTTTCACTCCCGATCAATACAATCGTAACTGTGGAATCTTTCAGATGGTTTGTACGGATTGCTGCCAATATTTCATCATCCGTGCCATCATAAGCCTCATCAAGCGAACGATCAATCAACGTATTATCTGCACCATACGTGTTTCTCAGATGGTCAGCCTTCTTCTGATCATTTTCATGATGATAACTAACAAATACTTTGTGTGCCATAGTGATACCTCTCTTTCTGATTTTATTATTTTAAAGTGCTTGCAGCCCTTTCAGAACCAGGCGCAACGCTTCGTCTACATAAGGTGTTGTAAAAAGAATTTCGTTTTCTTCGTCATTCAACCCGTTATTGAGTTGCAGGTTCTTTAATGTTTTCTCAAGATTATCATAATCGACAGCTTCTCCTTCTGTCCGGTATTTTTCTAACAGTTCAGCGTACCCATCGTTCCTGCTTTTCTGCCACTCTTCTGTCAACTCTTCAACCAATTTCCCTGTCTGTATTGTCCTGCATACGCTTTCGGTGACACCTCCGAATCCGCCTAACAGATAAATTGGGCAGCCAAGTTCTGCAGCGATTAAAATTTTCTCCAGCACTCCCGGCATCTTCCCTTTGTATCCGCAGCGTCTTCCTCCTGCGCATATCCGTGCAGAACAGGCAGAAATCATTTCCGTGCGCATTTTCGTCAGGCATTTTCCCCACACATATCTATGCTCTGTTGTATCCGGATTAACGGCATCAGTCGTATTCTCTACCAAAGCAGCAGCCTTTTCATCTATTTCGATATTTATCATCTGGAGAAGCCCTTTGTTTTTTGCTTTCCATTCCTTCACTTTTGGGGAATCTTTGATATAAATCGGCCACGCCACGTAATTCTTCAAATAAATTTCATCTGACTGCAGCCTGTCCTGCAACACTTGCGCCTCCATGATGAGCTGCTCTGTATAACCATTGTCACGTAAGTCTCCACCATAAATCAATGTTGCACCCCTGCCCAACACATAATTCGCAATCATCATGGAGAGATGCTTCGTATGCCGCTCGTCCTGTCCAATCGTAGTCAGATCATTTATATCTGCATCAGAAACAGAAATACCAATGTTCTTTCCATCAAGGAATTTTCCATCATATGGTGCTTCTATCGGTGTAAAAACGTTTATCCCATTCTTCTCAAAAAATTCTGTTTCCTCTGAATAAATTGGCGGATCAGGATACATAATCTTGTTACACTGAATGGAAAGCCCACCGTCTTCACTCCGCTCAATCATATTTTCCAAATCCATCATTTCAGGTGGACGGCAAATTATTTTCACATCACCATCTATTGCCTTTTGCTCATTTTCCAGTTTCTGTGAAACATAGTTATAACGAACCGTCTCAATCAGGATTGCCTCCAGAACACGCAGCAGGTCTTCCTCCTTTGCCTGACCTTCTTCCATATCTATACGTACTAACGGGATATTACCCGCATATGGCAGTTTTCTGTCCATCCCAGAGCTGATAATGTCCACCTCTACCACAGGACGTCCGTCTCTTTTTGCCTGCTGAATCTCCCTCTGGCACCAATAACGGCTTGCATAAACATCAGAATTTATGACAACCACAGATGCTTCGCCAATATTCCGTCTGATTTCATCATCAAAACGATACGCCGGGGCAATATCACTGGCATCAAAGAAGCGGTTCATGCTTGTCTCGTCAATCAGACCTTTCAGCTGCTTCGCCAATACCAGGCCGTCTCCATCCTTCTTTTTTTCGATACCATCCTTATCCGGATTATTCGATTTTGCTTCTTTTTTCGGTTCTTTTGTATGGCTAAGAAAAATCTTAAGTGCACTGTTCTCACTATTCATGCTTACATCCCGGTCATAAAACCCGCACCGATATATTTCATGAGCCATAGAAATGAACAGTTCCTGCTTTTTGCAATGCTTAAAATCATATAAGCGAATAAAGTTATTCTCCCCAATAGATTTATCTATGTTCATAGCATATCTATCGAAAGCAATCGGGACAACCCTCGCATTATTAACCTTGTACAAATCTTTTATATATGTATCCCATCCATCCGCTGCAACACTGTTTGTGCCTATAAAAACATAGATAATAATTCTCTCCGCTTCCAGCATTATTGAAGGCGGAACAGCCCCATCTTCGATGTTATGATAGAAAAATACCGGAAGATCAATCGTTCTTGAATATGGCATATTCGTATCTCTTGATAATAGACTATATGCATATTCAATATAATCATTTACTTCCGGCTCATCTTCCCTGTTCCATACAAAAGCAATTACCAACGGTTCCTTGCTCTTTATCTCCTCTGCTCTGAAATTTTATAAATCAACCGGGAACCCGATTATCATATGCTTTCTATAATCTTCTACCGGAAAAACCCATTCCTGAACACTATCTTTTTCAGACATTTCACTTCGTTTTAAAAGGTTAAGCCATACAACATTTAACAGAGAATATGCTTTTTCTGTAACCGCAACCACCTCATCAATATCAACATCATGCATCGTATAATGCAACAGGTTTCCTTCCTTATGTAGCCTGCTGACATATGGCTGTATTTCCTCGGTTACCAGTAGTCCCATACTTGGCAATGCCTCAGAAAACTTTTGTCTGCGCCCAACGGTATAGCTGTCAAAAGTCATCAAAAATCCCTTTCCTGGTTCTTTGACATCAACTTCATTCTTTGTTTGTTCTTTCCCAAATGGACGTAAAGCCACCGCCATCCCATGCTTGTACTGACAGTAATCAAGATAATACTTTTTATGAAATGCTATCAGCTCTTTCAGATAGTGCTGTATTAGCAGGACAGCATCCTTATATCCCTTATAAACCTCCTGATTCTCCCAAGGTTCATCCAATGGAAAATATGGGAGACCAAATTCCTGCATGATATGTTCAATACTTTCAGTATCAAAATGCCATATGTACTTTTTAATTTCACCTGCCGGATAAACCACTACATTCTTTGCAAAATATGCTATATCCTTGGAATTCATAAGAAGAGAAAATATATCCTCTATTCCCTGCTCTGCCTGTGATACAGCTTCAAATAACCATCCATTTCTAATCTGATTGTTTACTATGTCAGGCTGAACGTTTTCTGATACATCTGATGGTTGAACCGCAGAAATATCATCCATCATGTCGCTATAGAAATCATCCGCATTTAAAATAAGTTTTCGGATTGATTTTACTGCAGCCACTCTCCAATACAGATACTGATTCGAAGCAAAGATTTTCATCTGCGCTTTTCCTGCTCTTTTTCTTTCTTCTTCTCCAAATGGCTTGGCGTTTTTATCCATATAAATCATTTCCAATCTATTCTTGTTTGCAAAATAGATTATACTGCAACTTTTGCCGATTCTCTAAGTGATTATGATATTAACCATACAATTTCGGCGGTTGAGCCTTATTTCTCGAAACTTGACGAGCAAAGAACTCCCACTGTTGCATCAACTGCCGGAACTGTTCCGAATTAAAATAAGCATCCACATCGCTTTCAAGATCAAACTCCGGCATATAAGCTCCCAAGACTCCTTTTTCCATGATTCCGTCTTCGATAACACCCTTTTCCCTTAATACCAACACCGGTAATCCCATCTGAAAAGCCATTGCCGGCTCGATCTGACAAAAAGAACTTGTCAACCACTTTCCATTTAGCTTGGATTCTTCCTGACCGCTTATATCTGCACCGGGCTTTGAAACCCCTTCCTTAATGTAACTTCTGTGCAATGCTACAACAAGAACTCCATCTGACTCATTCATAATACGGCGAATACCCATCAAGGGAGATTCCATGTCGTAATCGGATACACCAAGTGTCCTCGGTTCAAATCCGTTTGTCTTAAGATGTGCTTTCAATTTCTCAATAAATACAGCTTGCATCTTCATATGTGGGTTCGGATAACTTAAAAATATCGGTATCTTCATGTATGTATTTCCTCCTGAAAAATAATTACTATCAATCAGAACAAAAAACAGCTTGTCAATCTCTGCAGCCATTACTAAGCTGCTCTATCAAAACATAAATGTTTCCTTTAAACCTAACCACTTCTGATCCTTCTCGCTCAGATTCAGACCCGTTCCATCCTCCATCTGATATCCATCAGCAGATGCATTCCCTCTGTATTCACCAATAACTCCCGGCCAGTTTATTCCAATCTGCGGATCGTTCCATGCAAGTCCGCCTTCATCACCCGGATGATAAAAATCAGTACATTTGTAACAGAATTCAGCAACATCACTCAGCACCAAAAAGCCATGAGCAAACCCTTCTGATATATAGAACTGTTTCTTGTTCTCTTCTGTCAGCTCTACCCCATACCATTGTCCATAAGTTCTGCTTTTACTTCGCAAATCAACAGCGACATCAAACACTTTTCCCTTTATTACACGTACCAATTTTCCCTGCGGAAAATTCTTCTGAAAATGCAATCCCCGAAGCACACCCTTGATGGACATAGATTGATTATCCTGCACAAATGCCATATCCAGTCCTGCATCATGCATATCGTTCTTATTATATGTCTCCACAAAATAGCCCCGGTTGTCACCATGTACTGTAGGTTCTATTACGTATAATCCCTCAATCGGTGCCTTTGTCACTTTAATCTGACCCATGATTATCTCCTCAATTTCTTAATAAAATCTGCTTAATATACGATCTTACATGCTTTCCAAATGCTCAATCTCCGCTAAATATCTTTTTAAAGCATCCTGCCACGTCGGAAGCGGTTGAAAACCATTTTCTACAAGTTTACTTTTATCCAAGCGGCTATTGAACGGACGTTTCGCCTTGCTGATTCCGTACTCTTCCGTTGTCACCGGAATGACGTTCGTGCTGTATCCAGCCTGTCTGAATATCTCTTTCGTAAAGTCATACCATGAGATATATCCGCCCTCGTTTGTCGCGTGATAATATCCATACTTTTCTGTTTCTATCATGTCAACAAGCAACCTGGCCAGATCATATGTATATGTCGGTGTCCCGATCTGATCATTGACCACGCGCACAGTGTCATGTTTCTTCCCGACGTTCAGCATGGTTTTCACAAAATTATTTCCGTTGATTCCAAACACCCAAGCGATACGTACTATAAAATATTTTTTCACACGACCAGCAACCCACTTTTCACCTTCCAGCTTGCTTTCTCCGTAAACATTTAAAGGTCTGTACTCTCTGAAATCTGGTTTCCACGGTTCTGTTCCCCGACCATCAAATACATAATCCGTGCTGATATACATCATCTTACAATCATACTTTTCACAAGCTATGGCCAGATTCTTTGTACCGTCCCTGTTTACACGGAAAACGCCCTCCCTGTTATCCTCTGCAGCGTCTACAGCCGTCCATGCGGCGCAATGAATAACTGCATCCGGCCTGTACTTCTTGATAGATTGCTCAACTTTTTCAGCATCAGTAATATCAAGGGCAAAAAAACGATCATCGTTACCCGATGCAAGACCTAAATCTGTTCCGACATATTCAATATTCCTACAGTGCAATTCACTGATAACGTCACTCCCCAGTTGCCCCGCAACACCAGTTACCAAAACTTTCATGTGTCCGTTTCCTCCATCATACCAGTCTGATTTCTTTCTATTGGCAGCCTATCTGTTTTTTGGCTGCCTGCTGCTCCCCGCATGTTGGCAGCTTGTTTATTTTTTCACCTGTCACTTACCTGTTCGCATACATAGTTTCATAATACTTCTGGTATTCGCCGCTGATGATAGTTTCCCACCATTCCCTGTTTTCCAGATACCATGCAATGGTCTTCTTAATCCCGTCTTCGAACTTTGTCTCCGGCAACCAGCCCAGTTCATTATGTATCTTTGTAGGGTCAATCGCATATCGCATATCATGTCCCTTACGGTCAGTTACATGAGTAATCAAACTCTCCGGCTTTCCAAGTTCATGACAGATCATTTTTACGATATCAATATTCCTCATTTCATTGTGACCACCAATATTATAAACCTCACCGACACGACCTTTATGAATCACAAGGTCTATCGCGCGACAATGATCTTCCACATATAGCCAGTCCCGAACATTTAATCCTTCTCCATATACCGGCAACGGCTTGTCATTCAATGCATTTGCAATCATAAGTGGTATCAGCTTCTCTGGGAAATGGTACGGTCCGTAATTGTTACTGCATCGGCTGATCGTCACTGGCAATCCGTAGGTTCTATAGTATGCAAGCACCAATAAATCGGCTCCGGCTTTTGAACTGCTGTAAGGAGAACTTGTATGAATCGGGGTCTCCTCTGTAAAAAACAAATCCGGTCTGTCTAACGGAAGGTCCCCGTATACTTCATCCGTGGAAACCTGATGATAGCGCTGAATCCCATACTTCCGACACGCATCCATCAATACGGATGTCCCAATAATATTTGTCTGCAGGAAAATCCCCGGATCTTCAATGGAACGGTCTACATGACTTTCTGCTGCAAAATTGACAACCATATCCGGATGTTCTTCCTCAAACAAGTTATATACTGCATCTCTATCACAAATATCAGCTTTCACAAACCGGAAATTCATTTTATCCATCACAGGAGCAAGCGTAGAAAGATTCCCGGCATAAGTCAGTTTATCCAAACAGATAATTCGATCATCTGGATAAGCGTTCATCATATGAAAGATAAAATTGCTTCCTATAAAACCTGCGCCGCCTGTCACAATAATAGTCATCTTTAATTCCTCTATTCTCATTGATTTTTTGTCCGCATGAGGTTCATGTTATACTGTAGTAAACCGATGCAAACGAAATGCGCGTTATTCCGTTCAATAAACCATTCTCTCCATCAATGCAGGACATCAAGATATTTGCCATCCAATACATCTTTTAAATACTGACCATACTGATTTTTTTTCAGAACCTCATACACAGCAAGTACGTCATCCCGGCTGATCCATCCATTCAAGTATGCGATTTCTTCCAAACATGCAATCTTCCTGTGCTGATGCTGCTCAATGGTTTTCACAAAATTTGTAGCATCAACAAGGCTTTCGTGCGTCCCTGTGTCAAGCCATGTAAATCCCTGGCCCAACAGTTCCACGTTCAGACATCCGTCTTCCAGATAAATCCGGTTCAAATCCGTGATTTCCAGTTCACCTCTGGCAGATGGTTTCAAATTCTTTGCATACTCCACCACACGGTTATCATAAAAATAAAGGCCAGTCACACAGTAGTTGCTCTTCGGCTGCTCCGGCTTCTCCTCAATAGACACGGCTTTCCCATCCGCATCAAATTCGACAATACCGAAGCGCTCCGGATCATCCACATAATATCCGAATACTGTTGCGCCCTTCCCATCTTCTGCATTTTTTACGGCAGCGTTCAGTCTCTTCTTCAATCCATGACCTGCAAATATATTGTCACCAAGTACCATCGCGACTGTATCTTTTCCAATAAAATCCGCGCCTATGATAAACGCCTGCGCCAATCCGTCCGGCGAAGGCTGTACCGCATATGTAAGATTCACGCCAAACTGATGCCCGTTCCCCAGCAAATCCTTAAATCGTGGGGTATCCTGTGGTGTAGAGATAATCAGAATATCCCGAATGCCAGCATTCATAAGGACAGACATCGGATAATAAATCATCGGTTTATCATAAACCGGTAATAATTGCTTCGATGTGACTTTTGTCAGTGGATACAGACGTGTACCAGAACCGCCTGCTAAAATAATACCTTTCACAGTTTTCAATCCCTTCACATGATTATATTTCAATATAATATCTGATCATAATTTTATTAAATTCAACGAAAGAAA
>JAJBVE010000213.1 GCA_020859995.1 Clostridiales bacterium
GATTCTGCGAATTGCGCACAACCATCGGATATCCCTGCAGGACAGAACAGACATATGGGCTGAGCTTGTCCACTCCCTCCGGAGGCATGTGCATCACATAAGGGAAAAAGATGCGGTCTACGCCCATCCCGGCCAGATCCATGACATGCCCGTGCACCAGCTTTGCCGGAAAACAGACCGTATCCGACGCTACGTACTGCAGCCCCTGCTCATAAAGCTTCCGCGAGCTTTTGTGGGAAAACCTCGTCTGATAACCCAGTGCCCGGAAAAAGGTGCTCCAGAACGGCATGCTGTCCCAGAATTCCAGCACTCTGGGCAGACCGACCACCGCTCCTTTATCCGGAGCTGCCTGATGGTACTGGTAATCTGCAAAAAGCATGGCCTCGCGCTCTGCAAATAAATCTGCGTTCTCATCTTTTTCGCCATTCTGCCCAGAGGCCGGGCCTGCATCTTCTTTATTATTCCGCTCAGAAACAGCAGAAACATTCCCCTTAATATCATTATCCTGTCCTGATTCGACCACGGCCCCCTTCTCGCACCGGTTGCCGGATACCCAGGTCTTTCCGGTGGAAAAAGTAACGATTGTGCGGCTGCACCGGTTTCCGCATCCGGAGCACTGCACGCCGCTGCGCGTCTCATAGGAGAACTTCTCCAGAGCGTCAAATCCTATAAAAGAGGATTCTTTTCCGTCCGGATAGCCTGCTTCTGTAATCTGGCGTTTCACCTCCAGAGCCGCGCCAATGGCTCCCATCTCCCCCGGATAAGGTGCCAGCTTTACCTTCATTCCCAGATATTCCTCCAGAGCGCGCAGCACCGCCTGATTGCGGAAGGTACCGCCCTGCACAACCACATGCTTCCCCAGCTGGCTCGTATCAGAAATACGAATGACCTTCGTGAACACATTTTCAATGACAGAACGGCAGAGTCCGGCCATGATATCATCCGGGCCTTTTCCGTTTCGCTGCTCCGTAATGATCGTACTGTTCATGAACACCGTACAGCGGCTGCCGAGCTTCGCCGGAGCTTTGGAACGAAAAGCAGTCTCCGCAATCTCATCCACCGGTATCTGCAGACCGGAAGCAAAATTCTCCAGAAAAGAGCCGCATCCTGACGAACAGGCTTCATTCAGCATGATGTTTGTGATAATGCCATCCTCCAGCCAGATTGCCTTCATGTCCTGCCCGCCGATGTCCAGCAAGAAGGTGGTTTCCGGATAGTAATGGGTACAGCCCATGGCATGCGCCACTGTCTCGACCGTGTGATAGTCCGCGCCAAATGCCCGCGCCAGCAGGTTTTCTCCATAGCCAGTCGTGCCAAGGCCCAGAATATGCAGTCGGATGCCCTGCGCATCATATTTTTGCTTCATTTCAAGCAGGCCGTCCCGCACCACCAGCAGGGCTTCTCCCCTGTTGGGCGCATAAAAGCGGTCAACTACCCGCCCTTCCTCATCCAACAGGACAAACTTTGATGTCGTACTGCCAGAGTCAATCCCCAGCCAGACCCGCAGCTCCCCATCCACCGGTTTCGGTGTACACAACGCCTGCAGTTCCCTGGCATGTCTTTCCTGAAACCGGTTCTTTTCTTCTGACGAGCAAAAGAAAGGCTTCGACTTTTCCTCGGTCTCCTGAGAAGATTTTTCCGGAGCAGCAAGTCTCTTGGCCAGTTCACGTAAAGTGACTGTATCCGCTTCTTCCTCTTTCTCCGGAAAGATCTGATCAAGGGCAATAGCCGTCCCATAGGCCACAATCGTTTCCGGATGCTCCGGACGCACAATATCCTCATCTTTTAAACTTAGTCTCTTTGCAAAGGTCTCGATCAATGTCGGATTGAAGGTCAGCGGTCCTCCCTCGAAAATAATGGGCGGCGCCAGCTCCAGCCCCTGCGCCAGACCGCCAATGGTCTGTTTTGCGATGGCATGGAACGTGGAAAGCGCAATATCCTCCTTCTTTGCCCCGGAAAGCAGCAGAGGCTGAATATCCGTCTTTGCGAATACGCCGCAGCGCCCGGAGATGTCATAAACCGTCTTCCCCTGCGACGCCAGGGCTTCAAACTGCTCCGTCTCCACATTCAGAAGCGCCGCCACCTCATCAATAAAAGCACCAGTGCCGCCGGCGCAGCTTCCATTCATCCGCATGTCAGAGGTCTGCAGCTGCTGTTTTTGTTTATCATAATGAAAAAACACAACCTTTGCGTCCTGGCCGCCGAGCTCAATCGCTGTTTTTACCTGTGGGTACAATGCCCGGACCGCTGCCGAATTAGCCACCACTTCCTGTATGTAATGGACGCCCAGCTTTTGGGCAATCGTCCGGCCTCCTGAGCCGCAGACTGCCGCCCGAAACCGCTGATCCGGGTATTTCTCTTCCGCCTCCGCAAGCAGATTGCCAACCGTCTCTTTCTGTCTCGCGTTATGCCGCACATATCGTGCGTATAGCATCTCCTGCGTCCCGGCATCCGTAATAACCACTTTCACTGTTGTGGAACCAACATCGATTCCAATTCGGAGTTCTCTGTCTGTACTTTCCACTTAAAAACTTCCTCTCCTGTTTTTATTATAGGTGTGTTATAACTTATGTTTCTTTTCGTGTCAAGATAGAACCAGTCCGTCTATGAAAAAGCGAAGCGCAGACCCGGGGTGCGCCCTGATTTTTCATAGCAACGTAAAAAGGCGCCTAAAATTCTATTCTGAATTTCAGATGCCCTGCATAAAACGTTATGAAATTTATCAAAAGTCACTGCTTATCAGAAAGTATCTTGTGTTTTGTATCCTGTTAAAAGTCATATTTCGAGATTCCGTATATCGGGACGGTATCAATCTTATCCGCTGTTCCACCATGTGTACCACCTTTGGCAAAGAGCAGATGATCCACCTTCCCTTTTTCAAGGATCTCCATCGCAGTCTTCCCACTGTTTTTCCCGGCTTTGACTTCAATCGCACAGGTTTTCCCCGATATAAGAGATTTCGTGTAAAAATCCACTTCGCCATTTTGCCAGGTAGCGAAAGCCGGCATTTCGAACGCAAGGCTTGCATGGTTTCCCATTCGCCGCCTGATCTCCAGATAAACGAAGTTTTCGCTTACGGTTCCCGCAATATCTGTTTCCGAACAACCGATCTGCCTTAAGAAATAGGAAGCAAGGCCGACATCCATGAAGTAGCAGCGTGCCTTTGCCTTAAAATTTAAGATTTCGCAGTTCGTAATCTTCCCGGCAAATCCAATGATTCCGGCACTAAACAGCCAGTCCATGGCGCGGTTTACTGAGGCCCTTGTAACATTGCTGGAATAGTCTTTTACCACGATTGCCTGAAGTTCCTCGCTGAAGCTGTCCTCTGAAAGCCCCTTTTTTTCTTTTACCAGCACACGCGCTATGCCGCAGAACAGATTCCCATAAGTTTCATAATCCAGGATATCCTCAAAGTATCTGCGGCTCTCGTTGGTGAAGAGCCGTATGATTGAAACCAGTTCTTCCCTGCATTCTTCCACCGACGCGCCGTTCAGATAGCGGAGCACCACAGCGGGATACCCGCCAATCCGGCAGTATGCCTGATAATAGTCGGACAGCTCACCATATACTGCGGCATCACTGCCGCCGAAAATATCCAGGGACTGAAATAACTCCTCTTTTCCGGCTGCTTTTAAAAATTCTTCAAAACTAAGCGTAGCAATCTCCAAAGATGCAAGGTCGCCCGATGAATACCGGAATTCCTTATTTAAGATCCGTCCGAGATAGCTGCCAGTCACAATAAAATCACTTTTTAAGTTCCGCGTAAATTCCCGGATCCGGTTATAAATTTCAGCGGATTCCTGGATCTCATCAATGATCACGATTGTATCCGGGCCGTCCTCAAATCCCGGCTGATACCGTCTTAAAAGCTCCTGTATCGGATTTCCGGTAAAACTTCCTGCTTTCATCTCCTTGCGGATATCCTGATAATGTTCCAGGAACAGTTCCCCGCCCATATCCAGCAGGTTGATATAGACCTTTTTTTTATATTCCAGGTCTGCGAATCTATTTACAAGCCAGGTCTTGCCCACCTGTCTGGCACCGGATACTTCCAAAGTGCCATGATCCGGACGGTTTTTCCATTCCAGAAGATCTCCGTATGCTTTTCTTTCCAGATCCATCATAGCATCACCATTTTCCTTCCTGCCAGAATGCAGCCGTGCTTTACGGCCGCTGATTCTATCGACGGCCCGCCAGAAAACGGACGCAGGCGTCCGTTTCTTCCGGCAGGTTTCATTTTAGCAAATCTACGACGTCTTTATCATGGAAAGTTTAGTACAGATTTACAAAATAGTCAAACAAATTATCCATTCAACCTTTTTGGTTTCGTCAGCTTTTATCTGCCGCAAAACCAGCTGCCATTTACAACGGCAGATCCTTTTTCTGGAACCTTATCATACCAATAGCATAGCATGCAATTGCAACTACAGCAAGAACAATCAGCTTCGGTACAAACGCATAATCTACACTCCCGGAGCCAACCGTTTCCAACGCTTCGATGTCAAACAGGCCAACCAGTGTGAGACGGTTGAAATTATCCAGCATCTCCACACCGATGCCCATGCTGACCATGGTTTCTGAACCAAACATACCAAGCAGGGAGCAGAGGAAAAACCATACATTCAGGCCGCCGCCCAGCCCCAGCGCATATTTGCTGAGATTAAACAGGCAGCTTGCGAGATAGCAAATGCCCGCCATTGCCTCTGTCAGCACATACAGTCCTCCATAAAGCGCCGCATATTTAGCAACATCCACTTCCCCGACAAATGCCTGAGTAGCAGCCAGCCTTACAAGGAAACCGCATCCGACCATAAGGAACGGCATGACTATCATATAAACGGCCTGTGTAATGGCCACCGCGCTCCGCTTCGTCGGCGTGGAGAGAATATAAGCCATAGACCCTTTATCCACCTGATCGACCACCAGTGCGTTCCCCGCAAATACAAGGAACAGAATGATCGGCAGCAGACTCATGATCGTGAAATACATCTGGTTGAGCATGACGGAAGGATCCATATCGGTCATCGCCTCCAGCATATCCGATGGGATACCCATCATCTCCAGCATCATCGTCATCATGGATTCAATATCCAGATCGTCACCGGAGAAGCAGCCCTGTACGGAACCAAGAGCGTAGACATACTCAAACTCTGAAATGTAGGCATCCAGACCGGCATCGGATTCCGCAAGTATTTCCGCGGAGGTCTCAAAATTTTCACTGGAAAGATCCAGGTCTTCCGACTGCGCGGAAGCCATCTCAAACGCCGTATCATACATGGTGCGGTCTTCCGCCTCCGCAAAATCCTCATAGCTCAGTTCGGTTCCCATCATCTCATTATAGGAAACCAGCACATACAGATGACTGTAAAAATCTGTCTGTGCATCTGTATAATCCTGACTCTCCTCCATGGAACCAATCAGATTACCTGCATAAGTCATAACTACAGTCATCAGGCACAAAACAAGCGTGCAGGCGATGGCCAGAACTCGATTCGATTTCAGGCTCTGCTTCATCAGCGGCCAGGAAAATATTTTTGTAACTTTCATTATTGTCTGATCTCCTTCCGATAAATATTCATAAAATATTCCTCCAAATCCTCATGTGTCTCATCAACCGAAATCACCGGCAGTCCTTTCATCGCTTTAATTGCACGGTCGGTCTCAGCAGCAGGAATGGCAAATGATACCTTTGCCTTTTCGTTCTCATCCACGACTGCATCGGAAATCCTCTGTGCATATTCCTGCGCAGCTGCTTCATTAGCAAACGTGATCCGGAACATTCTCGGCGTATCGTGGCGCAGCTTATAGAGGCTCAGCACATCCTTTATTTTTCCATTGCCAATGATGGCAACCCGGTCGCAGACATCCTCGATTTCCTCAAAAATATGGCTGGACATAAAGATGGTCCTGCCTTTTTTCTTTTCCTCACGAACCAGTTCCAGGAAGGTCTCACGCATCAGCGGATCCAGGCCGGTGGTCGGTTCGTCCATGATCAATATTTTCTTATCACCCATCAGTGCCGCCACAATCGCCGTCTTCTGCTTCATTCCTTTGCTCATGCGTTTCAGATTGGCGGACGGGTCCAGACCCAGAAGATCAATCAGATGATTCATATAGGTAAAATCCTTCACGCCCAGGAACTGCGCCTGCACTTTAAAAAAGTCCGTGCCGGTTGGCAGATCCGGAAAAGCAATTTCCCCGGGAATGTAGCTGACATCCTTCATCACCTCCGGAGCCTGTTTCCATGGATTCAATCCATTCACCAGCACTTCACCGGAATCCGGCTTCAGAAAGCCCATCATATGGCGGATCGTGGTCGTCTTTCCGGATCCGTTGGTTCCAAGATAGCCGAACACCTCACCTTCCTGGATGTCAAGGGAGATGTCAAACACACCGCGGTTATCTCCATAATCCTTCGTAAGATTCCTCACAGATATAAGACCTGCACTCATGCACTCACCCCCTGAAAATGATGGCCGGTATCGTAGAAGCCCATGAAATAGTCTTCCAGAGTAAACGGGATCTCAATGAAGTCCGCAACATTATAATCGCATAGACAGGTCATCAGCTCACCAACCCGGTCTGCCTCCATCTGTACTCTTGCGCGGAGTTTTCCCTTGTTTTTCGATGTGAACCGGAACGGTTTCTGAACAAACGCCGCATAAGATGCCTCGTCCGCAAAGGTCACACGGTAAATGCGGTCATGCTTCTGCTTCAATTCCTCCGACTTGAATTCGGAGACAATCTTTCCATCCCTTATGATGGCGATGCGGTCGCAGGTGGCATCTACTTCATGGAAAATATGGGAAGAAAGGAAAATCG
>JAJBVE010000030.1:0-46126 GCA_020859995.1 Clostridiales bacterium
TTCTGACAAACTCCTCGCCGGTCCCCTTGCGCTCTACCATCGAACCAAACAGAAAGTTATCTGTAAGGTTCAACTCTTCCAATTTCTTTTTCATTTTCAAACTTCCTCCTTCTGAAATCGGATAAATATCCGTTATACATAGGAGGCACGTTTCCCCGGCGTAGGTTTTCTGAAATCAGATTTTCTCAAATAAAGATTCACACATAAACACAAATTCAAGTAATTTCACTTTATCAGTCCAGAACACTTTTGTCAATCATCAATTTTGGGCTGCAGCCAATGAGCCAAATATGAGACTATAGTATCCAACTCTCTTTATAAAAACTACAATAGGTCTTTTTTCTTCATGATACGACACCTTAAATATTTCAAAACAGATAGCTTTTTTAAACGAAATGAGATAGAATAAACAATAGCGGAGAGCCGTTTATAAAGATCACTATAAAAATAAAGAAATTATGAAGCTGGCGTAGCTGCAGAATTGGAGGCCTGCGCAGGCACTGGAGAAAGGAATCATAGATGAGAACGAAAAATTACATTCGAGGCACCGCTTGCGCGCTGCTTGCACTGCTTGTTTTAGGCGCGGCCGGCTGTGCACAGGGAGAAGCGACCGGAGAGCATACGGTCGCCGGCCTGGAGGCGTTGGATGAGGGCAGTTATTCCGAGGCGCTGGAGCTTTTTGAAGAAGCAATTGCGGATGGGGAGCAGCAGGTTCTGGCGTATCGCGGCCTGGGTCTGGCCTATATGGCGCTGGGAGAGTATGAGGACGCCGCGGAGGCGTTTGAAGAGGCGCTTGCCAATACGGACGGGCGCATGCCATCCAACACGGAGGATATTCGATTGTACCTGGCTACGGCGCAGTATCAGCTGGAAAATTTTGCGGACGTGATCAGCACCTGCACCGATATTCTGGATGATTCAGATACAGGTAATGCGGATGCATATTTCCTGCGCGGCGCAAGCTATCTGGCAGAGGGTCTTACAGATGAGGCGGCCGCGGATTTTGACGCTGCGGTGGCGCTCGTGCCGGAGGACTATGATTTGTACCTGAATATCTACGAGAGCTACTCCAATGCGAATCTTTCAGCGGTCGGCGTGACCTACCTGCAGACGGCGCAGAGCCTGAAGGGGGACGACACGGAGTATTATTACAATCAGGGCAGAATATACTATTATCTGGGGAATTATGAGGAAGCGCAGAAGATGCTGATTACCCCGGTAGAGGAGAAGTACGAACCGGCCATGTATCTGATCGGGAAGGTCTACCTGGCGATGGATGATTATACGCACGCGCTGGCGGTTTATCAGCAGATTCAGGAGGAATTCGGGCAGAGCGCTCAATGTTATAACGGACTGGCGGTGTGTGCGATCCAGATGGGCGATTATGACACGGCGCTTTCTTACATTAGCCTGGGTCTTTCCCTTGAAGGGACGGATGGAAAGCAGGAGCTGTATTTTAATGAAATCGTCGCTTATGAGAAGAAGCTGGACTTTGTGACGGCCGCCGAAAAAGCAGAAGCCTATGTGGAAAATTACCCGACGGATGAGGCGGGGCAGAAGGAATGGGCGTTTCTGCAGACGCGGGAGTAATGATTAGTTGAGGGTGGTTAGTGGTCAGTGGGAGTATTTTGCAGACGTGGGAGTGAATGAATTGTTTGCCCGCCCGACAGGCGGTGGTTTTGGGATTCAATGCCGGAGTATGGCGGAGATGGTACGTAAGAGACTGATATGCCTGTAAAATGAGGAGTGCCCCCGGTATCTGGCATACCGGAGGCTATTATGAAAAAATTTATCAAGATGTCATAAGCACTGTTCCCTTGGTTTCAAAAACCTTTCAGAACTTTCATGAAGAACTTGTTTTAAAAACTGTGTTTACTATAACAGGGACTTGTGAATGAAATATGAACAAACACTAAAAAGACCGTTAAATAAATGGTAAAAATGACGCAAAAATAAATAAAATCAAAAAAACAGTTGTCGGATATGCACATATGGTGATAAACTAAGGCAGACTGCTTTATGTGAAAAATGCCATAGCGCATGTAAACGTACACAAAAGCTGTACGATAAGTGAAGGAGGAAAAACATATGAGTCAGACACCTACCCCGCATATTGCGGCATTACCGGGAGATTTCGCGAGAACGGTACTGATGCCGGGCGACCCGCTTCGGGCGAAACACATCGCGGAGACATTTTTGGAGGACGCCGTACTTGTCAATAACGTGCGCGGCGTTAATGGTTATACCGGTTTCTACCACGGAAAGAAGGTTTCCGTGATGGCAAGCGGAATGGGAATGCCTTCGATCGGGATTTATTCCTATGAGCTGTTTCACTTTTATAATGTAGAAAATATTATCCGCATTGGTACCGCCGGGGCGCTGCAGCCGGATCTGAAGATCCGCGATCTGGTGCTTGGCATGGGAGCCTGCACAGATTCGAATTTTGCCGCTCAGTTTGAGCTGCCCGGGACCTTCGCGCCGATCGCGTCCTACTCTCTGCTTCGCGGAGCAGTAGACGCGGCGGAGAAGATGGGGATCAATTACCGGGTCGGTAACCTGGTCTCCGCGGACGTGTTCTACAATGACCGCCCGACGACGGAAAAATGGCAGAAGATGGGCGCGCTGGCAGTCGAGATGGAGGCGGCTGCCCTTTACATGAATGCGGCGCGCGCGGGCAAGAACGCGCTGGCGATCTGCACGATCTCAGACAGCATGGTGACCGGTGAGGTGACGACCTCCGAAGAACGCCAGACCAGCTTTAACGATATGGTGAAGGTCGCGATGGAGATCGCGTAAGATTAAGGAAGGATGATTACATGGCTGTAAAACGAGTATTTCTCATCGTCCTCGACAGCTTCGGCATCGGATATGAGCCGGATGCCGATCTGTTCGGGGATGTCGGGGCCAATACGCTGGCCTCGATTGTAAAATCAGACCGCTATGACACGCCGAATCTGGAGCGATTTGGGTTATTCGACATTGACGGCGTCACCTGCCGCCCGAGGACTGCAGAACGAACCTGCGACTTGAAAAATGTGTCGCACTCCGGCTCAGTCGATACGAACCAAACGTCCGCTGGATGTTCAGCGCCGCAGTACCCGGCTGCTGCGGACGCACCGATCGCGGCATATGGACGGCTGCGTGAGCGTTCCATGGGTAAGGATACGACGATTGGTCACTGGGAGATCGCCGGTGTTGTGTCGCCGGAGCCCATGCCGGTGTATCCGGACGGATTTCCGGAGGAGGTGCTGCAGCCCTTCCGTGAGCAGACCGGGCGCGGAGTCCTTTGTAACAGGCCGTACTCCGGCACGGACGTTATTCGTGACTATGGCGAGCAGCACATGGCGAGCGGCGACCTGATTGTTTATACCTCAGCGGACAGTGTCTTTCAGATCGCGGCGCACGAGGAGAAAGTGCCGCTCGAGGAGCTTTATAAGGACTGCCGCATCGCGCGGGCGATCCTGCAGGGAAAGCACGGCGTGGGGCGCGTGATCGCGCGGCCGTTCGTGGGGAAGAGTGCGGCAGATTTTACCAGGACCAGAAACCGCCACGACTTTTCACTGGTGCCGCCGAAGCGCACGATGCTGGTCAGCCTCCGCGAGCACGGATTTGATACCTATGGAGTCGGCAAGATCAACGACATTTTTGCCGGACAGGGCATTGCGCATACGACCCCGATCCAGGACAATGAGGACGGCATGAATAAAACCATCGCTCTGATGGATGAAGACTTTACCGGTCTTTGCTTTGTCAATCTGGTCGATTTTGACATGCTCTACGGGCATCGCAACGACATCGACGGCTACGCCGCCGCCGCGACCTTATTTGACCGGCAGCTTGCCGAAATGATGGGAAAAATGCGGGGCGACGACGTGGTGCTGATCACGGCTGATCATGGGTGCGACCCCGGATTCCCGGGCACCGATCACTCGAGGGAATACGTGCCGATGCTTTTATATGGAAAAAGCGTGCGCCCGGGCGTTTCCATCGGCACCAGGAGCAGCTTCGCGGATATCGCCGCGACCGTGCTGGAGATGTTCGGAATACCGGAAAGCCTCGATGGGGAGAGCTTCTGGAATCTGGTGAAGGACTGAAAGCACCCTGCGAAAAGCAGATTGATAAAGGCTGGCATTTTCCGTCAGCTTTTTATGCACAGAGCCGGGCAAGGCATATCCTATGCGAAGCGTGGGATGTCCACATCCCCAATCGAAGATTGGGGATAAAACCCGGTGAGGGAGCTTTGCGGCTAAAGCCGTACCAGGCTCACGTAGTCTCTGTCAATTTTTCTGTAATCTGCTTAAAGAAATCCGCACACCATACGTTTAAAGAAGTTGTGTCACGGATGAATGGTTCAACATCCGATTTAGCCTGCGCGTAGTCAATTGAATCAAATCTTTCCGACAGCATTGCTTTAATCTCATCCAGTGTACATTCTGCATCCTGCGTAATATATCCAGACTGTATCAGCCGCTCTCGCAAATGTCTCCGATTCACAGACGCTCCCTTCGTCAGATAGAACACATAGTCATACAGATCTCTGCCCTTGATTCGGCTTTGCCATGCACGACAGAGAACCGCATGAACCTTCCCTGCAAACAGTGAAGAAGTATCATAAAGATTTACCTCATACGGAGCTGGGAGAAGCCTGTATTTGTGCTCAAATGTTGCATATTTCGGTGGGTTGATATCCACTTCACACTTAATTTTTACTATTTCACTATTTGCTGTTTCTCCTGAAACTTGCATATTTGGATAGAACAGAAGCAAGTGTTCCTTCGTGTTCCCCTTGAGAAAAGCAGAGCGAATATTGCTTTCTTTCGTCTTCTTCTTTTCCTGAATGGTTACATTCAGTCCAAAAGAACGAACTTCCTTCTCCAGCGTTGGGAAATATGGAGCAAAATCAAACTCTGGATTTACAGCCATCAACGAGAAATCCAGATCCTCTGAGAAACGATCCAGGCCATAAAAGATTCGCAGCGCCGTACCCCCATAAAATGCTGCTTCCTTAAAAAACCCGGCACGCGAAAAACCACATAGAACTATTTCCTGCATGATCTCCTTCATCGCATTTTTTCGATCGTATAGATTCTCCACCTGATATTTCTTTAGCATCTGTTCAACCATAATATTCATTTGCGCATCCTCCTAAGCATCGATGACAGCTTCTTCACATTCGTTGAATGATAACGTTCACTCAGAATTCTTACCTTTTCTTCACTTAATTCTGAAATTGCTGATTCTTCTATACGCAAATCATCAAATAACAGATCAGAAAGTTCGGCAACATTTGCGACTGGAGACATAGTATACAGCTTGTCACACAGTGCTTTTTCCGGGTTTGCGATCCGGTAAAAATAGTCCCCTTCCTGAATCAGCGCAAGCTCCAACGGAAATGCATCAGACGGGACGTCTCTATAGATAAAAGTTCCAAAAATCGTTTCGTAGCGTTTTTTCTTTTTCTTCTCAAATGTCGCGCAGGTGACGGTGTATACGATCTCCGGTATCAGTCCATAGAAACTCAGTGCATATTCAAACGAGATATATGAAGGGCCATAAATACTCCCTGCCAGCAAATACGCGGGCACGTTTCGATCTGTTTCATATAATCCTTTTACTACAGGATGGTATTCTCCCTTTCGAACCATACGAGAGAGTTTGGCCTTGGGGTTACCATAACTGCTCATTTCTTCCAGAAGCATATCAGTTGTTTTTATCATATTTTCACCTCACAGTCTCATTATATGATACTATGTGGTGAAAATCAAACATAATATTAAAAAAGATCATACATAATTTTCAAGAAAAATTAAACATGAAACGGATTCGATGTAAAGAGCAAGACATAATTCGGCAAAAAAGGTCGCTGTATGTTGAGTTGTTTTTCTTGATATTTCAGAGTAAGAACACTATAATAAAATCATCGAAAATACTCAAACAGGGAGGAACAAGGTTATGAAAAAGAATTTCAGAAAGCTCATCACGCTGCTGACGCTGTGTCTGTTTGCCGTTGTTTTGCTGGCGACGCCCGTCTCCGCTGCATCATCCAAATGCGGGCGTTCTGTTCATCGCCTACGGCGGGACGATTAAAATCAATGGCGGCACATTCAAGGGCACCAAAGGTTATAAATATTTCATGTCTAACGTAACGGCAGACGACGGTACGGTGGTTTATAAAGGAAAAGTGTCCATCAGCTCAAAGGCAAAGGTCAGCACAAAGTACAATAAATATACCAGTTCATAATCCTGTAATTATTAAGAACAGCACCTGGCTTTCACTCAGGTGCTGTTCTTATGGCTGCAAAAACAAAATCCGTTTTGCCGTTCGAATCCTGTTTATTTTTGCTTTATCGATTTTTTCGTGGTGACGGTAGCACCCTTGAGGGAGGTGTTTGCTTTGGAAGCAGAATTCGCGTATCGGTAGCCTTTTTTTGCAGTAAAGGTACCGCCGGTAACTTTTATGCGGACGCCGTCCGCATAAGTGCAGTTAAACAGAGAACCGCTGCCTGTCAGCGTAAAGGTGCCGCCGGTAACCTTTATGGTTCCGGAACCACTGGCATAAAACAGTGAACTGGTAGTTGCTGACTTAAAGGTACCGCCGCTGATTGTAATTGTACCGCCTGTACCGCCTTCGACAGCACTGAGAAGCGAGTTGTCAGTGCCGGACGAGGTGAATTTACCGCTCTGTATTTTTACATTGGGGCTAGTGGAGGTCGGACTGTTAGAATGATAACACATCCCCAGTGACTCCGTCACATTTGCTGTTACGTTTTTGATTGTAAGTACACCCACGTTTATGAAAAGGATTCCGCATTCAAAAGAAGCATCCTGAATGGTCGCAATGGCGTCCGTTGCAGTATTCGTAGAAAAATCATAATCATAATTTGAGAGTGCAAGGTCGGTCGTAGTGAAGGTGCCGCCGGTGACCGACAGTGTTCCATAATTCAGCAAAATCGTATTATATTTGCCCTTGAACGTACCGCCGCTGATCGTCAGCGTGCCGTAGTTGGTGATCAGCTCTGCGTCAGACGCGCCGGCGGTTTTATTGATACTGGCAAAGGTTCCCTTTGACACGGTCATCGTACCAGAATTTGAGATCATTCCCTTATAAGTACCGCCCGCCACTTTCAGCGTGGCGCCTTCCGAGACCTTAATGACGTATCCGGTCTGGCTGGTTTGCACGATCGTGCCGTTTTTGATCGTCATCGTGCCTTTTTTTAGCTTGAGGCAGGATCCTTTTTTGAAGGTGATCGTTTTCTTATTCAGATCCAGAGTGAAGCTTTTTCCGGAACGGCTGACAGAGAGCACGCTGGTATAGGATACATTCTTTTGAAGGACAATCGTCTCACCGTTTTTTACCTTCTTAACAGCGTCTTCCAGAGATGTGTACTTTGTGCTCCCGATTTTGGCCACCGTGCCGGCGGCCATGGAAACCGAGCCAAAAAGCACAGATACGAGCATTGCAAATAAAAGCGACAGTAATAATTTTCTTGCCTTTTTCATAGCTTTACTTCTCCCTTCCTGGTATAGAGTGATTTTTAATATGACAAGAAAAATTTAACATGAAACGGATTAGATGTAAAGAGCAAGACATTCGAGAAATCCAGAAATAATTCGCCGCCCTATTTCGATAAAAAAAACTACCCAAATAGAAGGTGATGGTTTATAATTACATCAAATGGTTTTTCCTCAGGCATCGAGTCATGACCTTTTGTCGCTCAAATCATAAAATGGAAGGTATAAAAGAATGCAGGATCAGGAATTAATAAAACTCGCGTATCAGGCGAGAGGGCGGGCCTATACCCCTTACTCGCATTTTTCAGTCGGAGCCGCGCTGGAGACAGCTGACGGCACTGTTTTTCAGGGGTGCAATATTGAAAATGCCACCTACACGCCGACGATCTGCGCGGAGCGCACAGCCTTTTTCAAGGCAGTTTCCGAAGGATATCGTCAATTCAGGCAGATTGCGATCGTTGGGGGATACGCAAAAAATTCCGGCGCGGACGCTGCCGGGATGAATCCGGATGAGGTGGAGATGGAGACGGAGAATTTTGCTCCGCCCTGCGGCGTCTGCCGCCAGGTGATGGCGGAATTCTGTGATCCGAAGACCTTCCGGATTCTTCTGGCCAAAAGCCCGGCAGATTATCAGGCTTATACGCTGGAAGAGCTGCTGCCGCTGAGTTTCGGGCCGAAGGATCTGAATGTATAAAATTTTTGATAGCAGACATTTTTATAAGGGCCTGATCGTGTGCCTGGCCTGGCGGCGGCGAAAAGCTGTCGGAGCAGATTGATCAGAAAATGCCGGTTAATATTTCCGGACGAGGTGTGAAGGAAAGCAAGGGGGGATTTTTTAATGAGAATGTATGACATCATAACAAAAAAACGCGGCGGTGCTGCTCTTTCCGAGGAGGAGATCCGCTGGATGATCACAGGCTACACCAGGGGCGACATTCCGGACTACCAGATGTCGTCGTTTCTGATGGCTGTCTATTTTCAGGGAATGACCGACGAGGAGACCGCGATTTTGACGGACGCGATGGCAAAGTCCGGTGAGCAGCTGGATCTGTCGGGGATTCCGGGGGTAAAGGTAGATAAGCATTCCACCGGCGGAGTCGGAGATAAGACGACGCTGATCGTCGCGCCGGTGGTGGCTGCGTGCGGCTGCGTCGTGGCAAAGATGTCCGGGCGCGGCCTTGGGCATACCGGCGGGACGGTTGACAAGCTGGAATCCATCCTCGGGACGCGCACCTCGCTCTCCGGAGAGGAATTCCTGGATGTGGTGCGCCGCACCGGGATCGCTGTGACCGGGCAGTCTCCGAATCTGGCGCCCGCGGACAAAAAACTCTATGCGCTGCGCGATGTGACCGCGACGGTGGACAGCATTCCGCTGATTGCCGCGTCGATCATGAGCAAAAAGCTGGCGGCCGGCAGCGACTGCATTGTTCTTGACGTAAAGACGGGCAGCGGTGCCTTTATGAAAACACCGGAGGACGCCGTCACTCTGGCAGAGAAAATGGTGGCGATCGGCGTACATAACGGCAAAAGGATTGCTGCGCTGATCACGAATATGGATATTCCGCTTGGGCTTCAGATCGGAAACGCGCTCGAAGTCGAAGAAGCCGTTCGCACACTGAATGGTCAGGGACCTGCGGATCTGACGGAGGTGTGCCTTGCCCTCGCATCGCAGCTATTGTATCTGGCTGGTAAAGGAGATCTGGATTATTGCAGAGGAATGGCGCAGGATGCCCTGAAATCCGGGGCGGCTCTGGAGAAGCTTGCTGCCATGATCGAGGCGCAGGGCGGAGACGCGGAGTGCGTACGACACCCGGAGAAGCTCGGACGTGCCCCGTTTGCGATGGAAGTGAAGGCGGAAAAAAGCGGCTATGTCACTAAAATGGACTCCGCCGGGATCGGCATTGCGGCGATGCTGCTCGGCGCGGGGCGTGAGACCAAGGAGAGCGAGATCGATCCGCTGGCGGGCATCATTCTCTCGAAAAAGACCGGCGACTCTGTGAAAAAGGGAGAGATCCTGGCGACCCTGCTGACTTCGGATGAGGCGAGACTGGAGGCGGCGAAAGCGCGGTTCCTGGAGGCTGTGGAGATCGGAGGGAAAGCGCCGCAGAAAAAGCCGCTGATCTTTGCGCGGGTGACTGAGCGCGGGGTAGAGTGAGAGAGCTCAAATGGCTATTATGGAAACTAACCGCCGATGAGTTGCTCCAGCGCGGAATCACATCATTCTTAAATTGTTATCATATTGCAGTCGAGAGGGAAAAACAGGATGACAGAGGAAAAGAACACCGTTACTACAAAAAATACTGCGGCCACTGAGCAGAAAAAAGACCAGGCCGGTCTGGGCAGCCCGAGGCAGCGCAAGCGGACGGTCTGCGTCGTAGGTCATAAAAACCCGGACACGGATTCCATCTGCTCCGCGATCGCGTACGCCTATCTGAAAAATCAGCTCGGAGAGCCGTTTAATTACGTAGCCTCCCGTGCCGGACTGGTCAGCGCGGAAACCCAGTTTGTGCTGGAATATTTTCACGCGGAGACGCCGGTTTTGCTGGAAAATATTGGTACGCGTGTCAAGGACATGGAAATCCGCAAGGTGGAGGGTGTGCGCAGCAACATTTCCCTGAAACGGGCATGGACGCTGATGCAGGAGCAGAATATTTTCACCCTTCCGATTACCAATGCCAAAAATAAGCTCAAGGGCCTGATTACCATCAACGACATCGCGAAATCGTACATGGATGAAAACGAGAGCACGATTGTCTCCACGGCCCGGACGCCGTACCGCAATATTCTGGAAACGCTCGAGGCGGAGATGATTGTCGGAAATCCGGACGGATATTTTGACAAAGGGCAGGTCGTGATCGCCGCGGCAAATCCGGATGTGATGGAAAATTATATTAAAGAGCATGATATGGTCATCCTCGGCAACCGCTATGAAGGGCAGCTCTGCGCGATTGAGATGCAGGCGGACTGCATCATCGTCTGCCTGGGAGCGCCCGTTTCCCGTACCATCCAGAGACTGGCCGAGGAGCACGGCTGCACGGTCATCGTGACGCCGTTGGATACTTACGCGGTGGCCCGCCTGATCAACCAGAGTATGCCGGTGGAATTTTTCATGCAGAAGGAAGAAAAGCTGCTGACTTTCAATCTGAATGATTATACCGAATCCATCCGCGACATCATGTCCCAAAAGCGCTACCGCGACTTTCCGATCCTGGACCGCAATGGCAATTATGTGGGCATGATTTCCCGCCGGAACTTGCTGGGCGTGCGCAAGCGCGGTCTGATCCTCGTCGATCACAACGAGGTTTCTCAGGCGGTGGACAATGTACTGGACGCGGAAATCATGGAAATCATCGATCATCACAGACTCGGCTCACTGGAAACGATCAACCCGGTCTACTTCCGCAACCAGCCGGTCGGCTGCACCAGTACAATCATTTACTCCATGTTCCGGGAAAGATGTGTTGAGATCCCGCCGGACATCGCGGGACTGATGTGCAGTGCGATTATTTCTGACACGCTGATTTTCCGCTCACCGACCTGCACGCCGATGGACGTGGAAGCGGCGCGGGCACTTTCGGCTATCGCCGGGATTCAGTGCGAGAAATTTGCCCAGAAAATGTTTGCCGCCGGCAGCGACCTTGCCACCAAAACGCCGGAAGAGATCTGTTACCAGGATTTCAAAAAATTTGAATTCGGGGATATGAACGTCGGCGTCGGCCAGATCACCTCCATGAACGAAGAAGAACTGCAGAATATCAAGGAGCGCATCACTCCCTTCCTGCAGAATATGATCGCGAGCAAGGAGCTGGATATGGTCTGCTTCATGCTCACCAACATCATCGAAGAGACCACAGATCTGCTTTGCTACGGGAAAGATTCTGTGAATATCATAGAGGCGTCCTTCCATGATCATCTTGAAAACGGCAGTGTGCGCCTGAAAGGCCTGGTTTCGCGCAAAAAACAGCTCGTGCCGTCCCTGATGACCGGTATCAGCCAGCTCACGGGGGTTTAAGAAAGCATCTTGCTGCAACCGGCATTCCTCCTGCCCACGAATGAAACAGGAGGGTATGCCATCAGCTGTCAGAAATTGATAAAAACGTGCAGGGACGAGGATATCCTCGCTTTCCTGCGTTTGATATAAGTCAATCGAGTGAAAACCAGAGGAGAAACTACATGTCAAAAGAACTATGGAAACCCGGCAACATGCTCTACCCCCTGCCTGCCGTGATGGTCAGCTGCGCCCGTCCGGACGAGCGGCCCAATATCATCACCGTCGCCTGGGCAGGCACCGTCTGCAGCAGTCCGGCTATGATTTCCATCTCCGTTAAACCAGAGCGCTATTCCTACGCAATCATCCGCGAGACGGGAGAGTTTGTCGTCAACCTGACGACAGAAAAGCTTGCCCGCGCGGCTGACTACTGCGGTGTCCGCTCCGGCCGTGACGTTGATAAATTTCAGGAGACCCGCCTGACCGCCGCGCCTGCGGCTCACGTAGCCGCCCCTCTGATCGAAGAGAGTCCGGTCAACATCGAATGCCGCGTCCGGGACGTGATCGAGCTCGGCTCCCATCACATGTTTCTTTCGGAAGTGCTCGGCGTCGACATCGACAGCCGCTATCTGGATGAGAAAGGGCGCCTGCGCCTGAACGACGCGGACCTGATGGTTTATTCGCACGGCTCCTACTATTCCCTCGGCAAAACCCTCGGCAGCTTCGGGTTCAGCGTGCGGAAAAAGTCACGGGAAAAGCCGCGCAAAAAATCAGGCGGTAGCCGCTGATGCTTGCGAACAAATGTTTGGTTCATTATGACGAAAAAATGGCAAATTGTGAATTTTTGTTTACAATTGATAAAAATGTGGTATACTGACACTAATTTCGCTTGTTTCCCGGAAGGGGAGAACCGGGAAATTCTTAATTTTTACCTTTTTGGCAGACGAAAGTCACGGATTCCGGTGTGCAGGCATATTGCCCGCTTTGTTCGGCGCGTTCTGCCATGTTTCACACAGGGAGTATGGATAAACGATAGCAGAGGTGTTCTATGGAACAGTATATTATCAGAGGGGGAAATCCACTGGTAGGAGAGGTGGAGATCTCCGGCGCGAAAAACGCGGCGCTCGGCATTCTTGCCGCTTCTATCATGACGGACGATACCGTGTTGATTGAAAATCTGCCCGACGTGAGAGACATCAATGTCCTTCTGGAGGCGATGGAAAGCATCGGCGCTCATATCGATCGCATCACGCGCCACGCGGTCATGATCAACAGCAGCAATATTGGTGATGTCAGCATTGACTACGAATATATCAAGAAAATCCGGGCGTCCTATTACCTGATCGGCGCTCTTCTTGGCAAATATAAAAAGGCTGAGGTACCGCTTCCCGGCGGATGCAACATCGGGAGCAGACCCATCGACCTTCACATCAAAGGCTTCAAGGCTCTTGGCGCGAAGGTGACCATCCGCAATGGTTACATCATCGCGACCGCGGAACACCTGCATGGCAGTCATATTTTTCTGGACACCGTATCGGTCGGAGCGACGATCAACATCATGATGGCAGCTTCCATGGCTGAGGGATATACCATTATCGAAAACTGCGCCCGCGAGCCACACGTCGTTGACGTGGCCAATTTCCTCAACAGCATGGGAGCCAACATCAAGGGCGCGGGGACCGACGTGATCCGCATCCGCGGCGTTGCAAAGCTCCATAAGACTGAATATTCCATCATTCCCGATCAGATCGAGGCGGGCACCTTTATGTTTGCAGCCGCCGCGACCCGGGGCGATGTGATGGTAAAAAATGTCATCCCCAAGCATCTGGAGGCGACAACGGCCAAGCTTCTGGAAATCAACTGCGAAGTAGAAGAATTCGACAACGCGGTGCGCGTCGTGGCGTCCAAACGCCTGAGCAGCACCAATGTGAAGACCCTTCCCTATCCGGGGTATCCGACCGACATGCAGCCGCAGATCGGCGTGACCCTGGCTCTGGCGCGCGGCACCAGCATCGTGACAGAGAGCATTTTTGACAACCGTTTCCGCTATATGGACGAGCTGGCCCGCATGGGCGCCTGCGTCCGCGTGGAAGGCAACACTGCGATCATCACCGGAGTGGAGAAACTCTCCGGAGCGCGCGTCAGCGCACTGGACCTGCGGGCAGGCGCGGCCCTCGTTATCGCCGGACTGGCCGCCGAAGGCATTACGATCATCGATGACATCATTTATATCCAGCGCGGTTACGAGTGCTTCGAGGAGAAGCTGCGGAGCCTGGGCGCCGAGATCGAAAAGATCAACAGCGAGAAGGAAGCAATGAAATTCCGCCTGCGGACAGGCTGAGGCAGAGGAAAAGCGCCAGACAATGAGGAGGGCGCGCAGTGGGGAAATATTTAAATCCGGGATACAGCCGGTTTCAAACCATCCGGAACGACATTTATGTCGATAAATCCGGATTGATCGAATTTATCAATTCTCTGATTGGCAAACCGAAACCTCTGGTATGCTTTAGCAGACCCAGACGTTTCGGCAAGTCTTTTGCTGCCAGCATGCTGTGCGCATATTATGACAGATCCTGTGATTCCCGTTTCCTTTTCGAAGATTTGAAAGTATCTGCTGCGGATAGTTTTGACCAATATCTGAATAAGTATAATGTGATTTCCTTCGATGTGACCGGATTCATTTCAGATTCCGGAGAAAGCGGCGCGGAGGTTCTGAAAAGGCTTCAGAATGCACTGATCAAAGAACTGAGAGAAGCCTTTCCGGATTGCGTGGACGACGGATATCACAATCTGAGCGACATTCTGTTCGAAATTGTATCCCATGGACATGAAAAATTTGTTTTTGTAATAGACGAGTGGGACGCGCTGTTTCGTGAATACAAGGACGATCATAAGCTGCAAAAAGACTACATCCTGTTTTTGAGGACTCTTTTCAAAAATCAGGATACCACGGAAGCTACGATTGCGGCGGCTTATATCACAGGCATTTTACCAATCAAAAAATATGGATCGGAATCAGCGGTATCTGATTTTCAGGAATATACTATGACAGATCCGGGAATCCTGGAGGAGTATGTCGGGTTCACAGAAACGGAAGTGAAGATGCTGTGTTCCGGCTGCGGCCTGACATTCGATGACATGAATGCCTGGTATGATGGCTATTTTTCTGGCGACGGTCATCACGTGTATAATCCAAATTCCGTAATGAACGCACTTCGGGCAGGAAAGGTGAAAAATTTCTGGATAAAGTCAGAATCCTTTGAGAACCTGAAGGATTATATCAGCAGGGACTATGATGGTTTAAAAAACATCATTATTCTGATGCTGGGAGGGCAGCATGCTGAAGTGGATATCAATACATTTAAAAACGATATTACTTCCTTTGAATCAAAAGACGATGTGCTTACCCTGCTGATTCATCTGGGGTATCTGGCATACGATGAAAACAGGAAGGAAGTCCGCATTCCCAACCGGGAAGTTTCAGAAGTCTTTCAGGCTTCGGTAAAAGGCGGAAAATGGACGAGGGTGGATCAGGCGATCCGGCAGTCGGAGACACTGCTGAATGCTACGATTCGTCTGGATGGTGATGCGGTTGCTCATTCGCTGGAACTGATCCATGAGGAATGCTCATCAGCGTTGACATACAATGATGAAAATTCCCTGGCATGCTCTATTTACATTGCTTACTATACGGCAAGGAATGATTATATGCTGATCCGCGAGCTGCCTGCGGGGAAGGGCTTTGCAGATTACGCGTTCATTCCCGGGAAAAACACGGACAAACCGGCCATGATCGTGGAATTGAAGTATGACAAAGACGCGGATACTGCGATTCGCCAGATTCATGACAACCGATACGATGGAGTGCTCAAGGAGTATTTCGGGAATCTTCTCCTCGTAGGAATTAATTATGACAGAAACGCAAAAGGAGTGTCGGCAAAAAAACACAGCTGCGTAATTGAGAAGGCGTGATCGATAAAGTGCAGTCCGGGCTGATAAAAAGATACTCAGATAAAAAACGTTTGAAAGCTGTTGAAATAACGTATTGCTACATCCGGTATGAATAATTGTAAATTTTCTGAAATTTACGAAAAATACATGAAATTGAAACAAAAACCAAAAAGAAAACAGTTCAAATAAAATAAATTAAATAAATTTTCAAAAATAGTGTTGACAAATTAATGACCCTGTGATATAGTACAGACATCAATAAACATTGTTGTTCCTATAGATCAAAACCCTATAGACAATGACAGAAATGAGAGGAGGTCGATTCCAATGGACACAGTCTCACACTACTTAATGAAAACCACATGCGGCAGGATAGATGTTTCCTGTGAAAAAGACCTCAGCCAGAATTGATTCGAGAGATATCGTAAAAGAACGATCCCTGGAGAATAAAAAGAATCGGCTGGCCGGGCACATGTATCCTACGGTAGAAGAAACGGACACGCAGGTTCGTAAAATCAAATTCATAGCCGATGCAGACATAGCTGCAGACGCAAGATACAGAGAATGTGAAAACAATAAAAGAATGCGCGGCATATATAGAGATTCAAAGTAATAATCAAGGATGACAGAGAAGCCAGAGATTCCAAAACGATCAAAGATTATAAAATAATCAAAGATCCCGAAGGAATGAAAGATCTTCATGAAATCCCGGATTACGAAGAAGGATCAGAAAAGCTAAAACAAAGGCTGAAATAAAAGCATCTGAAAATGATACGTGAAAGCAAAGATATGCGAGTAAGCAATGCACACAGTGGCGTGTATTACAGAAAAGTGGTAGATGTCATTCGTGAAGGGATTCGGATAAGACGAATTCAGATTTACTGAAAAGGATTCAAGGAATGAGTCCGCACATATTTCGAAAGGAAAACGTTAAAAGACGATTGACTTTCACGATCATTAAGAAAAAAGTATAATTGCCAGGGCGCAAGGCATCACATTCAGACGGATTCGAGATAAAGGACCCGATGAAAAGAAATCAAAGTGATTCAGAGAAAAAAGAATGAAACACAAAGGGGTTCAAAAGATCAAAAGACTTCCGAATATGAAGTGAAAGACGAATGGAAGACGAATCCGCAAAAGAAAACAGCCGCATGGTTTATAAAAAAAGAGGTACCGTGTAAAGAAACGGGAATCAATTTTATAAATAAGACAGGAAAAAAACTCTCCAGGAAATTATATCATATAAAATGAAAATGAAAGAATTATAAATCGGAGGATGGAAAAGGTCCTCCGATTTTTTTGATTTGTTTTTACCCCTCAGAGTATAAAAACGATAAACAAAGATAACACGGAAAAGCCGAAAAACCCTTGAAAATAAAGGCTTTATGAACGCTGACAAATAAAGACAAAATGTGCCAGAAAGTTTGACATTAAAAATCAGGTATGGTACACTAAACAAAAGACTTGATGAACGAGGTGACAAAGTTGGACAAGGTGGATAAATACGAATATAACCTCAAGCTGGAGGAGATTGATAAGCTTGTAGATCAGGGCGATTATGATGCGGCGGCGAAGCTGGCGGATACGATCGACTGGCGTAAGGTTCGGAATGTGCGGACCCTGTGTCTGATCAGCGAGATTTATGAGGCAGCGGGCAGGCTTGACCGGAGCAAGGAAATGCTGGAGCGTGCGTATAACCGGTCTTCCGTGGGCCGCACAGTTTTATATCGGCTGGTTGAAGTGACAACTGCGCTCGGGCAATACGATGAGGCATTGGAATATTATTCAGAATATGTACAGGCAGCCCCGCATGATAATAACCGATACGTATTAAAATATATGATATACAAGGGAAGAGGCAGCGCTCCGCAGGATCTGATCCCCATCCTGGAGGAGTACCTGAGACAGGAGTATACGGAACGCTGGGCCTATGAGCTGGCGACCGTTTATCAGCAGGCGGGACAGATTCAAAAATGTCTGGCGACCTGTGATGATCTGGTCTTGTGGTTCCATTCAGGCAAATATGTGAAGAAAGCGCTGGAGCTTAAGAAACGCTATGCGGTGCTTACTCCAAAGCAGCAGCAGATTTACGAGGTATGCCTGCAGGAAGAGGCGCAGAGTGATTATTTTGATGATTCCGATGAGGAAACGACTCTTGCGCAGCCTTCCAGCGAGGCGGATGATGAGGTGATCGCTGAAAATATTATCGCCCAGACAGAGAAGGAGATTGCCGGAGAGATTACCGCCCGCAAGGCGGAAAAAGAGAAAAAATCTGAAACTGTCTCGTCCGGAACGGCGGCGAATGGAGCCATCCGGCAGAGCGGAAACGCGGCAGCGATAAGTGCGCCGGTACTGGACATGGATGAAGGCTATTCGGAAGAAACGGATATTCAGGAGGATATTCCAGACAGCACCGATGACGAGGAGCTCCAGGTGGAATTGGCCAGGAGCGTGAGAAAAGTGATCTCCGGCGTGGCAAGAAAGCCGGAAATGGATGAGGATGATATACCCGCTGCGGTAGAGGAACGGCTTCGCCCAATCCAGGAGGTTTCCAGGAGAAAGGAGCCGGAGCTGACCGTAGGGAAACTTTCCATTGATGATATCCTTCTTTCCATGGGAGAAAAAGGAAGACAGGCCGCTGCTGCGGCCCGGGCTCAGAGAGAAGAGGAGGCGCAATTGGCAGAGGAGTCGGTTCCGCAATCGGCAGAATCGAATCCGGCGGAGGAGCCGTCTGTGCAGGCAGCAACGCCGGCCGCGGCAGAGCCAAATCCGGCGGCAGAGCCGACGGAGCAGACTGCATCGACAGCCGCAGGAAAGCCGAATCCGGCAGCAGAGCCGAATCCGGTGGAAAAGCCGTCTGCGCAGTCAGTAACATCAGCTGCGGCAGAGCCAAATTCGGCAGAAGAGTCGTCTGCGCGCCCGGCCGGGAAAAACGCTCCGGTCAGAACCATTGCTGCTGCCGCGGCGGAGGAACTGACAGAAGGACAGCGTGAGGCTTTGCAGTATTCGAGCAATCCTGAAAAATTAATGAGGAATCGAGGGGCTCTGCCGGCATACGAACAGGATCAGGATTTTGGCGCGACGCGCAGGATTGTGAATCCGAAGGAAGATCTGCTGGAGGCGGCCCGTCAGGAAATGATGGCGTCAAAGACGATTCGTATTCCGGCGGAAGAGATTTCCAGGGCATATGCATATGGCAGTGACCAGCCGGCCGGCGGGGAAGAAGCGGACACGGCACGGCAGGAAGCGGCTTCGGCTGCAGAGGAAGCAGTTAGCGCGCGGAGACAGAGCCGCCTGACAGATCCTGATGAAATGAATCCTGATGGAGAGATTTCTCAGAGAAGGCCTTCAGAAGAATCTTTGAGGGAAGCAGGAGCGGAAGACCTGCCGGAAGAATCTTTGAGAGGAACAGGAGCGGAAGACCTGTCAGGAGAATCCTCGAGAGGAGCAGATATGAAAGAATTCGAAGGAGAACCTTCGAATGCCGCGGCTTTGGATGATTCGGAGGAAGAATACGAGGAGTATTACGATGATCCGCTTACGATCGAGCCGCACCTGCGCGGACTGTTTAAAGGCTTTACGGAAATAGACGGACTGGAGGATCAGATCGCGAACGCAATTCTTCAGGCTCTGGCCAAGGGCACTGACCGAACATCCCGCACAGGAAACCTTCTGATTTTCGGCGCGCATGGATCTGGCAAGACTACTCTGGCTGTGGCCATCGCCCGGGCGATCGCGCAGGAAAAGGGGCAGAAAACAGCTAAAATGGCGAAAATTTACGCAGCTGATCTCAACCGCCGGGACATCGCCGCGACGATCGCGAAGATCGCGGGCGGCATCCTGATTGTTGAGGAGGCCGGAGATCTGAATGACAATACCGTGGAGCAGATGACGACCGCGATGGAGTTCCGCACGGATGGTTTGATTGTGATCCTGGAAGATGAACAGCGGTATGTACATGATCTTTTGATGAAACATCCGCGATTTACGATGAAATTTACCGCCCAGATTTATCTGCCGGTATACACCACAGATGAATTAAAAATGTTTGCGCGGTGCCACGCGCAGGAGCTTGACTACGCGATCAGCGAGGACGGCTATGAGATGATTTCACAGAAAATCGCGGCGGCGGCATCTGCTGAAACGCCAATGTCCGTCGCGGACATTGTGGCGCTGGTCGACAAAGCGATCCGTCATTCCAATAAATTTATGCGGAAAATGTCGATGGGGAAAAAACGCTATGACGAGAACGACTATGTCGTGCTCTTTGCGAAAGATTTCAAGTGAATACGCAGGTAACAGGGTTCGGGAAGCAGATGCGGGCAGCTGCCCGCGAACCACTGAGTACGGGATCACTGACTGCTAATAATAAGGAGGTGCTTTTTATGGCAAAAAAGGTAGTAGTTGCAATTGGACGTCAGTTTGGCAGCGGCGGACACGAGATCGGAGAAAAACTCTCCAAAAAGCTCGGGATCAAGTTTTATGATAAAGAGCTGATCAAAGTCATCGCGAAACAGAGCGGGCTTTGCGAAAAGGTACTGGAAAGCTATGATGAGAAACCGACGAACAGTCTTTTGTATTCCATTGTGATGGATGTGTATCCGTCCGCGATGTATACCGGGCCGACACTTGATCAGCAGATTTATCAGGCAAACTATGATACCATCAAACAGCTCGGCGAAACCTCATGCGTAATTGTCGGACGCTGCGCGGACTATATCTTAAGGGATTGTCCGGAGCTGGTCAGCGTGTTTATCCACGCGGACGATGACTTCCGCGCGGAGCGTATTGCGGCCGAGTATCATCTTCCGGACGCGAAGGTGCGGGATATGCTTGTGAAAACCGACAAAAAGCGTGCAAGCTATTACAACTTCCAGTCGGAGAAGAAATGGGGCGCGGCGGTCAGCTACAACCTCTGCCTTGACAGCAGTTCGATTGGGATTGACGGCAGCGTAGATTTGATTGAGAGTTATATCCGGCACCGCGGTCTGCTGTAACAGGGTAATTATTCAGGACAGTACTTCGCACTCGCTGCGAAGTACGTATGAAAACGTATATTTAACAGGATTGATTTTCAGAAGAACACCCCCGGCCAAGGGCGGCCGGGGGTGTTTGGCGCACGCCTGGCGGCATTCGTTTCTGATGACAGCTTTTCCTGCGATTAAAATGCCTTTTTGATGGCTGCTTTTCTATGGTTGAAATGCTTTTCCGGATATGGTAGAATACGGGAGGTCTGGTTGCGGCAGTATCGTATAATTGCCGGATGCTGGAGTGTTATGAGAAACGGTTTTCTTCTCATAATGCAGACTATTTGGGGAAAAGGGGAAGTGAAAATGAAGCTCTTAAAATACCGTTTCAATACACTGTACAAATACAAAGATCTGATTTGGGAGCTGGTCATCCGGGACCTGAAGCTGAAGTATCGGCGCAGCTTTCTGGGATATGCCTGGACGATTCTGGAGCCGTTGATGATGATGATGGTCTGGGTAATCGTGTTTTCCAATCTTCTTGGCAAAAAGATTGAAAACTATCCGGTGTTTTTGCTGTCCGGACGTCTCATGTATGACTTTCTGAGCCAAAGTACCAAAAGCGCGATGAAATCCGTGACCAGCAATGCTTCACTGATGAAGAAGGTCAGCATACCGAAATACATCTTTACACTGTCCAAAGTGACCAGCAGCATGGTGGAAATGGTTCTTTCCTTTGGCGCGCTGTTTATCGTCATGGTGGTTACCGGCGCGAAATTTTACTGGACTTTGATCCTGATTCCGGTAGTCGTGATACAGATTTATATTTTCTGCTGCGGACTTGGGTTTTTCCTGGCACAGTTCAACGTATTTTTCCGTGACACGGAGCATATTTACGGAGCTGTTCTGCGGGCTTTGCTGTATTTGACGCCGATTCTGTATGAGATTACTACGCTGCCGGAGAATCTGCAGTTTTTTATCAAAGCTTTTAACCCGCTGTACTATTACGTGGGACAGTTCCGGGACATTGTATATTACGGCAATATACCAGGGCCGAGAATTTTCTGGGGCGGCTGGCTGATTGCCTTCCTGATGCTCCTGATCGGCGTCTGGTCATTCCAGAGGTCGAAGGACAGATTTATTTTGTATATATAAGCGGTGAGTGAAAAAAGCTGCTTGTATTTACACGTGGTGAATGGGTAAAGTGCTTGTGTATACAGGCAGTTTTTGCATAATAGAGGAACGAATAATGAGTAAAACAGTCATCGAAGTAGAGAATCTGACAATACGTTTTAATATGGAAAATGAGAAGGTAGACAACCTCAAGGAATACGTAATCAAGCTGGTGAAGCACCAGCTGATGTTTCAGGAATTCCTGGCGCTGCAGGATATCAGCTTTCAGGTGAAAAAAGGAGAGGCCTGGGGGCTGGTCGGGGTGAACGGCTGCGGAAAATCCACGCTGCTTAAGGCAGTCAGCGGCATTTTGAAGCCCTATAAGGGCTCTGTGAAGGTAAAAGGAAAGATTTCACCGCTGATTGAGCTGGGCGCCGGGTTTGATAAGAATCTGACTGCCCGCGAGAATATTTATCTGAACGGCATGGTGCTCGGCCATTCGCGGCAGTTTATGGAAGAGCATTTTGATGAGATCGTAGAATTCGCTGAAATCAGAAAATTCCTGGATTCACCGCTGAAGAATTTTTCTTCCGGTATGAAAGCAAGACTGGGCTTTTCCGTGGCGACGGTGGTAGATCCGGACATCCTGATTGTGGATGAGGTACTGGAGGTCGGAGATATGCGTTTCCGCCGGAAGTGTAATGAACGGATGCAGCAGATGCTCTCCGGCGGCACGACGCTTCTCTATGTGTCTCACAATATCGAATCCGTGAAGGATCTCTGCGACCATGCGATCTGGCTTGACCAGGGAAGAATGCGCATGATTGGCGGTGCGCAGGAGGTCTGCGATGCTTACAAAGCGGAACAGGAGGATAAGACCCGTGAGCGCAAGGCCGCAAAGCGGGAAAAGATGAGACGTCTCGGGAAAAAATACGATTATCTGGTCGTCGGCGCCGGACTTTTCGGCGCGGTGTTTGCCAGAGAAATGACGAAGGCCGGGAAGCGCTGCCTCGTGATTGACAAACGAGACCATATCGGCGGAAATATTTACACCGAAGATGTGGACGGCATCCAGGTACACAAGTACGGCGCGCATATTTTTCATACCAACGATGAGAAAATCTGGAAATATGTGAACCGCATGGCGAAGTTTAACCACTATATCAATTCGCCTGTGGCGATTTATAAGGATGAGATTTACAACCTTCCATTCAATATGAATACCTTCAGCCGCCTCTGGGGACTGAAAAAGCCGCAGGAGGTGAAGGACAAGATCGCCTCGCAGATCGCGGATCTTCATATTACCGAGCCGAAAAACCTGGAGGAGCAGGCACTCTCTCTGGTGGGGACGGACGTTTATGAGAAGCTGATCAAGGGCTACACGCAGAAACAGTGGGGCCGTGAATGCAAGGATCTTCCGGCGTTCATTATCCGGCGTCTGCCGCTGCGGTTTACTTATGATAACAATTATTTCAATGATCGATTCCAGGGGATTCCGCTGGGAGGTTATACCGGTCTGGTGCAGAAGCTGCTTGAAAACATTGATGTGATGACCGACACGGATTTCTTTGTATACCGCAAAGAGCATCCGGATATGTATGACCGGGTACTGTATACCGGAATGATCGATGAGTATTTTGATTTCTGTTTTGGGCATCTGGAATACCGCAGTGTCCGCTTTGAGACAGAGCGCGTGGAAGAGGCCAACTACCAGGGGAACGCGGTGGTCAATTATACGGATCAGGAGGTACCATATACCCGCGTGATCGAGCATAAACATTTCGAGCCGGAGGCTGAGCAGGAAAACCCGAAGGATTACACCATCATTTCCAGGGAATATTCAGAAGAATGGCATCCGGGGATGGAGCCCTACTATCCGGTGAATGATGAGAAAAACAACGCGCTTTATGAAAAATACCGCGAGCTGGCCGACCGGGAGGAAAATGTACTTTTTGGCGGACGGCTGGGATCCTATCAGTATTATGATATGGACAAGGTGATCGCGGCCGCGATGGAGCTTGCCCGCCAGGAGCGCGCCGGATACGCGCAGAAGGCGATTCAGAAAAGAGAAAAATAATGTTTCGTATAAAGCAACTGATAAAAATGCTTCTGCAAAACATATTGCTGCCGCTGCTGTATAAATGCTATGCCCGGCGGCCGGTAGAGACGGGGCTGGTGCTCTTTGCGGACGCGCATCATTCGGAAATGCCGTTTTCCATGAGCAGGATGTATGAGGCGGTTCGTACGTTGGAGGATTTTTCTCTTCATAAAGATGGACAGTCAGATGCCGGTGGGCTTTGCAGATCATCAAACGAACAGTCGGACGCCAGGCAGCTTTGCGGATCATCAAACGGACAGTCGGACGCCAGACAGCTTTGCAGATCATCAAACGGACAACCGGACCATTTTGCAGTCGGGCAGGACGAAGAAAAGAGCCGCAACATGCCGGATATTCACGTGGAAACCTTCATCACAGATTTTGACCGGCTGTCTTTTTTCGCGATGGCAAAATATCTGGTTCTCTTCATGCGGCGCTACGCCGTGGCGGAATATGTGTTTATCTGCGACTATTTTCTCCCGGTGTCCTCCTGCCGGAAACGCCCGGAGACCAAAGTGACGCAGCTGTGGCATGCCTGCGGGATGCTGAAAAAGATTGCGTATGAGGCAAAGGACGATATCCCCAAAGGTTATCATGGAAACATGTTCGGAAATTATACCTATATGACGGTGAGCGCCGATGCCTGTATTGCCCCCCACGAGCGGGCCATGCGGCTTGCGCCGGGACGGACATTTGCCACCGGCATCAGCCGGACAGATTTTTACTTTGATGAGGCCTGGAACGCAAAATGCCGGGAGCATTTTTACGCGCAGCACCCGGAAGCGCAGGGACGGAAGATCATTCTTTGGGCGCCGACCTTTCGCGGCAATGCCGCCCATCCGAGTTTAACCGGTTTAGATGAGGTACAAAGGGCCGCCAGCCGCCGGGAAAAGGAAGCTTATCTGATTATAAAAGCTCATCCGCATATCGACCGGCACGCGAAAGTCTCCAATTGTGAGATACCGACGGAAGAACTGCTTCCGGTGGCGGACCTGCTGATCACTGATTATTCGTCTATTATGTTTGACTGGCTGCTGTACCGGAAACCAATGATTCTTTACACCCCGGATTTGCCGGAATATGAGGCTGCCAGGGGATTTTTCATGGACTTTCGGAGCATTCCGTTTCCCATTGTACAGACCGAAGAGGAGTTGGTTCGGGCGATGGAAGAGATGGATATTCGTGCAGAGACGTATACAAATGGCGCACATGATGCCAGGCTCGTGAAAGATGGCAGGGCTGCATTAAGAGATGGGTCAGAAAAAATACGGACAGATTCTCAGACAGAGAAGAAAAAAGAAGACATGCCGGTGAGGAACTGGATGGATGCTCACGCGGCAGAGATCAGCCAGTTTGCGAATACCTGCGTCGGCGCCTGCGACGGACACGCGACGGAGCGGATTCTGCAGCTGGTCGGGCTGGGCTTAGAAGCTGACAACAGATAATTGCCTGTCCTGCGCTATCAGGAGATTACAGCTTCCGATACAGCGTAACATACATGGTAACAAAGCAGGCCAGTCCGCCGATCAGATTGGAAATGGGCTCCGCGATAAAAACGCCGTCGGTCCCCAGCCCCAGAAACATCGGAAGCGCGATGGTGAGCGGCACCACGATCACGATCTTGCGCAAAATCGAAAAGAACACGGCTCTTTTTGCCTTTCCCAATCCGACAAAGGTGGACTGTCCCATAAATTGTAAACTCATAAAGACAAAGCCGAAGAAATAAAGCCGCACCGCGTGCGTTCCATACGCGATCGTCTCTGCGTCATTCGAAAAAATCCGGATAAAGGCGGCAGGAAACAGCTCGATTACCAGCCACATAAAGGCTGTATAGACGATCCCCATCAGAGCCATGAAGCGGATGCCTTCCTTTACCCTTTCGGGCTGTTTGGCCCCATAGTTATAGCCGAGCACCGGCTGACCGCCGCTGCTGATGCCGGTCACCGGCAGGGAAGCGATTTCACGGATGCTGTTGATGATTGTCATAATCCCTACATACACGTCTCCGCCATAATTCCGCAAGGTCACGTTGCACACAATCTGCACAACACAGTTCGTCGCCTGCTGCATGAAGCCGCTCACGCCCAGACTGATCACATCAAGAACCACACGCCCCTTCAATTTCATACAGGAAAGCTGCAGCTTCAAGTCAGTTTTTCCGGCAATCAGAAAGTGAAGGACCCAGAGGGCAGATACGCATTGGCTGATTACAGTAGCTGTCGCCGCACCCTCGACTCCCATAGAAAGTCCGAAAATAAAAATCGGATCGAGAATCAGATTCAGCACCGCGCCGATCACGGTCGTCCACATGGCTGTCCGCGGAAAGCCAAGGGCGCTGATGAAGCCATTCATCCCGGTGACGATCATGGAAAAAAGGACCCCGCAGAGATAGATTCGTAAATAGCTTTCCGCATAGACGATGGTCGCGCCGCTTGCGCCGAACAGGTAGAGCATGGGCGTCCGGAGCGCATAACAAAAGGTCATAATGACTACGGAGGCGAGGAGAATCATCGTGAACACATTTCCCATGATGACGCGGGCTCTGCCTTCGTTTTTAGCGCCTCTGGCGATGGAAAATAAAGGGGCACCTCCCGTCCCGAACAGATTGGCGAAGGCCAGGATCAGAGTCGTGATCGGAAAGGTGACGCCGACGCCTGTCAGGGCCAGAGGCCCGATATCCGGCAGGTGTCCGATGTAGAGACGGTCTACAATGTTGTATAAAAGCTGCACCAGCTGCGCGACCGTCAAGGGCACCGCCTGTGCTGTGATGATTCTCCACATCCTGCCGGATGAAAAATCCCGCTGCTTAGTATCTTTCACATGCTGCATATCTATGATCCCTCCAGCATATTGATCCGCGTGTCTGCGCGCATTATAGCACCAGATAAAGAAAATGAAAAGAGTGTCGTTCTTAAGGCTTCTATTCCCACGAAGCAGCGAGCCAGGCAGGCTGCGATACACGGGGGACTGAATCCGGATTGAGACTTTAAATTTGATGTCTAAATGCGCCAGGCAGCCGAAATCATAAGAAATTCGATGAGTTAAGGTCGACAAACGCGGCTTTCTGTGCTATGTTAAATCTATCGAAAAATATATATTTTTTCTGACCGGCGGAACATATTCGCGATAATCAGCTGACAACGCGCCGCCAGAAGAAACAGGGCATGAAAGGGAGGTCTTATGAAAACAGAAAGAAAAATCGGGAAACTTTTATTTGCGACACTATTGCTGGCTGCACTTCTGTCACTGGCGTTTGGAAGTGAATCCTCCTTTGCCGCTGTAGCGAGCGAATCTGGGACGAAGACACAAAACGGTCTTGTAACGGAAAGTGATGGTTATACTTATTATTATGTAAATTCTGTCAAAAAAAGCGGATGGGTAACAATCGGCAAAAAAACTTACTACTTTTATAAAACCTCGCATGGCTCTATCCCCGCGAAAGCGATGGTGACCGATGCTGTTGTCAAGATCGGCGAATACCGCTATTATTTTGATTCCGAAGGAATCATGCAGACCGGGTGGATCACATACAATAAAAGCACGTATTACTTTTACAAAACCGCGCATGGTGAGATTCCGAAAGGCGCGGCAGTGACAGGCCTGATCAAGATCAGCGGCTATCGGTATTACTTTTCCTCAGCCGGCAAAATGCAGACCGGGTGGAAGACGATAAATGGAAGCAAATACTATTTTAAGAAAACGGCCTCTTCGGCATTTCCAAAGGGAGCGGCAGTGACAGGCCTGATCAAGATCAGCGGCTATCGGTATTACTTCTCCACGGCCGGCAAAATGAAGACCGGATGGCGGACCGTCAATGGGAACACTTACTATTTTGGCTCAAATGGAAGAGCAAAGACGGGCTGGCAGACGATTGGCTCGAACAAATATTGTTTTTCCGGCAGTGGGAAGATGCTAAAGGATTGCTGGAAGGATGGGTATTATCTGCTCTCGGACGGCACTATCGCCAAAAATCAGCAGGTGCCGGATGGTTACTATGTAGACGCGAATGGGAAAAAGATCGAATTGAGCGGGATTCAGAGCACCATTACCTCTATGATCAGCTCCTATGGCGGTACCTGGTCTGTCTATGTGAAAAATCTGGAGAGCGGAGATGTCCTGAGTATCAATGACTGCGCGATGTATCCGGCCAGTACGATTAAAGTCTTTGTCATGGCCTCTCTTTACAATGAGATCGCTGCCGGACGTATCTCAGAGACCTCTCAGATCACAAGCCTTTTGAACTCCATGATTACGGTCAGCAGCAATGAAGCTTATAATGAGCTGGTCCGCAGACAGAGCTCGTCAGGCAGCAGCTTCCTTTCGGGCGCGGCTGTGGTAAACAAATATCTGAAGGCGAATGGATACTCCAGCACAGGAGTTCATCATACCCTGCATCCGTCCTCTTCCTCCAGCACCAGCGACGGCAGCAAAAATGTATCCTCCGCAAAAGATTGCGGAGTGCTTCTGGAAAATATATATAATGGGACCTGCGTATCAAAGGCATATTCTCAGAAGATGCTGAATCTGCTTCTGGCGCAGGAGCGGCGCTGGAAGATCCCCGCGGGGATTCCATCCGGTATCAAGGTGGCGAACAAGACCGGTGAGACTTCGACAACCCAGCATGATATCGCGATTGTATATGGAGAAAAGACCGATTATGTGATCTGCGTCTTTTCATCCGGATGCAGTGAATATACGGCTGTAAATGGTATTAAAAATATTTCAAAGACGATTTATAATTATCTGAATTAAAAGAAGTCATTTTCAGGCAGGTGTTTGGAAAACTTTCTGAGTGACAGAAAACGAAAGGATCGCAGAGAAGAGGAAGAATACGCCGGACGAAGAAACTCAGAAAAACTCAGACCATAGAAAAATCCCCACCGCAGGCGGCGAGGGGATTTTTCTATGCGCAGAGCCGAACAGAGTATTTTGCGGCTAAAGCCGCACCTGGCTCGCACAGCGGATAGGGGGAAAAGATGTTCTCTGTCCGATCGCTGCGCGGCTCTCTGTATTTGTTTATTCCCGCGAAGCAACGAGCCAAGTAGCCGGAGCCATAAGGTATCCACCGGCAAGCCGGTCCCCCTTATGGCATAGCTTGTACGGATATTTGACTTACAGCCGCGGCTTCAGGTATTCCATCAGCAGGTCCACGCATTCTTCCACGGAGCATGCCGTGGTGTCGATCCGCACGTTTGGCTTCTGCGGCGCTTCGTAGGGGCTGCTGATGCCGGTGAACTGCTCGATGCGCCCTGCGCGGGCGGCCGCGTACAGACCTTTCACATCCCGGCGCTCGCATTCCTCGATCGGAGTGTTGACGTAGACCTCGATAAAGCCTTCGCCGATGATCTCTTTTGCCTTGCGTCGGTCGCGGACGAAGGGCGAAATGAAGGAGGTGAGCACGATGAGGCCGGCGTCGTTCATCAGCTTGGAGACCTCGGCAATCCGGCGGATATTTTCAATGCGGTCCGCTTCGGAGAAACCGAGGTTTTTGTTCAGACCGAGCCGGATGTTGTCGCCGTCCAGCAGCATGGTGTGCTTGCCCAGGGAGACCAGACGCTTTTCCAGGGCGTTGGCAAGAGTGGACTTGCCGGAGCCGGAAAGACCGGTAAACCAGATGGTGCAGGCTTTCTGATCCAGCTGGTGTTCGCGGAACTCTCTGGTGATGTCCATCGTGTGCCAGGTGAGGTCGTGGCTGCGGCTGATGGATTTGGTGATGACGCCGCAGGCGGAGGTCGCGTGGCTGATGCGGTCGATCAGGATCAGCGAGCCGAGTGCCTTGTTGTTTTCAAACAGATCAAATACGAGATTGGACGAGACGGAGATCTCGCACTGTGTAATCTCGTTTTTATAAATTTCCTTTGCAGGAACCTCGCGGCCGGTATTGACATCAATCTTGTGGCGGATATGCAATACCGTAGCGGGGATTTTCTGCGTGCCGGATTTGAGCAGGTAGTTTTTGCCTTCGACAAGCTTGGTGTCGTCCATCCACAGCAGGGTGGCGGAAAACATGGTGTTGACATACAGGTCCGGATCTTTGGTCAGGACACAGCCGCGGGAGACATCGATCTCCGTATTGAGCTGAATGGTGACCGGCTGGCCGACACTGGCCTCCTGCACGGATTGATTCCCGTTCAGGATGGCTTTTACCGTGGAGGACTCGCGGTTCGGGAGTACGGTGACCGCATCGCCGACGGAGATGCTGCCGCTCTCGATCTGTCCCTGGAATCCGCGGAAATTGTGATTTGGACGGCAGACGCGCTGCACCGGCATGGTGAATTCCGCGTCGGTCGGCTTTTCACTGACATCCACCGTTTCCAGATAATGGAGCAGAGTCGGACCTTTGTACCAGGGCATTTTCCGGGATTTTTTTGTAATATTGTCGCCGTTGGTCGCCGAGACCGGGATGATCTGAGAGCTGCGGTGCTCAAATTCCGCCAGCAGGATGCGGATTTCCTTCTGGATTTTTTTGAAACGCTCCTGGCTGTAATCGATCAGATCCATTTTGTTGACCGCGAATACGACATGCCGGATGCCCATCAGGGAACAAATCCGGGTGTGGCGGCGGGTCTGGGTGAGCACGCCCTGGCTGGCGTCAATCAGGATCACAGCCAGGTCGGCAAACGAAGCACCGACAGCCATGTTTCGCGTATATTCCTCGTGACCTGGGGTATCCGCGACGATGAAGGAGCGGTGCTCAGTTGTAAAGTAACGGTATGCGACGTCGATGGTAATCCCCTGCTCACGCTCGGCCATCAGGCCGTCCAGCAGGAGGCTGTAGTCAATATTTCCGTCATTGGAGCCGACGCGCGATTCCAGCTCCAGCGCGTCCTTCTGGTCAGCAAACAAAAGCTTTGCGTCGTAGAGCATATGGCCGATCAGGGTGGATTTCCCATCGTCCACGCTCCCGCATGTGATAAATTTTAATAAAGAATCCATTAAAAATATCCCTCCCGCTTCCGTTTTTCCATGCTGGCTGAGCCGCCGTCCTTGTCGATCACCCGGCTGGTCCGCTCGGAGGATACCGCGCTTAAGGTCTCCTCGATAATCCCGTCAATCGTGTCGGCCTCTGACTCGACGCCGCCCGAGAGCGGGTAGCAGCCCAGCGTGCGGAAACGCACTTTTTTCATCATCGGCTTTTCGCCGGGCTTCAGCCTCATGCGGTCGTCATCAACCATGATCAGATTGCCGTCGCGTTCCACGACCGGACGGACTGCTGCGTAATAGAGCGGCACGATCTCAATCTTTTCCCGCTTGATATACTGCCAGATGTCCTTTTCTGTCCAGTTGGAGATCGGGAAGACACGGATGCTTTCGCCTTTGTTGATCTCTGTGTTAAACAGCTTCCACATCTCCGGCCGCTGGTTTTTCGGATCCCAGACGTGATCTGCGTTGCGAAAGGAGAAGATGCGCTCCTTCGCGCGGCTCTTTTCCTCATCACGCCGTCCGCCGCCGAAGGCCGCAGTAAAACCATATTTATTCAATGCCTGCTTGAGCGCCTGCGTTTTCATAATATCCGTGTAGGCGGAGCCGTGGTCGAAGGGATTGATGCCCTGCGCGAGCCCTTCCTGATTGATATATTCGATCATCTCAATGCCGTATTTTTCCGCCACCTTGTCCCTGAATTCGATCATTTCTTTAAACTTCCAGGTCGTATTCACATGCAGGAATGGAAAAGGCGGTTTCTCCGGGTAGAAGGCCTTGAGCGCGAGATGCAGCATGACAGAAGAGTCCTTGCCGATCGAGTAAAGCATCACCGGCTTTTCACACTCGGCCGCGACCTCCCGCATAATATAGATCGCCTCTGCCTCCAGTTTGTCTAAGTAATTCATAAGTTTCTGATCTCCAAATATAATGAAATGGTAAAATCGTAACCGCAAAGGTACTGAACAGTTACTGAAAATCTTTCGACAGTATAGCATTTTTTTCTCCGGCTGCCAAGGTGTTTCGAAGAACCTGTTCATGAAACATTTATAAAAAATTTTGCCGGCAGGGAAATCTGATATTTACATTTCCTTAACATACCTTTAACAAAGCCTTGAATTTCTGAAGCCTTATTGATATAATGGCAAAGAATTTAAGGATAACTGCGCGGGTACGGACATAATTGGAGAGGGAAAACACGCGGATGGAATACAGTCTGATCTTCAGGAAAATCCATATCAGGGCAAATAAAATACGTTTTGTCGCGGATGGTGAGTTCGCGTTTGTCAGCGCGCTTGCCAGGCCCAGGGTGATTCTGCATTTCATGAATGGAGAGGAGGACCGCAGGATTCCGCTGGTGATCGCGGAAACCGCTGTTGCTGATATTACGGATAAGGCTGACCGGCAAACTCCGCTTCGTGCAGAACGCGATGTGCATTTGCAGGACGATGCGAGTCCGGACGGCGTTGAAACGCTTTCTCGCTGCGCTTCGAGGGACGAGCAGGATGCGCGTCCGCGGAAGCTGACTTTTCATAGTGATTATACATATCTGCTGGATTATCTGTTCTGGAAATCGAGAAAGTCCGGGAATGATATCCGGATGTATGTAAATATCTTTTATGTAGATGAGTACGCGGAAAAGGTTTCACTGAGCATAGACCCGGCGGTTCTGGACCAGGACGGACTGGTCTATAAGGTTTTTGCGGAAGGGAATTCTCTGCGGATCGTACACCAGCCGGGCTGGCAGGAGACACTTCTGACCATGGATCAGAGTACCCAGAGTACCGGTCTTTGGAAAGCAAAAGCTTATGTGAAAAAGGCGTTTTCGTTTCTGGATGAGTATCGGACCTCCTTAAGGGATGTCAGAAAGGTTGTCCGTATACCGCTGATTGCCTGGAAACGGGGGCAGCTGATTCATTCATACAGCAGGATTCGAAGCGGGCAGCCGGTTGTGCCGGAACGGATTACCTTTATCTCAGCGAGGCGGACGGAGCTGTCTGGAAATTTTGCGTTTGTCTGCCAGAAATTGGCAGGGGACGACAGACTGGATATGCAAATGTTTCTGACGAAAAAAGATCTGTACCATATGTCCGGGGCGGAGATTGAGCGGCTGGCGCTTTTGTGCGCGACCAGCCGGGTGCTGGTGCTGGATGAGTATACGCCGTTTGTGCATTACATCACCATTGGCCCGGAGACGAAGGTCGTACAGCTCTGGCACGCATGCGGAGCGTTTAAGGCATTTGGCTTTACGCGCTTAGGGAAAACAAAGGCTCCTTCGCAGAAGACGGCGCTTCACCGGAATTATGACTACGTGACAGTCAGCACCAAAAATGTCTGCGTCTGCCATTCCGAAGGATTTGGCATTCCGACCGCGAATGTGGTGCCGACCGGTATCCCGCGCACGGACGTGTTTTTTGATGAGGATTATAAGACGCGGACGCGTGATCGTCTGCAGGAAAAATATCCGGTTTTAAAGGGGCGGAAGGTCATTTTGTTCGCGCCCACCTTCCGGGGACATGACAGGGATGACGCGTATTATCCGATGGAACGGTTTCAGGTGGGCTCATTTATGGACGCGGTCGGTGAAGAGTATGTGCTGCTGATCAAGCATCATCCGTTTGTGACAGCGGTTCATCCGGTACCGGAAGCCTACAAAGACCGGGTGCTGGATCTGTCCGCGGAGACGGAGCTGAATGATCTGCTGTTTGTGGCGGACCTGATTATTACGGATTATTCTTCCCTGGTATTTGAAGCTTCCCTTCTGGAACTGCCGATGCTATTTTATACATTTGACCTGGAGGATTATATTTCCGAGAGGGATTTTTATTTTGATTTTGAATCTTTTGTGCCGGGAAGGTTTTTTTACACCCAGGAAGAGCTGGAGCGGGCGGTGATACGCCGGGAATATTCCAGGGAAAAGACGGAGGCGTTTAAAAACTGGTTTTTTGATGAGTTAGACGGACATTCTACAGACCGGGTCGCCGCGCTTTTGTATCAGGCGATGGGGATGAAGCCGGGGAGATGATATCTGGTGATTCGGCATAAGAGGCCGGAATGCTGCTGCATGTATACGGGGATGGCTGCTTTCTGACATCGAAAGATGGGATATTCTAAGACAAATAAAAAACTGTATTTGTCTGAACCTGGTGAGATGCATACAGGCAGCGGGACAGATGCAAGTGAAAGGGGAAACGTTATGATATATGGCGTAATTTTAGCCGGAGGTACCGGGACCAGGGTGAAATCTGCCTCCATTCCGAAGCAGTTTATTGAGCTGGAGGGGAAGCCGGTGATTGCGTATACCATGGAGCATATGCTGAAGGTTTCGCGGTTTGATGAGATCTACATCGCGGTACACCGTGACTGGCTCGGATATATGGAAGAACTCGTGCGGGGGGCGTTTTCTCCGTTGGAGGCGCGCCGCCTGCGTCTGACCGAAGGCGGAAAGGAACGCCTGGATTCGATCCGCAACGTGACGGACGCGATCTGCCGGGATCATCCCGTCGGCGAGGAAGACGTGATCGTTATTCATGACGCGGCCCGCCCGTTTGTGACGGAGCAGATTTTAAACGACAGCATTGACAGCGCCATGAAGTACGGCGCGGTAGTCGCCGCGGTGCCGGCCAGCGATACGATTCTTCACTCGGAAAATGGGGAAGAAGTATCGGAAATTCCCAACAGGAACATCGTTTACCACGGACAGGCGCCGGACAGCTTCCGGCTGAAACAGTTTCTGGATATGCAGGCGGCTCTTTCCGAGGAGCAGAAGGCAGTCATTACCGGGACTTCCCAGATCTGTACGTTAAATGGAGTCACTCTGCATATGGTCAAGGGCGACACTATCAATTTTAAAATTACCACCGACAGCGATCTGCTGATGGCGCAGAACATCATCCGAAGTCAGAAAAAGGATTGATTTTGTCAGGCGATAGACTGAGAGAGGCTTTGAGGTATCGGACAGGGATCTGTGGCCTGACCAGAATAGTAAAGGGAGAAAACGATTATGAGCATGACCATGAACGCGCTGGTGCTTCACGGCGTCGGCGATTTGAAATATGAACAGGTGGAGAAGCCCGCTCCGGGACCGGGCGAGGTGCTTTTGCAGGTAAAGGCCTGCGGGATCTGCTCGAGCGATATTCCTCGGATTTACAAGACCGGGACGTACCATTTTCCGACCATCCCGGGACATGAGTTCGCCGGACAGATCGTGATGACGGGAGAAGGCGCAGACGCGGCCCTCCTCGGCAGACGGGCGGCGGTATTTCCGCTCCTTCCCTGCCGGGAATGCGAGCCGTGTGCGAAAGGGCAGTACGCCCAGTGCAAACATTATAATTATTTCGGTTCCCGCTGTGACGGAGGCTTTGCGGAGTATCTGGCGGTGCCCGTCTGGAATCTGGTTCTTTTTGATGAAAACCTGGACTATAAAACCGCAGCGCTGTGCGAGCCGTCGGCAGTCAGCCTGCACGCTATCCATGTCGCCGGACAGGTAAAAGGACGGACCGTAGCGATCGTAGGCGCGGGGACCATCGCCTTTTTAATCGCCGCTTTCGCGGCCAATCAGGGCGCAAAAAAGGTCATCGTGTGCGGCCGAAGCCAGGCTAAGCTGGATTTTGCCAGAAAGCTGGGATACGGAGTCGCCAACACCAGCGAAGGAAGCGTCGAGGAACAGGTAAAAGCACAGCTTGACGGAGAAGGCGCGGATATTGTATTTGAGTGTGTTGGCAAGGCTTCCACCGCCGGAAACGCTGTAGAAGCGTGCGGCACCTTCGGCACCGTTGTCCTCGTAGGTAATCCGGAAGGCGATATGACATTTGAAAAAAATACCTACTGGAAAATCCTTCGCCAGCAGATCACAGTGAAGGGCACCTGGAATTCCAGCTACAATTCAGAAGTCAACGACTGGCAGGACGCGCTTTCCCTCATGGCAGAAAATCCGGACGCCTTTGCCGCGCTGGTGACGCAGACGTATCCGCTTTCCGAGTACGAAGCCGCCATGGCGTGCGTGCGCGACAGCAGACAGTTCAGCCTGAAGGTGATGTTTGAAATTTAAATAAAAATATTTATAGTAAAAATACTTAATAACAAGGAGGACGTTATGAAGAAGAAGGTAGTTTCATGGTTACTGGCATGCGCGATGATCGCGTCTGCCGCTGGGATGGCTCCCGCGTACACAGCGGAAGCTGAGGATCTGTATGAGGAAATCCTCATTGTGGAGCCGGAGGAAGAGACGGCTGCCGCGGACACCTCCGCGGGTGAGGACAGCAGCAGCGCGGATCAGACAGATACTTTGATCGACAGTGTGGAAGTGCTGGTAGAAACCAATGCGGCGGAGACGAGCACGGAAACAGAGGCAGCGGCGGCAGAGACGAGCGCGGCAGCAGAGACGGTCTCAGAAGCGGAGACATCCGCAGAGAATGACTTCCTCAATGGCGGGATTTCTGTGGCGACGATTGAGACAGTCGATGATCCGGGAATTGCCGAGGCGACGCTTGATGAGGCCGGGGCTGCCGAGGCCGCGGTCGAAGCCGGATCAGAAGCCGTGGTTTCGGAGGATGGCTATGTGGTTCTCACGGTTTCCGCGTCGGATATTAAATCCAACAACAGCTCCGCCATTCAGGATGCGCTGGATGAAGCCAGAGACAACGCGACCAGCAGCCAGCCGTATAAGGTAGTCATTCCCCTGCCGTCAGGAAGTACCAGCTATACCTATACGCTTGATGCCAGCCTGCATATTTACAGCAATACCTGGCTGTATGTGACGAGCGGCGTTACGCTGAAGCAGGAATCCGGGCGTGAAGCGAATATGATTATGGTAGGTGCGTCTACAGAAACGGGTGCGACACACAGCGGCTATTGTTATACAAACATTACCATAGAAGGCGGCATCTGGAATGAAAATGGGAACAGCAATACCCTGATGAAAGCGGCGCATACGTCGAATCTTACCATTAAAAACTGCACCCTGAAGAATGCGAAGAATGCGCATCTTATGGAAATCGCCGGAGTCAGCGGCGTAACGATTTCCGGATGCACTTTCCAGGACCAGTCGCTGACTGCTACGAGCAAGAAAGCATACGAAGCGATCCAGATTGATATTCTGGAAGAATCCCATTTCCCGTCCTACACCTATCAGGACCTGGCAACAAAAAATATTACAATTAAAAACTGTACCTTTAAAAATGTTCCGCGCGGCATCGGCAGCCATACGGCAGTGCTTAACAACCCGGTCAATACGATCAGCATTACCGGCTGTACCTTTACCAACTGCAGAAGTGCCGCAATCCAGGGCATGAACTGGATCAATGTTACCATCAGCGGAAATACCATCAACGCGAATTCGGAATCTGACGCGGCGTCGCCGCGCGGGATCGTCCTTTACTCTATTTATGATTCCGGTACCTTCTTATCCACTACTCTGGCAAAGGAGGGCGGACTTTCCGCTGCTTCATCGACCAGCTATCAGACGCCGTCAACGAACATGAATATCGTGATATCCAATAATACCATCACCTGTAAGGGAACGGATCCGTATGCCGACTATGAAGGAGTCGCCATTATGGTGCGCGGTTTCTCGACCTCCTATGAAAGCGCGGGTATTGATGAGGACAGCGGCGGTGATCCGATTCCGGATGGAAACTACTATGTCAGCGGCGTAACCATTTCCGGCAATACGATTACGACAGCCAGCAACGGCATCCGCCTGTATGACACGAGAAATTCTACAGTTACGCAGAACACCATTACTTATAGCGGTAAGACGAGCAGCGCCATCTCTTATTATGGCATTCAGCTGACAACGGACAGCACGGGCAATACCGTTACGAGCAATACAATTAAAAGTGCGCAGTCCAACGGAATTTACGTATTTTCGGACTCCTCCGCGTCCAGCATCACAGGAAATACCATTACTTCCGCCGGAAAATATGGGATTGATGTAGAGAATGCGACAGTTACTACTATAAAAAACAACAAGATTTCCAGTTCGGGTACCAACGGCATTTATGTCTTTGATTCCGGAAAGGTGACTACGATCACCGGCAACACGATTTCCAAAGCAGGCAAGTATGGGATCGCGCTGGAAAAGGGAACGGTCGGAACGATCAGCAGCAATACGATCACGAGTCCGAAGGACAATGGCATTTTTGTTTACAACTCCAGTAAGGTAACCAGCACTATCAGCGGAAATACGATTACGTCAGCCGGTGAGTATGGGATTGATGTGGAGAAAGCGACAGTGGCTACCATTGAAAGCAATACCATTTCCAGCCCGGCCACAAACGGCATTTATGTAGTCAGCTCCGGAAAAGTGACTACGATCACCGGCAACACAATCAGCAGTGCCGGAAAATACGGGATTGTGCTGGAAAAGGGAACCGCCGGAACGATCAGCAGCAATACGATTTCAAGCCCGAAGGTAAATGGTATTTTTGTTTATAATTCCAGCAAAGTGACCAGCGCGATCAGCAAAAATAAGATCACGTCAGCCGGCAAATATGGAATTGACGTGGAAAACGCGACCGTGAAAAGCATTAAGAGCAACACGATTACCAACCCGGCATCGAACGGTATTTACGTGGTCAGCTCCGGAGAAGTGACCACAATCAGCAGCAATAAAATCAGCAGCGCCGGAAACTACGGGATCGCGCTGGAAAAAGGAACAGTCGGAACGATCAGCAGCAATACCATCTCGAGTCCGAAGGTAAATGGTATTTTCATCTACAACTCGAGTAAAGTAACCAGCACAATCAGCGGGAATAAGATCACCTCTGCGACCAAGTACGGCATTGATGTGGAAAAAGCAACGGTGAAAACCATCGAAAGCAACACGATTACTAGCCCGAAGATAAACGGTATTTATGTAGTCAATTCTGGAAAGGTGACAACGATCAGTGGAAATACGATCAGCAAAGCCGGAAAGTACGGGATCGCGCTGGAAAAAGGAACCGTCGGGACGATCGACAGCAATACCATCTCGAGTCCGAAGGTAAATGGTATTTTTATTTACAACTCCAGTAAGGTGACCGGAAAAATTAGCAAGAACACGATCACGGCGGCGACCAAGTATGGTATTGATGTGGAAAAAGCGACGGTGGCCACGATTCATGCAAATACGATCACCAGCCCCAAAATAAACGGTATCTATGTTTACAATTCGGCTACGGTGACGACTATCAGCAGCAACAAAATTACATCAGCCGGAAAATATGGCATTGATGTGGAAAAATCTACGGTTACGACGATTAAGAGCAATACGATTACGAGCGCGGCAGTGAATGGCATCTATGTCTTTGATTCCAGCACGGTATCGACTGCCAGCAGCAACAAGATTTCATCAGCCGGAAAATATGGAATTGGCGTAGACAAAAAGAGCACCCTGAGCAGCATTAAGAACAACACGATCACCAGCTCGAAGAGCCATGGAATCTTTGTGCAGGACTCCAGCAAGATTAAGACAATCTCCGGCAATACGATCAAAACCTGCTCAGGACGCGGCATCTCGATCAATTCCCTGAAGTCGGACCTGACCATCAGCGGAAATACGATTACGAAGTGTAAGACGGATGCCCAGCTTTTCCTGAATCCGCAGACCACGTCCTATACGATTACGGTCAGCGATAATACGATCACAGGTACGTCGGCGACCAGCGGAATCTATGGAACGAAGTGTAAGGTTTCTATATCAGGAAATACGATTACGTCGTCGAAGGTCGCTGTCAACATGACATCGACCGTGACGGGGAAAGTCGGCAGCAATAAATATTCCGGCAACGCGAAAAACTCTACTATGTAGGCAAAAACGGTACTGTTTGTTACAGATCTTCATGGTGTTATGTATCGCTGTGAGATGCTCAGAGAGTGAGTAAGGCGGCTGTTTAGTACGGTACTTCGCGCTCGCCGCGGAGTACCGTATAAAAGGAGATGGAATTGCCACGAAGCGTAAATTAGAAAGAAAGAGAGAATGCAGCATTTATGGAGCGTAAAGGAAAAATAGCGGCCTCTGTCATGTGCGCGGGGTTTGACCAGGTCATGACCTACGTGCGTGAATTTGAAGGGTATGGGATCGAGTACCTCCATGTAGATGTCATGGACGGTAATTTTGTACCCAATCTGGCCTATGGACCGGACTTTGTCAAGAGGCTGCGCAGCCTGACGGATATTACCATTGACTGCCATTTTATGGTGGACCGCGCGGAGGAGAAGCTGAAGTGGTTTGATTTCCAGCCGGGAGAGCAGGTATCACTTCATTATGAAGGCACCTGTCATATCCAGAAGTGTCTGGATTATCTGCAGAAAAGGGGAGTACGCGCGATGATCGCGATCAATCCCGGCACACCGATCCAGGTGCTGGAGGAAGTAGCGGATTATATTGCCGGGGTACTGGTCCTGACCGTGAATCCAGGGTTTACGGGGCAGAAAATTGTTCCCCATACGATTGAAAAAGCCGGCCGGGTGCGGAAACTGCTTGATGAATTGGGACATCCGGAGGTCGACATCGAGGTGGACGGCAACATTTCCGTAGAAAACGCGGCGAAGCTTTACGCGCAGGGCGCGGATATCTTTGTCGGGGGCACGTCGAGCATTTTCCGCCCAGGCGATCTGGGTGAGCAGATCAAAGCCATGCGCGGCGCGATCGGCTGGTAAGAAGACTTTGAGAAAAATACGGTTACAGGAGGAACTACAGATGGACTACAGCCTGAAAGTGAGAGAAATTCATATCCAGGCGAATCAGATCAGGTTTGTTGTTGACGGAGAGTTTGAGTATCTCGGACCGCTCTCCAAACCGAAGGTCATTCTTTATTTTGAAAATGGAGAAGAGGATCGCAGAATTCCTCTGGTTATCAAAAAAATCGAACAGGATGAAGAGGAACAAACGGTTATTTTTCACAGCGATTATACCTATCTTCTGGATCAGCTGTTCTGGAAATCCAGAAATTGCGGAAATGACATCCGGATGTATTTCCATGTCCTCTATGGCGCATACTACGAGGAATATATCCCGATAAAAATAGAGCCGGAGCTCTTTGAGCAGGACAGTCTGGTATATCAGTGTAGTATTAAGGAAAATTTTCTTGTGTTCACGCATCAGCCGGACTGGAAGAAAAAGCTGGAGCAGTTTGAACACGTACATAGCGGCTGGAAAATAAAAAAGACGCTGAACAAGATCTATCACTGGCTGTCTTTTGTCCTGGCACTGTGTCTCCTGCCCTGGTTTCTGTTTGACGGCCTGCTGGCAACGGTCGGAATCATCGACTACGCGGAAGGAAAGGAGCAGGCGAAGAAAAAGAGCCTGCTGGGAAAATATGTCGTCCACGTGAATGCCCGGCTGCACTATCTGAGTCAGCATAAGATCTCACTCCGGAACGCCCGGCAGGAAGTGGTCCGACAGATCACAAATGCCAAAAAACGCCGGTTTATCCGCTTATTTAACCGCATGAAGGACTCCATGCCTCTGGAGCCGCGGAGGATTTCTTTCATCTCAGTCAGACGGAATGAACTGTCCGGCAACTTTGCTTTTGTTTATGAAAAGATCAAAGATGATAAGGATCTGGACATTCAGATGTATTTAAGCACGAAGGATCTTTATCATATGACAAATGCCGAGATGAAGCGCTTTGCGCTGCTCTGCGCGACCAGCAAGGTCATTGTTCTGGATGAATATACGCCGTATGTGCATTATCTGACCACCAGGGAAGAGACGAAGATTGTCCAACTCTGGCACGCGTGCGGAGCCTTTAAGACATTCGGTTTCACCAGACTGGGCAAACCGAAGGGCTCTCCGCAGAAGACGGCGATGCACCGCAGCTATGATTACGTGACCGTCAGCACGAAGAATGTCCGCATCTGTCATTCCGAGGGCTTTGGTATCCCGACGGCTAACGTGGTTCCGACCGGCATTCCGCGCAGTGATGTGTTCTTTGACGAGAAATACAAGGAGCAGACCAGAGCGCGCCTGTATGAGCAGTATCCGATGCTGCAGGGGAAAAAGGTGATTCTCTTCGCGCCGACTTTCCGCGGCAATGTGAAAGAGGATGCCTATTATCCAATGGAAAGGTTCCAGGTCGGCGAGTTTATGGACGCGGTCGGTGAGGAATATTTCCTGCTGATCAAGCATCATCCGTTTGTCCAGACAAGTCACCCGGTACCGGAGGAATATCAGGACAGGGTGCTGGATCTCTCCGCGGAGACAGAACTGAATGACCTTCTGTTTATCACAGACTTGATTATTACGGATTATTCTTCTCTGGTATTTGAGGCATCCCTGCTGGATATCCCGATGCTGTTCTACACCTTTGACCTGAAGAAATATATTTCAGAGCGTGATTTTTATTTTGATTTTCAGTCTTTTGTGCCGGGACATTTCTTCTATACACAGAAGAAGCTGGAGCAAGCAATTGTGGAGCAGGACTTTGCGCAAGAAAAAGTGGAGGCGTTTAAGAAGCGGTTCTTTGACGACTTCGACGGGCGTTCTACGGAGCGGGTCGTGGCATTATTATATAAGGCAATGGGAGAATAAAGTGAAAACGCGAAAACAGTGCAGTATGAAAGGCATGGCGCAAGGAGAAAATTTATGAAATATGGTCTTTTGCTGAATAAGGGAAATGTCAATATCGGCGATGATATTCAGGCATTCGCTGCGGCGCAGTTTCTGCCATCTTTTGATTATCTGGTAGAGCGCGAGCATATTGATGATTTTGTATCGGATGACGGGGAGCCTGTAGGGGTCATTATGAATGCCTGGTATATGTGGGCAAAATGGAACTGGCCGCCCTCAAAATACATTCATCCGTGCTTTGTCGGGTTCCACTACGCGGACCATCAGTTGTCGAAGCAGCCAGGGTCGCCGTTTAAATATGAGTTTTTACATGGGATCGGCGGACAGTATCTGAAGGACTATGGACCGATTGGCTGCAGAGATTATTATACGCTGGAGCAGCTGCAGAAACTGGGGATTCCCTCGTATTTCAGCGGATGTATTACCCTGACTCTGCCGAAAATGCCGGAAAGAAAGAACAAAGGAAGCTATATTTGCCTGGTTGGCCTGGATGCGAAGGTAGAAAAACGCATCAAAAAAATGCTGGCGGGGAAAGACATCGAGATCAAGGTGGTTTCCCATACAAGAGAACGGGACGTAGATATGCCTTGGAGCGAAAGAGAGAAGATCGTGAAAGATCATCTTACGCTTTATCAAAATGCCCGCTGCGTGGTGACGAAGAAACTGCATTGCTCCCTCCCGTGCCTGGCCATGGAGGTTCCGGTCTGCCTGATTAAGCAGATGGACGATGACATCCGTTTTTCTCCTTATTATGAGTATTTACATCATATCAGAACCAGTGATTTTATGGCTGGAAATTATGAATATGACTTCTTAAATCCGCCGGCGAATAAGGATAATTACAAGGAATGCAGAGAAAAGCTGATTCAGACCATTCAGACCTTTGTGGAACAGACGAAGGACATAAATCCGACCGTGGAGGAGTTGGATCGAAGAACCTATTCTCCGCAGGAACTGCTGCTGTGGCGGCATGACACCATGAAGGTATCCATGGATCAGTGGCTGGTGAAGTACCGGGAGATTCAGAAAAAGTATGCCGCTCTGCAGAAGGAAGACAAGCAGAACAAAGCGTTAATCGAAAAACTGAAATCGTCTACGCAGGAAAATGAGAAAATCTATCAGGAAGCGGAGCAGTTGAAAAAGGAACCAGAACCGGAGCTTGATCTTCAGAAAGCTGGCAGAAAGCTGAAGCAGGTAGTAAATAAAATCAAGAGAAAATTCTAAAAATCTGAATTTGGCTTGTTTAAGTGTGTTGTGGGCGCGTGAAACCTACGCACACTATGTGCATAAGACAGCCCGGGTATTTGACCCGGGCTGTCAGTCTGTTATTGTTTGTGCCTGCGTTTCAGACGGCGCTGCAATCTGTATATTGGATTTCTTGCTGCTTTCAAAGCTTCATTTTCCTGCACAAGTGCCATGTTTTCAGCTATCACGGCACTATATTTTGAATTTGTAGCGTCGCGCTCTGATTTCAGATCGTTCACTTCTTTTTGCAGCCTTACGATAGTTTCACGCTTTAGTTCAAAAACAGGGGCTGTCATATGATTTACCACCTCCAATAAATACTCATCTTTATGAAAAACACGAATCATGGCTTTTCGGAAAAGTGCCAGAATGTCTTTGCGGTCGTGTTCACAGATATAGCCTGTGCTGACTGCTTCATCTAAAAGAAGTATAATCTCATGAAAGAAGTTTGTCAATTTTGACTTTGCAGAAACCGGGCCATATTTGGAACAGCTGTACACCTAAAAGTCTGAGGGTGTTTGCTTTTGAGGTATTTTTGCTAACTGGGTAAGAGAATCTGCAATTTCAATGAGAGAAAGTGTATCGTGGAAGTATAATATTGAAATTTCTACCTATTGATTTATCTATGTGTCTTATGTATAATTGAATTTACAAGAAGTTCGCTGCGGTTGCGCGGGCGAATTGCGTAAGATAACGAAGCTGATTTTTGCTGCGAGCAAAATAATTCATGGATGATAACTATTTTTATGAACGAGCCAGGTGAAAATAAGGGGGTGGCAGAACGATTATATACAAGTGGCTGAGGAGCTGATTCAGGACTTAAAGTGTTTTAACGGATGGTCTAAAAGAAGGGGGAAAATGAGAATGATGAGAAAGAAGCGGATAAAAGGAAGAATAGCATTTGTTATGGCAGCGGTTATGTTGGCATTCACCCCTGCGGAGACAGTTTTAGCTGGCGGGGCAGAGGATGTTATTGTCATAGAAGAGGAATCTGATTTTGAGTATGAAATCCTGGATATGAACGAGGCGGAAAATGCGCTTTTGATGGAACAAGTAGAAACTGCGGATTCTATAGAAGTACTTATTGATGGGATAGAAACAGAGAACGAATCAGAAACAGAGATTGAAACAAAAACGGAGACTGAAACAAAAACGGAGACTGAAATAAAAACGGAAACTGAAACAGAAACGGAGCCAGAAACAGAAGCAGAAGCAGAAACAGAGACGAAAACAGAAACGGAGCTGAAAACGGAAGTAGAGCCAGAGTCAGAAGCAGAGCCGGAAACAGAATTAGAATCAGAAACCGAAACGGACGCGGAGCCGGAAACCGGAACGGAGGCGGAGATCAAAACGGAGACTGAGACAGATGCGGAGCCGGAAACGGAAGAAAAGGAAGAGACAGACACACAACCAGAGTCAGGAACGGAGAAAGTGATCGAATCGGAACGTGAGGACTCAAGCTTTGACGACACAGAAATTGCAATCATGGCAATTGATGTTGCGTCTGAGGAATTGACGAGTGAGCTTGCGGCAACGTCGACCGTTACAGCCAGTGATACCTGCGGGGAAGATCTGACCTGGAGCCTGACAAGTGCCGGAAAGCTTACGATCAGCGGCACGGGGGCGATGACAGACTGGACCACCACAGGTTCCGTGCCATGGTTTGACTATACAGATTCGATTAAGACGGTGACGATCGAGAGCGGAGTTACATCCATCGGCAGCAACGCTTTTTACAATTGTTCAAATATGACGGCCATAACAATTCCGTCTGGAGTGACGAAGATAGGAATGTTTGCATTCTATAATTGTTCCAGCCTGACCAGCGTAACGATTCCGTCCGGGGTGACCTCTATTAGCAGTGCTGCATTCCAGGGCTGTACCAGCCTGACAGGCCTGTCGATTCCGTCCGGTGTAACCTCCATCGGGGACCAGGCGTTCTATGGTTGTACCAGTATGACGAGCGTAACGCTCCCATCCGGGATTTCTTCCATTGGACATTATACGTTTTATAATTGCACCAGTCTGACCAGTGTATCCATTCCGTCAGGAGTAAAAAAGATCGCGACTCATGCATTTCAGTCCTGCACAAGTCTGAAAAGTGTGACGATCCCGTCTACGGTGACGACTATTGACAACCAGGCGTTTCGCGGCTGTACGAGCCTGAAAAGTGTGACGATTCCATCTTCCGTGACGACCATCGGCACCAACGCATTTCGTTCTTGCACAGCCCTGACAAGCCTGGCGATTCCTTCGGGCGTGTCGAAAATAAGCAGCAGCGCCTTTTATGACTGCACTAGCCTGACGAATGTGATCCTGCCGTCCACGGTTACGACGATCGGTACAAATGCTTTTTATAATTGCACGAAGCTGGCGGATGTATACTTTGAGGGAGATTCCTCTGCATGGACATCTGTCAGCGTGAGCTCTGACAATACCTGTCTGACAGACGCAGCGGTTCATTATGGTTATACAGTCAAATTAAATGTGAATGGCGGAAGCGCATCCACGAGCAGCATAAATGCGACCGATGGACTGACTTACGGATATTGGGAAAGCTTGCCGGTTCCGACCTGTGAGGGGTACACGTTTGTCGGATGGTATACGAGCAAGGATGGTTCTGTGAAGGTAACGGACAGTACGACGGTGAGCCTGACGGGTAATCAGACTTTGTATGCACACTGGGAAGCAAACAGTTATACGGTGACTTTTGACGCGAATGGGGGAAGCGTCTCGACGGAAAGCGTGAAGGTGACGTATGGGGATGCTTATGGCAC
>JAJBVE010000030.1:46226-47514 GCA_020859995.1 Clostridiales bacterium
CTGCCGGTTCCGACCCGTACTGGCTATAGCTTTGCCGGATGGTATACGAAAGCAAGCGGAGGAAACCTTGTGACCGATACTACAGCAGTAGAGATTACGGGCGATCAGACTCTGTATGCGTACTGGACGGAGGATGGCTCAGACATTTATGTGGTAAGCTTTGACGCAAATGGCGGGAGTTCATCGACAGGAAGCATGGAGGTCACGTATGGAACTGCGTATGGTTCCCTGCCGGAGGCGACGCGTAAGGGCTATACATTCCTCGGATGGTATACGGCCGTAGATGGCGGATCAAAGGTGACAGGCGAGACTACGGTCAGTACAGCAGAGCATCACACCCTGTATGCGCACTGGAAGGTGAAGAGTTATACGGTGACGTTTGACGCGAACGGTGGCAGCGTATCGACAGAAAGCAAGAAAGTTACTTACGAGAAAGCATATGGAACACTGCCGACACCGAAACGCAGCGGCTATAAATTCAGTGGCTGGTACACCAAGGCAAGCGGAGGCAGTAAAGTAACAAAGACCACAACAGTCAGTAAGGCGAGCGCTCATACGCTGTACGCGCATTGGACAAAACTGAAAACCCAGAAGATCACAGTTTCCTCATCGATTACAAAGACCTATAAAAAAGGCGGGACATTTAAGCTGAATGCTTCTGCAAAAGGAAAACTGACATATGTGAGCAGCAATAAAAGTGTGGTGACGGTCTCATCTTCCGGAAAAGTGACCATGAAGGGTTACGGAACAGCCAAAATCAAGATTACCGCGGCTGCCAGCGGCGTGTACAAAAAAGCGACAAAGACCATCAAGATTAAGATCAGTCCGGCGAAAATGAAGATTTCAAGCGTAAAAAGTCCTTCTGCCGGATGGGTGACGATCCAGTGGACGAAAGACTCGAAGGCCAGCGGGTACCAGGTGCAGATCTCTACCTCAAAGAAATTCCCTTCTGCTTCCCGGACATCAACCACCATTGAGAACTACAAAACCACGAAGCTTACTAAGAAAAAGCTGACGAGCGGAAAAAAATATTATGTACGCATCCGGGCATACAAGATAGCTTCAAGTGGAAAGAAAATTTACGGAGCGTGGAGTACAGTGAAGAGCATCACTGTTAAATAGGAATGCCATGAATAAACAGCATTGTTTTCGGTGGATGTGAAACCGAATGAGCGGATTGATATTCTGAAAAACGAATATCAGATCACTGCTCGAATAGAATTCAGAGAGGAGTTGGACAGTATGTGTAATCTGAGTCAGGGCGTTTTGGAATTGGGAGAAGCAAGAG
>JAJBVE010000046.1 GCA_020859995.1 Clostridiales bacterium
TGATTATATTTAAGCTGATGTTGCCGAAGATAGATTTCAACAGATTTTATTCTTCGCTAAAAAAATTGTTATCTGAACTTTCATCTGAATTGCATGTTATATCATTAGACGCGATTTTAGAGGAAATGGGATTCCCCCAAAATTGGGAGGATATTAAAGGACCATTTTGTGAAAACGGTTGATTTCATGTGAGCGGTTAGGTTATAATACAATAAATTCACATGTTCCTGTTTAGCTTTGATTTTGAGGTAAGCGGTTTGGATAAGGAAGACATTGCCTTGACTTATACTATTGTCCGGCGGATGTTTTCGCATCAATAGGACTAGGAGGATCAAACATGGTGAAGGAGTCAACGTTACAGGTTAAGATGGATTCTGATGTGCTCAGGAGAGCAGAGTCATTGTATAGCAGTGTGGGGACTTCGCTGGCAGAAGTCTTGAGATTGTTTACGCTGAAAGTGTTGAGGTGAATGGCATACCTTATGCGATGTCTGCTCCGGTAAAGAAAAATGGCCAAAGACTGGGAATTGCAAAAGGAAAATTTAAAGTTCCGGATGATATTGACGTGTATAACGATGAAATAGAGCAGTTGTTTTATGGCGGAGGTGAGGAATGAGAGCCTTATTGGACACGCATAAAGGCAGCTGCTTTTTCATCAAAAAAACAAAATACGGAAAGATTAGACCTGCAGAGATTTCTGCAGGTTTTTAAAATTTTGAGAAACGGACAAAATTTTGAAAGAAAGTGATAAAAGAAAGATATGTGTGGAATTGTAGGTTTTAATGGCAGCCATCAGGCGGGGCCGATTCTTTTAGATGGGCTGAGTAAACTTGAATATCGAGGATATGATTCAGCTGGACTGGCTGTGAGGGACGGTGAATGTGAAGTAGAAATCGTCCGTGCCAAAGGACAGCTGAAAACTTTATCAGAGAAGACGAACGGCGGTACCTCTATCACAGGCAACTGCGGAATTGGACACACGCGCTGGGCAACGCACGGCGAGCCAAGTGAGACGAACGCTCATCCTCATTTTTCCGATGACAGGAACGTTGTGGCGGTACATAACGGCATTATCGAGAATTACCAGGAACTGAAGGATAAACTGGTACGGAAAGGATATAATTTTCATTCGGAAACGGACACCGAGGTGGCAGTCAAACTGATCGACTATTATTATAAGAAGTATGAGCACACTCCTGTGGATGCCATCAATCATTCTATGGTGCGAATCCGTGGCTCCTATGCCCTGGCTGTAATGTTCCGGGATTATCCGGATGAAATCTACGTGGCGAGAAAAGGGCAGCCTTGCGGTGATTCCGCTGCAGCTCATCGGGTATTATGTGAGCGTTGCGAAGGGGCTTGATGTGGATAAGCCTCGGAATCTGGCGAAGAGTGTAACGGTGGAGTAGGAGCTGAAAAATTGAAAATTTTTTATAAAAAGACCCCTGTGGCTAATCTTCCGGAGCTGTGTCGATATCGGAAGGTCAAAACACAGAAGATTCTGTGGGCTCTTCTCTGAATCATGGGGATTATGAATAAAAAATGCAGTAAAATCAGGGCCTCCGGGGGTGTTTCAATCCCATATGGCTTAAAAAAGCGTATGCTGTCGCCAACCTAACCAATGAAAGGCTTAAAAAAATAAGAATTATGGAACTATTACAATCGAATGCACGTTCGCCGGATGGCGATGGATGGGGCCGGAAAGGCCCTATTAAAATGGCTTTTTTGAGGGTATTCCACCTTCCTTCTCTGTCTCGTACGTACGGATTAACGTACCATAAGAGACAGTACTGCGGGCCGGTGGGAAGCACACAGCCCGCTGAAAACAGAATAATGTTTATGGTTCTGATCTGTGGATAAGCTGCAACAGTTTCTCTAGGAAGCGATATTGTCTGCTTCGTCCTCCTTGCCATTGATCTTGTCTACGATCTTATCGGCAGGAGTACTGGCAAGCTGGATAGAGCCGCATATAAGGAGCAGGTGCTTTCTGAAATTCTCGAAGCTGTGAACTCCAAAGGAGCGCCGCTTAAACACCTTGATTTTGTTATTTATGCCTTCGCATGGGCCACTTGAATGGCCGTATTTCCAGCCTTTCTGGATTTATCCGCGCCAATGGCGGAGCGTTGTAGCGGCGGACCGGATCTCCGGTACCTCCGATTCAAGTGCACGGTCCAGCCATTTGCCGAACTTCATGCGCTGGATGTTGTAGGACTTCTCATCGATGATCACGAGAAACTCCTGAAGTCGGTCGTACATCTCGCTGATGTCAGGGAAAAGCTCTAGGACACGGTTAAGCCGTGCCTGCCGTTCATCCAGTTTGGCACCCCAGAGCCTGGCTTTATTGGCTTCCTTTGTCTTGAGGATATAGCCGGAGTTCTTTAGGAGCTTATAGTTCTCTTCGGATGAGTCGGATTTGTATCCGATATTTAAGAGATTCGGGGTAATTACGACATAGAATCACGAAAAGTTTACAAATCGCTCTTGCTAAATAGTGCAATGCAGGCTATAATAAAGTAAGGAATTCGGAGAAAACACGGAATTCTTCTATAAAACAGTTAAGGAGATGATTTCATGGAGTTGGCAAAAATCACATCAAAGGGACAGATCACTATCCCGATTGCGATTCGCAGGCTGCTTGGTGTAAAAGACGGTGACAAGGTGATGTTTGTACAGGAAGGCAATAAAGTCGTTATGATGAATGCCTCAGTGGAAGCCCTTCTCGAAGTCCAGGATGCTTTCAAGGGTGTAGCTGATGAGCTTGGCGTTGAAGATGAGCAGGATGTTGTGGACATGGTCAAGGCAATCCGTGCGGAAAGAAGCGGGGATTACGTATGCGAATAATGCTGGACACAAATGTGCTTATATCTATGGCGCTGTTCCCATCCAGAAGATTCGGTGAAATGCTCGATTTTATCACAAGAGAGCATACCTTGGTACTGTCCTCGTTTGTTGTGGAGGAGTTGGAGGAAGTCACCGAGAGAAAATTTCCGTCTAAGAAAGATGCCATAGACAGATTTCTGACAAAACTAAGTTATGAGATGGTATATACACCCCATCGGATGAAGGGCGGATTGTTTGAAATCAGGGACGTCAAGGATTACCCAGTGCTTTACACGGCGGTTGTTGAAGATGTAGATGTACTGATTACCGGGGATAAAGATTTTCAGGAGATTGAGATAGAGAAGCCTGATATTATGACTCCAAAGGAGTTCATTGGGAAATACTTATCATAATATGCCCCCTGTGGAGAATTTCCGAAACTTGGCTGTTGTTCGGCACAGTTACGGAATATATGATGTTTCAGAAAGAATGATTAAATATGGATGATAATTCTATAAAAAAGAATTGTGAAAATATAAGATCAGATAAAGAACACATAAAAACTGCTAAAGAAAATATAAACATACAATCCGAAAGAGAGCGCATAAGGCAGCTTCGAGAGAACCTTGGACTCAGACGAACAGAGTTTGGAGCGAAGATTGGATATACTTATCAGCAGGTAGTTCGAATTGAAGAAGGCCTTACCCCGGTCAGCAATGAAGTCCGCAGCAGAATCTGCCGGGAATACAGGGTGAGCGAGGAATGGCTGCAGGAGGGCGACGACGATGGGATTCCACAGGATGAAAGCAGTCTGGAGAGGCGAAAAAGACTGAGGCAGGCATACAAAGAAAGCGGTCTGTCACAGAGGGAATTTAGCAGACAGACACATACATCGTTGTCAATGCTAAGTGATGTGATGACCGGCAAACGGCAGATGACAATCCGATATGCGAAGAAGATAGAGGAAGCGCTTGGAATAGGAGCGGACTGGATCCTGTACGGGGACGAGTCTGCAAAGAACTGTCCGTGTACAGATGCTATGATCAGATTTATAAAGAAGCATCCGGAAATTCGGACAGAGATTTACGAGAAAATGAAGGAAGAAAAAGCCAAAGAATCCTAGCCGGCAGCCGGTTTTGTAATGCTCGATAGAAAGACACAAGGTGTCAGAGAGATTCTATCAATCGCCTGGCTGTATGACATCGGGTTCTGGAGGGAGTGTCAAGGTCGGCGCAGGTGTTCATTTAACCTTGACACTCCCTTCAGAATCCGATACGCTGCCAGCCATCGATTGGAAGGCGTAAAACGGAACTGGAAATTAAATCGCTTTATAGCCAGAGGAGTGCCGCCGGCGGCGCAATAGTTCTGTTTGCTTGGTAGCATGTGGTGTTTGACTTCGCAAGTGGCTTTGATGTTGCAAACGAGGAAAAGCTGTATCACTCCCTGAGATAAATAGAAGAGCTTCATTTTTATGTGGGGAGTGGTTTTATCTCCCCAAACTATCTTGGAGATTTTGGTTGTCCCCAGATTATCGAGGAGAACTTGAAGTTATCGTGGGGACTCCCCAGATTATCTTACAGAATCCCCACGGTAGATTGGAGAGCCCTTTTTCATCAAAAAACAAAATACGGAAAGATTAGACCTGCAGAGATTCTGCAGGTTTTTTATAAAATTTTGAGAAACGGACAAAATAAAAGCTGTATGGACAACATATACAGTATAATATGGTCATTAGTAATGGGTAATCACACCATAAAAAGTTATGAGTATTGAAAGAAAGCGGTAAAAATCAATGTGTGGAATTGTAGGTTTTAATGGCAGCCATCAGGCGGGGCCGATTCTTTTGGATGGGCTGAGTAAACTTGAATACCGGGGATATGATTCAGCTGGACTGGCTGTGAGAGACGGTGAATGTGAAGTAGAAATCGTCCGTGCCAAAGGACGGCTGAAAACGTTATCAGAGAAGACGAACGGCGGTACCTCTATCACAGGCAACTGCGGAATTGGACACACGCGCTGGGCAACGCACGGCGAGCCAAGTGAGACGAACGCTCATCCTCATTTTTCCGATGACAGGAACGTTGTGGCGGTACATAACGGCATTATCGAGAATTACCAGGAACTGAAGGATAAACTGGTACGGAAAGGATATAATTTTCATTCGGAAACGGACACCGAGGTGGCAGTCAAACTGATCGACTATTATTATAAGAAGTATGAGCACACTCCTGTGGATGCCATCAATCATTCTATGGTGCGAATCCGTGGCTCCTACGCATTGGCTGTAATGTTTAGGGATTATCCGGATGAAATCTACGTGGCGAGAAAAGACAGCCCCATGATTCTTGGCGTAAATGATGGGGAGAGCTACATAGCTTCTGATGTTCCGGCTATTCTCAGATATACGAAAAACGTGTACTACATTGGCAATCTCGAAATGGCGAGGTTGAGGAAGGGTGAGATTACCTTCTATAACCTGGATGGCGACGAGATTGAAAAAGAAATGACCGAAATCCGATGGGATGCGGAGGCTGCCGAGAAGGGCGGCTATGAGCATTTCATGATGAAGGAGATTCATGAACAGCCGAAAGCTGTGAGTGATACATTGGCTTCTGTGATAAAAGAAGAGGAAGGTATCAGGAAGATTGATTTAACCACAGTTGGTTTTACCGATGACGACATCAAATCTATTTCTGCTATTCACATAGTGGCTTGTGGTTCCGCTTACCATGTAGGAGTTGTTGCGCAGTATGTGTTTGAGGATATTGTGAAGATTCCTGTACGTGTGGAGCTGGCATCCGAGTTCCGGTATCGGAAACTGCTGCTGGATAAGGATGCCCTTGTAGTTGTCATCAGCCAGAGCGGAGAGACAGCAGATTCCCTTGCAGCATTAAGGGAAGCAAAAGAGCTGGGGATTCGGACGCTTGCCATTGTGAATGTGATTGGCTCATCGATTGCCAGGGAAGCGGACAATGTGTTCCTGACATTAGCCGGTCCGGAGATTGCGGTGGCGACCACAAAAGCTTATAGTACACAGCTGATGGCCTGCTATGCGTTAGCAGTACAGTTTGGATATGTAAAAGGCGAGATTGACGAAGAACAGTATGGAAAATTCATAGAAGAGCTGGAAGCACTCCCGAATAAGATTGAAAAGATTCTGGAAGACAAAGAGCGTTTGCAGTGGTTCGCTGCAAAGCAGGCGAACAAGAAAGACATTTTCTTTATTGGGCGTGGGATTGACTATGCTGTGAGTTTGGAAGGTAGTCTGAAGCTGAAGGAAATCAGCTATATCCATTCCGAAGCCTACGCCGCCGGGGAACTGAAGCATGGGACAATCAGTTTGATTGAGGACGGAACGCTTGTCATCGGGACGCTCACACAGCCAGAGCTGTATGAGAAGACAGTGAGTAATATGGTCGAAGTTAAGAGCCGGGGCGCATATCTGATGGCTTTGACTACCTATGGAAACTATGAGATAGAAGACCTAGCTGATTTTACGGTGTATATTCCGAGAAGTGATGAGCATTTCGTGGGTAGTCTCGCGGTGATTCCGCTGCAGCTCATTGGGTATTATGTGAGCGTTGCAAAAGGGCTTGATGTGGATAAGCCTCGGAATCTGGCGAAGAGTGTAACGGTGGAGTAAGAGCTGAAAAATTGAAAATTTTTTATAAAAAGACCCCTGTGGCTAATCTTCCGGAGCTGTGTCGATATCGGAAGGTCAAAACACAGAAGATTCTGTGACAGGAAAATGAGCGAGATTGTGTCAGCGAGTGAGAGCAAATTTGTGACAGCGAATGAAATTAATGACAGGATTGGTAATAACGACTTTTTTCAGCCAGCGCTAAAGAATAAAAACTTTTCGCGATAAAAATGCTTGTATTTTCCCACAA
>JAJBVE010000186.1 GCA_020859995.1 Clostridiales bacterium
AGGCAAAAAATCTGGGATTCGGTTAAACCACAGCTTTTTATTCTTTGGCGCTGTCCTGGCCTCGTTTTGGTTGACAATCGTTTTTTCCTATTGTATAATTTATCGGAAGGAAAGCGCGCTTGCGGTAGCGAACTTCGTAAGTTAACGACAGAATCGCCAGATTCTGGAGCATTATGAGAAGTGTTTTTCTTCTCATAATGTAGTTTAGAAAACGTGCTGTCAGCATATTTGCCTGGGAATTGTGATTATGTAAGGCTATTTTGATGCAGTTCCCATGCACAAAAGAAAGGAAAAAGGATGAATTACGAGATTTATGTAGATATGTCCCTGGACATTGACCCGAAGATAGCGGAAGAATACGGCATCCGTTTTGTCCCGATGGAATACGTGCTCGGCGGCGAAACCTTTCAGGCGACCGGGCCGGAGAGCGACGAGCGGATGCACAACTTTTATGAAAGCATGCGTCAGAATATTCCGACGAAGACCAGCCAGATCACTCCATATCAGTACGAAGAACTCTTCGCACCCCTGGTAAAGGAGGGGACGGCGATCCTCTACATCGCACTTTCCAGCGGCCTCTCCAAGACCTATGAGTCCGCGCTGCTGGCCGTGGAAACGATGAAAGAGGAATATGAGAATGTGCGGATCGAGGTTATCGACAGTCTTTCCGCGACCGGCGGGATGGGGATGCTCGCTGAAGCAGCGGCGAAAAACCGCAATGCCGGCATGACTCTGGAAGAAAATGCTGCCTGGCTCCGGGACAATCTTACTTATTTAAATCACTGGTTTATGGTGGAGGATCTGGTGTACCTGCGCCGCGGCGGGCGCATCTCGGCCGCGACGGCGATTGTCGGCACCGCGCTGAACATCAAGCCTCTCCTGACTATCGACGCAGAAGGCAAGCTGGTATCCGTGGCGAATAAGCGTGGCAGCAAGCAGGCCATGCGCGCGCTGGTGGACTATTATAAGACTCGATTTGACCCGAAATTCGGCAACGCTGCCTACATCTGCTGCGCGGACTGCAAGGACGCCGCCGAAGAGCTGAAGGCCATGGTGCTGAAGCTTAATCCGGACGCGGATGTGCGGATCACGATGCTCTGCCCGGTCATCGGCGCACATACCGGTCCCGGGATGCTTTCCCTGATCTTCTGGGGTGCGGCGACGGAGAAGTAAGAATAAAAGCCTCCGGCGGGATGTTCTCTCGCCGGAGGCTTTTTTCAAGGGGGTATATGAAACAAAAACAAGAAAGTGGTTGTCTAAATGATTATTTGCTGACGACTGAGCCGCAAGCTGCAATTCTTACTCCACATCCTGCAGAGCCGCCAGATCTTCCTCGCCGGTGCGGACCTTAACGACCTTATCCACACTGTATACAAAGATCTTGCCATCGCCGATGTGTCCGGTGTAGAGGGCTTTCTTCGCGGCCTCGATGACGGTGTCTACCGGCAGGTTGCCGACGATGATCTCGACCTTTACCTTCGGCAGCAGCGTCGCGTCCAGCTCGACTCCACGGTATCTCTCGCCGGCGCCCTTCTGGATGCCGCAGCCCATAACCTGTGTCACGGTCATGCCGGTTACGCCGATGTCATTCATGGCCTTTCTCAGCACGTCATAGCGGGAGAGTCTCGCAATGATGGATACCTTGTAAATACCAGTCTCGGAAACAGGGGCCTTGACCACTTTGACGGCCGCGTCCTTCTGCGCTGCGGTAGCAGTTACATAATCATCGCTGCCAAGCTGCGTGTTGGCATTGACGCTCATAGAGGTATTGGAAACATCCATGATGGAGAAGCCTGCGTATGCGCTCGGCAGACCATGCTCGGTTGCGTCCAGACCAATGATTTCTTCTTCTTCTGAAACACGAAGACCAACAACCGCCTTGATAATGGAGAAGGTAATGGTGATGGTGACCGCGGTCCAGGCAGCTACAGCCACAAAACCGATCAGCTGTTTTCCGAGAAGTTCAAAACCGCCGCCGTAGAAGAGACCGACCAGTGTATCATTGCCAGGAGCAGAAGTAGTAGCAAAGAGACCAACCGCAATTGTACCCCAGATACCGTTGCACATATGTACTGCAACTGCGCCGACCGGGTCGTCGATGCGAAGCTTGTTGTCCAGAAGCCATACGCCGAAGACTACCAGCAGACCGGCAACCGCGCCGATCACCAGAGCGCCGAAGCAATCCGTTACATCACAGGGAGCGGTGATCGCCACCAGACCTGCCAGAGAGGCGTTCAGGCACATGGAAACATCCGGCTTGCCATATTTAATCCAGGTGAAAATCATACATACCACCGTCGCGGTAGCAGGAGCAACGGTCGTGGTAAGGAATACGGAACCGAGCTGCTCTACAGAAGTACAGGCCGCGCCGTTGAATCCATACCAGCCGAGCCACAGGATAAAGCAGCCCAGGCAGCCAAGCGGGAGGTTGTGTCCCGGGAAAGCGTTTACCTTTGTAATATTCCCGGATTTGTCTTTCTCAAATTTTCCGATACGCGGTCCGAGAATCTTCGCGCCGATCAGAGCGGAGATACCGCCGACCATGTGAATCGCGCAGGAGCCTGCGAAATCATGGAAGCCCAGCTGAGCGAGCCAGCCGCCGCCCCAGATCCAGTGCGCTTCGATCGGGTAGATCAGAGCGGAAATAACCGCTGAATAAATGCAGTAGGACAAAAACTTGGTACGCTCCGCCATGGCTCCCGAGACGATCGTTGCTGTCGTCGCGCAGAACACCAGGTTGAATACGAAGTTTGACCAGTCAAAATTCTCATAGCTCGTGAAAATGTCAAATCCGGGTTTTCCGATGAAACCCATCAAGTCTTCGCCGAGCAGCAGTCCGAAGCCGATCAGGATAAACATGATCGTGCCGATACAGAAATCCATCAGGTTTTTCATCAGGATGTTGCCGGTATTCTTCGCCCGCGTAAAGCCTGCTTCCACCATTGCGAAACCAGCCTGCATCCAGAACACAAGCGCGGCGCCGATCAGAAACCAGACACCAAATACTTCACCGTTAATGGCGCTTAAAATTTCTTCTGTCATAATAGTTTCCTCCTCTTTTTGAAAAATCGTATGCGGATTTTTCCGCGGCCGCCGCTCTTAAACGATCGGCCACATGGCAGCGCGAAACTCCGGACTGGCCAGATTTTACCGGAACCCCGGCGCTGATTTTACTCTGCCTGCATTGTATTCATAGGCAAACCTTATAAATTACATTGCAATTAGAAAATACACAGTAATTATTCAAGACAGTATTTCGCGTTTGCTGCGAAGTACGTATGAAAATGTATATTTTACAATACCAAATAGGCAGAGAAACGAAAAAGGCGCTGGAGAAAACTCTCCAACGCCTTTGTTGTTGCCTTTCATTATAAAAGCGACTTTCGCGAAAGTCAATTCAAGATATTTCCAAAGAAAAAATGAAAATTCTAAAAAATTTGTAAAAAACGGAGAAAATGACGGGTATTTTTCAGCTGACTACTAAACTTACACCGTATGTCCCTTCGCGACATTGACCGGGAAGCTGTCGGTGCCCTTCATTTCCTTGCCTGCGCCGAATTTTACGTTCTTATCGGTGATCACGTACTCAATGTGAGCCCCTGCACCGACGACGGTATCCTGCATCAGGACGCAGTTTTTCACTACAGCGCCTTTTTCGACTCTGACACCGCGGAAGAGGACGCTGTTTTCGACCTCGCCCTCGATGACACAGCCGTCTGCGCACATCACATTGGATGCCTTGGCACCGTTGATGTAGCGGGTCGGATTGTCGTCACGGATTTTGGTGTAGATTGGCGCGCCGGAGAACAGAGCGTCCAGGTTGTAGTCGTCGAGAAGCTTGAGGTTCTCATCGAAGTAGCTCTTCATGCCGGTAATACGTGCCGCGTATCCGTCAAACTTGTAGGCGTGGACATTGCGCCAGGAGAGCTGGTTCATCAGCACGTCACGGTTGAAATGCTCCAGGCCGCGCACGAATGCGGTATTGACCATGTTGATCAGCAGCTCGCGCTCCAGTACGTAGATGTTCATAGAGTAATTCTGTACGCCGGTCACGCGCGGATTGACATAAATATGGTTGATTCTTCCATTATCAATCGTGAAGGTGTAGTGGAATCCTCTGCTGTTATCCTGTGTACGCATCAGATATTCCGGAAGCTCTTCCTCGCGGTAAGCGATGGAGACATCCGCTCCGCTGGCAATATGCTCGTCGATCATCTTGCTAAAATCAAAATTCACGGCGATACTGGAGTCAGCCATGATGACAAAACGCTCCTTCTGCTCGCGCAGGAAGGGGAGAATGTTCGCCAGGGTGCCGATGCGCCCGTTGTAGACCTTGCTGGATTTTTCCGCGTAGGGCGGGAAAATGTGGAGGCCGCCGTTTTTGCGGACCAGGTCCCACTCACGGCCGGTGCCGAGGTGGTCCATCAGCGAATGATAATTGCTGTTTACCGGGACGCAGATATTGTCAATATTGCAGTTTACCATGCTCGAAAGGATGAAGTCGATCATGCGGTAACGGCTTGCAAAAGGGATGGAGGCCATGTTCCGGATGCTGACCAGCTCTGGAACAAGAGCGTCATAATGGTTGGGGAAAATGATCCCGAGTGCGCTTTTGTTTGAATTTACCATTGTTTTTCACCACCTTCTACATTTTTATAAACCATTGCCTTCGGACCGATGACTGCGCCCGCGCCGACACTTAAGCCGGGGCCGACCGTTGCTACGCCGTTTTCTTCCTCTGTCGGCATCGCGCCGATGACCGCGTTTTCACCGATGGTCACATTTTCCGCAAGGATGCAGTGCTTCACGACTGCGCCTGATTTGATTTTGCAGCCGCCCATGATGACTGCGTCCTCGATAATCGCCCCGTCCTCTACCTGGACGCCCGCGAACAGTACGGAATGCTTGACGTTGCCTTTGATCCGGCAGCCGTCTGTGATCATGGAATTCTCCACCGTCGCGCCGGCACTGATCTTGTGGCCGGTCATGCCGCTGTTGCGGCTGTAGATCTTCCAGTTCTCATCAAAGAGGTCGATGCCGCTGTGCTCCGGATCGAGCACTTCCATATTTGCCTCCCAGAGAGAGGAGATGGTCCCTACATCCTTCCAGTAGCCGCTGAAATGGTATGCATACATCCGGCGATTGTCGCGGAGCAGGTTCGGGATGATGTTGTTGCCAAAGTCGTTTTCAGAATTCGGATCTGCCTCGTCCTCGGTCAGATACTTTTTCAGGATATCCCAGTTGAAAATGTAAATACCCATGGAAGCCAGATTGGACTTCGGATTCTTTGGCTTCTCCTGGAACTCTGTGATGCGGTCGTCCTCGCCTGCTACCATCAGGCCGAAGCGGGAAGCCTCATCCCACGGCACTTCCATAACTGCGACACTGAATTCCGCGTTCTTTTCCTTATGGAAACGAAGAAAATCACTGTAGTCCTGCTTGCAGATCTGATCTCCGGAGAGGATAATCACATACTGCGGATCATAGCGCTCGATGAAAGACAGATTTTGGTAAATTGCGTTAGCCGTGCCTTTATACCAGTCAGAGCCGGATGCCTGCTGATAGGGCGGGAGCACATGGACGCCTCCGTGGAGACGGTCCAGATCCCAGGGCTGCCCGTTGCCGATGTATTCATTCAGCACGAGCGGCTGGTACTGAGTCAGAATGCCGACCGTGTCAATGCCGGAATTCACACAGTTCGAAAGCGGAAAATCGATGATACGATACTTTCCGCCGAAAGGAACTGCAGGTTTTGCAAGCTTCTGCGTCAGGGCATAGAGTCTGGAGCCCTGGCCTCCTGCGAGAAGCATTGCGATCATTTCCTGAGCCATAATAATTTCTCCTCCTGTTTCTTCGTTGTGCGCATGGACAGCTGCAAATCCGCAGAAACATCCCCTGACTGATTCCTCTATACGGCTGTCTGGCCGCTAAGTAAGCTCCTCTATACGGCTGACCAGCTGTTAAGTAAGCCCCCATATACCGGCTGACCGGTCGTTCGGTAAAGGAATCAGGAACATCTGGAATTCTGCTTCTGTCCGCGCATCGGACAAGAAAGAGCGGATTTCTCTTCCAAGCCCGCTTATGTTTGAATTGTACCATAGATTCCGGAAAAAGGGAATTTATTTGTGCAGATTTTTCAAATTTTTTTCGAGAAATTTACCCATGTGTTGCGAAAAACATTCATTTTGCGACGAAAGATCACAGATGCTTGATAGGGTGACACAAAAACATGAATGCGGACATGCGAAACATAGAATGTATAGAACTGTCCTTAAGGCAGAACTTAAAAAAAGGTATGGAAGAGAACCCCTTTCTATGCTATACTAAGCATAATGATTTCTAAAGGAAGGGAGGAGAACAGTATGTCAGCACAGGCGCAGGAACAATTGTATACCGTAGATGATATAGAAGCATTACCAGAAGGACAGAGAGCGGAGCTGATCGACGGCATTCTTTATGATATGGCGACGCCTTCCAGAACGCATCAAAGGCTTGTGCATCATTTTGACCGGGTGATCGGAAATTACATCGTTGAAAAAGGCGGATCCCGTGAAGTGAATCCTGCCCCGTTTGCAGTTTATCTGAATCAGGATGCCTATAATTGAAAGACCTAAACCCCCAGCTATGCTGGGGAGAATAGAGTAAGTGGAA
>JAJBVE010000231.1 GCA_020859995.1 Clostridiales bacterium
TTAATAATCAGCTAAGGGATATATTTACTTACAAATCGGGCCGGGTGCGGCTTTAGCCGCAAAACACTTTGCTCGGTCTTGCGCATCAAAAAACCGCCCTGTTTAAACAAGGCGGCTCTAAAATAACCGATGATACTATCAACTGTTCATCTCACATCGTGTCATACAAGATTCTGATCTCTTCATAAATCTGCGCAAAATCAACCTCGCAGTCTCCTCCATAAATTCCAACAGGCACTATAGCATCAAAGCTGTATATCACATAGGACTCACTATTTGGCAGGCGAAAAGTCTGGCAAACCGGAACTTTTTCTTTCCAAATCTGCATGATTATAAATCAAGCAGATCCTCCACCTTCAGTCCATATTTTTCTGCCATCTGCATGGCCTTGTCATACACCTCCTGCTCGCGGATCTGCGATGGACGATGGGCGTCAACTCCCAGCACTACCCGGTTTCCAACCTGGCCGACGATCTTCCAGAAGCGTTCTGACGGATAGTGGCGGTGCTGCAAAAGTCCCTGAAGGTTGATCTCCAGCGGAATATGAAGGTCATACAGCGCCCTGCACAGGCGTATGATCTCCCGCTCATACACAGCGTCCGGGCCCTGATAATTGATCAGGTCCGGATGAGCCAGATAGAGAAAAGCCCCTGTCTCCATCCCGGCAATGACGGTATCTACATATTCCTTTAGAAAAGCGTCACTTTTCGTGGGCGTGCCGGTGTAGGTACCATCTGATTCACGTCCCAGAAAATGCTGACCCATGATCAGATAGTCAGCTTTTACGCGGTGTACCATCTGCATCTGCTCCGGAAAAATCTCCGGTGTGTATTCTGCTTCAAAGCCGGCAAGCAGGCGGATTCTCCCCTCATATTCACGCGCAAGGAAGCGGATTGTGCTCACATATTCATCCGCCTGCTCCATGTCCATACGGATCGTTGAAACATAACCTTCCTGTCGCGGGCAGGGAATATGATCCGCAAAGCCAAGCACCTCCATTCCCATGGAAATCGCAGCTTCGATGTAGTCGCGTTCGGAGCCCTCCGCGTGTTTGCAGCGAATGGTATGTGTATGATAATTTGCTTTCATGTATTGGTTCATTTTCTTCCTCATCCTGTGTAAAATTTTAACGGTTCTATATTTCATCGTTCTGAAAAGTGCTAAAATACAGCTTGTATAGCATACCATACTTCTCCTTGGAAAACTACCGTTAATATAACTTATCGGAAGGAAAGCGCGCTTGCGGGCTTTCACCCGATAAGTTAACGACAGAATCGCCAGATTCTGGAGCATTATGCGAAGTGCTTTTCTTCGCATAATATTGTTTCAGCCAAGAAAATGAAAGCCAAAATTATTATTGAAATCTGTTTTTACCTGTGTTATAATTACGAGCGGATAAAAGAGATAAACGTGTCCAATGTACCAAAATGAAAGCCCCGGATGTTCGGATCCGGGGCTTTCTGTTCCTTTTTTACATGGTGGCTTCTCCACGAGGCTGATTACCGATTATTTATCGCCGTCCAACCATTTGATGAAGTAGTAGCTAACTACTTCAACCGTAACTGCGATTAAAAAAGAGATAAACGTGTCCATGTTACCACCTCCCTCTGTACCATATGTAGGATCGGTAACGGTCTCATGATATCATTAAGTCGTTAATTTGTCCACTCTTTATTTTACATTTTCCTTATGTGTTATATATTTTTATATGAATAATCCAATAAAGTTGTTTTAAATCACAAAGCATTTATAAAAGCCATAGGTTTTGCATAATTTTGCAATACCTATGGCTGATATAAAATACTCTCGCTCTTTTCTTTGTTAAAATATTTTATCGAAAAACCTCAAATTATTTCCACTAGCCTGTCTATCGACAACGAAAAAAATTTCATCTGTAAAAGTGAAACTCTTACCACGCAAATTTCTCCTCGAAATATGCCTTCAGGTCTTTGATCTTTATGCGCTCCTGCTCCATGCTGTCGCGGTCGCGCACGGTCACGGCACCATCCGTTTCGGAGTCAAAATCGTAGGTCACGCAGAACGGTGTCCCGATCTCGTCCTGTCTGCGGTAGCGCTTGCCGATGTTGCCGCGGTCGTCGAATTCGCAGTTGTAATATTTGGAAAGCTCGGTATATACCTTCTCGGCGCCCTCGTTCAGCTTTTTGGAGAGCGGCAGCACGCCGATCTTGACCGGTGCGATGGCCGGATGGAAGTGCAGCACGGTGCGCACGTCTCCACCCTCGAGAGTCTCTTCGTCATAGGCGCTGCAGAGGAACGCCAGCACCACGCGGTCCGCGCCAAGCGACGGCTCGATGACATACGGGATGTATTTTTCTTTCTTTTCCTCGTCAAAATAGGTCATATCCTGACCGGAAGTATTCTGATGCTGGGTCAGGTCATAGTCGGTGCGGTCCGCGATGCCCCAGAGCTCGCCCCAGCCGAACGGGAACAGGAACTCGATGTCGGTCGTGCCCTTGCTGTAGAAGCAAAGCTCCTCCGGGTCATGGTCGCGCAGGCGCAGCTCGTTCTCATTCATGCCCAGCTTTTTCAGCCACTCGAAGCAGAAGCTTCTCCAGTACTGGAACCAGTCAAGATCTGTGCCCGGCACACAGAAGAACTCCAGCTCCATCTGCTCAAACTCACGGGTACGGAAGGTAAAGTTGCCCGGTGTGATCTCGTTGCGGAAGGATTTGCCGATCTGCGCAATACCGAACGGCAGCTTTTTGCGGGAGGTCCGCTGTACGTTTTTAAAGTTTACAAAAATGCCCTGCGCAGTCTCCGGGCGCAGATAAACGGTATTCTTCGCGTCCTCGGTCACGCCCTGGAAGGTCTTAAACATCAGATTGAACTGACGGATATCGGTGAAATTGTGTTTGCCGCAGGACGGGCAGGGAATCTTGTGATCCTCGATGTAATCCCGCATCTCTTCCTGGGAAAAAGCGTCAATCGGCTTGTCCAGGGTCAGCCCCTGCTCCGCGCAATAATCCTCAATCACCTTGTCCGCGCGGAAGCGCTCGTGGCACTCTTTGCAGTCCATCAGCGGATCCGCGAAGCCGCCGAGATGGCCGCTCGCCACCCAGGTCTGCGGGTTCATCAGGATCGCGCAGTCCACGCCGACATTGTACGGATTTTCGCGTACAAACTTCTGCCACCAGGCCTGCTTGACATTATTCTTGAGCTCCACGCCAAGGTTGCCGTAGTCCCAGGTATTCGCCAGGCCGCCGTAAATCTCCGATCCCGGATACACAAAGCCTCTGCCCTTCGCCAGCGCTACGATTTTTTCCATAGTCTTTTCCATAACAGTTTCTCCTCTTCTTTATTATCATTATGTCCGCATATCCATAAATAATGTTCCCGCAAAGATGAGAAAATTCTTATCTTCCTATCTCCAGTCTTCCCGACATGCAGGCAGGACGCGGAAGCATCTGCTGCAGACACTTTCTCAACCATATAAACGATCCATTGTCCAAAGCCAATGGGATGCGGCCGACTTCTTTCAGCCAGCTCATCTTTCTTAATATATAATGTAAACGCGGTTCGCAATCTTCTGCTCAGCGTAGGTCTCTTCCTCTCCCTCATAGACCTTGCTGGAAGGAAGGACCAGGCCTTCCTCTTCCTCCTGATCTCCGGTCGCGTTTACCGTATCCGCTGAAATCATCTCCGCGTTCGAGCTGATATAGGTCACGCTCCCTCCCTCCACATGAACTTCCATGGGAGCCTGCACAATCACCACTTCAGCTGACATATCACCAAACACCGTGCTGTAGCTGACCTCGCTGCCGGATACTTCTCCGTCCGTCACCCGATAAAAAGTCGTATCAAACAAGTATCCTTCCAGCTGAGCGCTGATGATCGATCCAGTGAAAAACTCTACATTATTAAATGCAGCATAATCCTCCGCGGACGAAAACAAAAGCTTCAGTGTAACGGTACTGCCGTCATTGGTAAAACTCTTCACTGTGATCGAATCTTCACCATTTTCCGCGTTGTACTCGTCCACTTCCGCGTTAATCATCTCTTCGAGTTCTGTCACATCATAATAAGACTGATCCAGCGTCTCCTGAACAATCTCAGTCACGCTTCCATCCGAAGCAATGGAAATCGCGTCCGACTCCTGCGGAGTCCACGAACTGCCCAGATTCAGCATATCATCCAGCGTATCGCAGCCGCCAAGCAGCATGACCGCCACGCAGATCACCGCCAATGCCGCTTTCCTTTTTGCTGTAGCCATTTTTCCTCCCCAAACTTTTATTACATGGCAGCGCAAGCTGCCAAAATTCCTTGTGCGCCTGTGTCATTCATTCGACCAGCGGCTACTGCCGTCTGGTCGCTGCGCCAGGCGCACGGCAGCGAAAGCTGCCAAATTCCTTGTGCGCCTGTGTGCATTATAAAGGGAAACGCCCCACGTTTCAACTGTTTTTTGCTTACAGAAACAGGAATGCTTTTATATGAGTCTTTTTATGCCGTCATCTGCCGCAGAATATCGAGTGATTTAAATTTCCGGTCTATGGAAACACTGTTGCGATAATCCTGCACGCTGCGGAATTCCTGAAATATGTCCGGCTGCAGTGTAAACTGATATAGCTTCTGTATCGGTGCGCGTATCACATATGAAATCGCGTATCTGGTCGATTCGTGCAGGGATGGATCCTCGGCCGTTTCAAATGGAAATTCACCGTTCATGACCATCGCTTTCATCTCAAAAATGCAGCGGATCAGTTCATTATCCGGCTCTGGCTTTGGCAGCGTGCGCAAGGTCATATACAACAGATTCAGCATTCCGGCTGCGTCCAGATTTTCTCTGGTATAATATTCCGCGAGCTCCATAAAATAACAGGCATAGCAGGAAGAAACAATATCCTCCCGCACTTCGCGAAAATATTCGGAAATATCTGCCTGTACGAGCGTATAGGCATTTTTTCCCTCGTAGACTGTAAAAACGCCGAACGCAAACGGCGTGGCGGCCGCGAGCAGCGGGCTGTTCGGCTTACGCGCGCCTCTGGCGAAAGCCGTGATCTTGCCTCTTTCCCTGGTCAGAAGGACTGTCCGCCTGTCATATTCACCCACCGGCGCGGCCAGAAGCACCATACCTGTCAGCTTTAAGGGGTCGCTCATCGTGCTTCACTCCAGTCTTCGTTAAATGCCCCCAAATTTTTCTATTTTTCAAAATCTGTAATTGCTCAGTTCGAAGCCGGTTTTCTCAGAACCTGTGGATTCATCTGTTCGAAACCGCTTTTCCAGAACCCGTGAATCCATCTGTTCGAAACTGCTTTCCCAGAACCCGTGAATTCATCTGTTCGAAACTGCTTTTCCAGAACCTGCGAATCCATCTGTTCGAAACTGCTTTCCCAAAGTTTGTTGACAGCTGCTTTAAATATGCTGTACTGAATCATTTCTTATAAGCTATCAGTCCAGTTCTTTCTTATCATATCCAAAGTTCTTGATCAGAAAATCGCTGTCGCGCCAGTCTTTTTTCACTTTCACCCACAGTTGAAGGTTGACCGGCTCTTCGAGCATCTGCTCGATCTCATAGCGCGCCTGAGAGCCAATTTTTCGGAGCATCGCTCCGCCCTTGCCGATTATCATCCCCTTATGGGAATCCTTCTCGCAGATAATGGTCGCCTCAATGTCCATGATCCAGTCGGCGGTCTCACGCACATGAATTTCCGCCTGCGCTCTGCGGCCAAGTGGGACATTCTGGCTCGCCGTTATCTGCTTTTCACCAGATTTTGGCGGATGTTCGTGCCTGTGCCGGCTTCTGCCGCGCACCGCCTCAGCTCTGTCATCTTTTCTTTTCTGACTTCCCGCCGGCCGCTCCTGCATATACTCTATCGTAACCGCGATTCCGTGCGGAATCTCTTCCTCCAGGCAGCGGAGAGCCTTTTCGCGGATCAGCTCCGCCACGATCTGACGCTGCGGCTGGTCAGTAACGGTATCTTCATCGTAAAACTGAGGACCGCACGGCAGATAGCGGAATATCGCGCGGATCACCTCATCCATGTGGAGGCCCCGAAGCGCGCAGACTGGTATCATGTCCGCGAAATCATAGATATCCCGATAGACGTCCAGATAACGGTTGATTTCGTGTTTGTCTACCGTATCCATCTTATTCAGAATCAGGATCACCGGCTGATGTACACTTTTCAGCATCTGCGCGATGGCCAGTTCTCCCTTGCCGACGTACTCGACCGGCTCCACCAGCCAGAGCACGACATCCACTTCCTTCAGCGTCTGCTCCGCGGCCGTCACCATATACTCGCCCAGCTTGTTTTTTGCCTTATGAAGGCCGGGCGTGTCCAGAAAAATAATCTGGCCTTCCTTCGATGTGTAAACAGTCTGAATCCGGTTGCGCGTCGTCTGCGGCTTGCTGGAGGTGATCGCGATCTTCTGACCAATCAGATGATTCATCAGCGTGGATTTTCCTACGTTCGGCCGTCCGATCAGCGTCACAAAGCCGGATTTAAAGTCTGCGTTTTGCATAAAACAGTTTCCTCTTTACTAAATTTTCTTCCATGCCCTGGCAAAAATTTTTAATACTTCTTTTTCGATCCCACCAAAGGCTCAGCAGCTTCCCCAATCGAATTCCATCTAAGGCTCAGCAGCTTTCTTCCCCTCCGGCTCCTGTCAAAGGCTTGACAGAGCCAAAGAGTTCTTCCGCTTCTTTGATTTTCTCCTCGTTCCCGACCACACAGAAGGCTTGGTCGTCCAGCACTGCCTGCACGACCGGCGCGAGCGCGCGGATCTGCTCCGGAGTCGCGGAGAGGATCTCATCGCGCTCTCTCTGCACATCTTCTTCTGTCACACCGCAGAAATACGCGTTCAGAGAGCGGGAGCCCTTCATCGCTGGAGTAAGAGGCGTGTCCAGATCGCTGATTGTCCCGATGATATATTTCGTCATCTCGCGCTCATCGGCGTCAAATCCACGCAAATACTCAGGAATTCCCTCAAAGATCCTGTTTGTCGCGCGCAGGTGCGGATCGCGATAAGAAACCAGATACGAGTCTCCCCGCCGCGTGAAGGCACACATGCACCCATAAGCTCCGCCTTTTACGCGAATATTCACCCAAAGGTATTCATAACTCATCAGAACCGTCAGAATTTTTAAAGTCCCTGTATAAGGCAGGCCTGCCTTGCAGAAATTGCCTGCACGAGCCACATACTGTACCTGGCCTGGAGTCGTGAAGCCCTCATTTTTCTTTACCAAAACACGTGACTGCTGAAAGTCTGTCTTCAATCTCCCAGGCTGCTGATCGGTTTTCTCTTTCTTCAGCTGCCCGCAGAACTTCTCCAGCGGCGCCCGTAGAGCATCCAGACCTTCCTGGTCGGCAGTCACACTGACAAAAAGGTTTTCCTTACAGAACAGCAACTTACAGAGGGAGCGCAACTTTTCCTTCAGCATTTCTTTCTTTTCATCAAAATGCTGCTCCAGGTCTGCCGCCAACTCATAAAACGCGATGCCGGTCACTGCATCATTGAAAGCATTAAACTCTGACAGATACGACAGCGCACGCCCGGCCGCGGCCTGATGGCCTGAAGCCGCAAGCTGCATAGACAGCCGTGATTTGAGCTTTGCCAGAATCTCATACAGCCGTTTATCATCATCAAACCGCGATGTCAGGATTTCCCCGGACATCTCCAGCGCGTATGGAAGCTTCTCATAAAGCGCGCGCGAACGGATGCCAATGAACGAACGGATACCATTTCTCACACTGCTTCCGGCATTATTTCCCGTGACACTACTTCCTGCAGCATTATTTCCCGCGGCATTATTTCCCGCGGCACTACTTCCTGCGGTACTACTTCCTGCGGCACTATTTCCAACACAATCTCCACTGTCTTTCGCGGCATTCTTTTTATCGCTGTCTTCCGGGAATGTTCTGGAATCATCAGCAAGCGGAAACACGCTGATCCCCGCCGAAATTCCTCCTGTATTCATGTAAATGTCATTGTTCAGATCGCTGTAGGTAAAGTGCTCCGTGTCCACCATTCCCAGCACGGCTTTCAGAATCCCCAGATACCCGGTATCCTCTACAAGTATCTGATCCGCGTCAAAAAGCAGATCCAGATAACAGATACCATTGGTAAACTCGTCATGGTGCAGCACGGTCACGCCGTCCCACTGATATTCTGTATTCTCAAAAGGCGCTGCCTTTTTCCCGATATCCTCTCGCGTCAGCATTGGAAGCTTCGAGAGCTCCTCCGGCGTCGACGGAGTCTCCTGAAACGCGCGCAGCCGTTTCGTTGCCGCAATCCTCTCCTGTATTCCCGCCTCATCCAAAGATTCTTTATAAATACGAAGCTTCTCGCGCAAAGCCGCGTCTTTCTTTGCGGTCAGCCCTTTTTCCGGAACCAGCGTCACCAGAGATGCATGGGTATTTTCCAGCAGATATTTGCGGATCAGGTCTTCGAAATAAGAAGTTTCCGCCCGTTTTTTAAGAGTATCGTAAACGTCCAGCTGCTTCAGGTACGAAAATGCCGCCTGATCGTCGTAAAGCCAGCTGTCAAATACATCCAGCCCGTACATCAGGCCCTTCGGATAAGAGCCATAATCTGCCTCGCGGAACTTAAATTCCATGGAATTGATTCCTGCGTACAGGGACTTTTTGTCAATTCCTTCTTTAACGATTTTCTCCAGAGTCTCCCGAATCACTGCAAGGAACCGCTCCGTATCCGATTCATTCGCGTTTTTCGCGATAATACTCAAATACGGCTGATACACGCCGCTTCCATAATCACTGATAATGTCGTTGCCAATCCCGGCGTCCAGAAGCGCCTGCTTCAGCGGTGCCCCGGGCGCGGAAAGGAGCGCATACTCCAGTACCGCGAACGCGTTGGAAAGCTCCACATCCAGCCCCGTCCCAATGACAGCATTCCAGGACAGATAAGTGCTGTCCTCCGTCTCGTCCGCATCGGAAATCGGATAGCTGCGCTGTACACGCCGCAACTCCTCAAACGGAGCCTGCAGCTCGATCACCGGCCGCACACCCGTATCCTCGAACGCGCTCAGATACTCCCGGTCCAGCCAGGTGAGCCGTTCTTCGATATCCATATTTCCATAAAAATAGATATAGCTGTTCGAAGGATGATAGTGTTTTTTATGAAAAGCCAGGAAATCCTCATATTTCAGATCCGGAATATGATCCGGATCTCCGCCGGACTCCACGCCGTAGACCGTATCCGGGAACAGGCTGTCCATGATCGTGCGCTCCAGCATATCCTCCGGAGAGGAAAAGGCGCCCTTCATCTCATTGTAGACCACACCGTTGACCGTGAGCTCATCTTCCGGATTTTCCAGCTGGTAGCTCCAGCCTTCCTGCCGGAAAATCTGCTCATTTTTATAAATATTCGGATAAAAAACCGCGTCCAGATACACATCCATCAGATTGCAGAAATCCTTGTCATTGCAGCTCGCGATCGGAAACATCGTCTTATCCGGATAAGTCATCGCGTTCAGAAACGTATTTAACGACCCCTTCACCAGCTCCACAAACGGATCCTTCATCGGAAACTTGCGGCTGCCGCAGAGCACGCTGTGCTCCAGAATATGCGGAACGCCGGTGCTGTCCGTCGGCAATGTCTTAAAGGCAATGTTAAACACCTTATTTTCATCATCATTCTGCAGCACCAGGATCCGCGCCCCGCTCTTATTGTGGCGAAGCAGATATCCGTCTGATCGGATATCCTCAATCCTCTCCTGCTGCACGAGCTCATACTGTGGAAGCAACTCCAGATTCATTCGTTTTTCATTCCTTTCCCCTGTTTATATTCATTAAAAGCATAAATGCTATATCATACAATCTTCTCATTGAATGCGAAAATTTCTCTGAACTGTTATACAATTCCGTTACTATCCGGCACATTTTTTTCTGATTTAAGACACTTCCGTCTCAGCAGGCGATACGCGCCCCCTGTCAGTATACCCCCTAAAAACAAAAATAACAGAATCGCCGCCGCGCAGTGCGCAAAAAATGTATCCGGCAGAATCAAAATCACCGGATCCGTAATCGGGTCAAACAGCCAATAGTCATTCTGGAAAAATAATTCGTGGAAGCGGACAAAAAAGGACTCCCAGTCCAACATCGCGCATACCCCTAACACGATGGGCACTGCAAATGTCAGCAGGGAAATCAGCTTTAATCCTCCATATTCCCTGCGAGGCAGTTTTCGGCATAGCAGGATCAGCACCACAATCCCCGAAACGACAAACAAAATCTGTATGGCCACAAAAATACGCTTTACCTCTTTAAAATGAATCTCCGCCTCGTCTGACATCGGAAAATCTGGAAATTCGAGCTTGTCCACACCCTTGAGCAGTAAGTTGTAATCAATCAACACATCATAATTCTCTCGAATCAGCTCCTCGGAATATCCGGTCTGTGCCTCCAGGTCAAGATAGTCAATATCAAAATAGTAAATACACCGGAGATTCAGCACCAGAACTACCGACAGGCAAACAAAAAAGAGGAACCCCATCAGTCCCAGAAATAAGTCTCCCAGTCTGGATCGAATGCCCATGCGCAGTCCCATCCTTCTGCCTCCCTTTACCACTCTTTGCCATTTGTTTTCCTGATGTTTTCAAATGCCGGCCGTCTTGCACGCCCTGCCGGGTAACGTACATTTCTTCTAAAGTGGTACTATACCACAAAAAAATAAGCTTGTAAATCGAAAACCCCTGCCAAACCATTTTTCATGGTTCGGCAGGGGTTTTACTATTGACTCAATCCATTTTTATCTGTCCGTTCACTATCTCTGGCTTCTTCTCCTGCGGATAAATACCACCAGTACAATGATAAAGATCAGGCATGCCACAATAGCTATGGCCGCTACTGCGAAAATCGGTGTCGAATCACCGGTCTGCACGGACTCCAGTGAATTCACGATATTGAAGGTCACCGATGTCGTCGATGTCGTACCGTCCGCCACCCAGGAGCTGCCATCGTAAACCTGTCTCGCGAAGGTCACCTTCAGTGTGTACTCTCCTGTCTTTTTGATCGACATGGAAGTCTCATATGGAGAGGAAGACCATGTGTTGGACACATTTCCAATCTGGTATCCAGTCGGCACGTAGCGGATATCGCCAGGGTTCGGATTTGTATTGGACATACCAGCCCCGACTGGAGTAAAGGTCAGTTTCTCATTTGCCAGGTAAGAGCCGCCCTCTGTGATACCGCTGATATAGTTGTTCGCCTCTGTCGGCCCGTCCTCGTAGGTCGCCGTAATCGTCACATTACCCGCCGGGAGTGTCGCTGTCGTAGTCGCGCGGGATGTATCCGTGAATGTCACATCGCCGCTCGATGCAGTCCAGGCGCTGAATTCCTTCCCGCTCGCCGGATAGTTGGCTGTGAGGGTGACGGTGTCGCCATAGTAATAACTGGTCTGACTCGTAGTGCCATTTACTACCGTAAGCGTGTACTGCGCCAGCTTATAATTTGCTGTTACCTTCACATCTGCCGACGGCATCGTGAACGTTGTAGTAGAGCTGGACGCGTCTGCCAGAGTCACGTTCTGTGTATCGACTGTCCAGGAGTCAAACTCGTATCCGGTCTCCGGAGCCGCCGCTGTAATAGTAACTGTCGTATCCGCGGTAGCCTCGGAATAATCCGCGGAGCCACCTGATACGGTCACACTGTATTTTACTCCCGTATAGGTAGCCGCAAGAGAAAGATCTCCATCCACTACCAGCGTAAGGGTCGTAGCGGAAGCGTCATCACCGAGATCATAATCTCCTTCTAATACTTCCCAGCCCGCAAACTCCTGCCCGTTCGGAGCCGCGTTCGCGGTCACTGTAATCTGCGCGCCATCCTCATAAGTATGAGAAGTGTAGGAGCCATCAATCAGGCCGTTTGAAACCGTCACAGTATAGGTATCCGGAAGAGCCACATAGGTTGCTTCCAATGTCACATTGCCCGCCGGCATCGTAAAGGAGGTCGTCGGTGAGGAGGCTGCTGCAAGAGTGATTTCTGTCGAATCATCCGCAACTGTCCATCCGTCAAACTCATATCCGTCCTCGGCCGTATCCGCGATAATGCTCACCGTAGAACCGTATTCAAAAGTACCTGAAGTTTCTCCGGTGCCTGTCGTACCGCCGTCTACTGTCACGGTATAAGAAGCATTCTTGAAGCTCGCGGTCAGAGTCGCGTCCGATGCGGACATGGTCACCAGCGTGCTGCCGTCGCTCTGCGCTTCCAAAGTCACCGTACCGCTTGTAACGGTCCAGGTATCAAAGGTCTTTCCTGTCTCAGAAGTCGTAGCGTCCGCCAGCGTATAAGTCGCTCCCGAGGCAAGCTCCACAGTGGATGTTTCAGAGCCGCTCACAATGCTGAGTGTATACTTTGTTACTGTATAATTTGCCTTAATCGTCACGTCAGAAGAAGGCATGGTAAATGTCGTGTCCGCGCTGGCAGAATCCGCGAAAGTCGCTGTATCCGTGTCAATTTCCGTCAAATCCACACTCCAGCCTGTAAATGTATAGCCGGAGATCGCCGGAGCGGATACGGAAACAGCGGTGCCGCTCTCTACATCCGTGACAGATCCTGCTGTCTGTAATTCAGTCCCATCGTCTGAAACGTAGCTGATCGTCAGCGTATAAGTTGGCGGAATTTCCGTATAATTTGATACGATGGTCACATCCGCGGCAGGCATGGTAAAGGACGTACCGTCTTCGCTCGTGGTCAGACTGATCTCGCTTTTATCCTCCGTAGTCATTACTGTCCAGGAATCAAACGTGTATCCGGTAATCGCTGTCGCGTCCGAAAGCGTGTAGGTTGCGCCTTCCGCGTAAGTAGTCTCATCAGTCTCTGCCGCAGCTATCTCGTTTTCACCAGACACATAAGTCCGGGTAACCGTATAATAAGCCGTCGTAGTCTCTGCCACTGGTTCGGCAGCGCTTTCCGTTGAAGTCTCCGACTCCGTGGTCCCTTCCGTTGAGACTTCCGCTTCACCATCCGTAAGATCAACAACCACAATTCCGTCGTCAACGTCTGCCGCTTCCGTCGCGGTAGTCTCTGCGGCAGTTTCCACTGTAGTCTCTGCTGTGGTTTCCTCGGTGCCCTCTGCTGTATAAGTAGCCAGGAGGGTTACATCCGTATCCGGTACAGTAAAGCTGATCGTCTGCGCGGTCAGATCCTCTAACGCGACATTGAGTGTGGATACGTACCAGCCGCTGAAGGTATAGCCAGACAATGTATCCGCTGTCAATGTAACAGTATCTCCGGCCGCGTACGTATTCACAACCGAATACACATACGCGTCCGCTCCTGTATCGCCATAGACAGACACGCTGGAATAGGTAATATCCGTTGTCGATATGTCATCGATCACTACCACATCCGCGGAACTGTCGTCCTCTGCGGCATCTGTCTCAGCAGCTGCTTCTGTCTGTGTAACTGCTGCTTCCGTCTCTACGACAACCGCCGCCTCTGTTTCTACGACAACTGCTGCCTCTGTCTCTACGACCGGCGCTTCTGTCTCTACGACCGTTGCCTCAGTCTCTACAACTGCTGCTTCCGTCTCTACGACCGCTGCCTCAGTTTCTACGACAACCGCAGCTTCTGTCTCTACAACCGGAGCCTCTGTCTCTACGACTGGTGCTTCTGTCTCCACAACCGGCGCTTCTGTCTCTACGACCTTCTCCTGATAATTCGCCGTCACAGTGACACCCTTATTCGTCATCGTCAGAGTCGTCTCCGCGCTCGACGTGTCCGCGACGGAAACACTGACACTCTCATCCGTCACCGTCCAGGTCCATCCGGCGAACTCATATCCTTCGTCCGGTTCGGCTGCCGTAATCTTTACACTCTCGCCACTCTGATAGTACGCGATGTCCTCACTGATGCCTTTTTCCTCGAGCGCCGTCTTCTCCTCATCTGTGAATGAGTAGTGATTCTCCGTCGTGCCGGTACCATCCGCAGCAGCAGACTCAGAAGTACCGTCTACTACAGTCAGCACATATCCCGCTGTCGTCAGGGTGACCATTGCAGGCGTAGCCTCAACCCCCTCGGCAGCCTCCGTCCCAGCCTGATAAGAAACGGAATATGCCTCATCATCAGAAGTATTTTCCCAGGAGCCGCTGCCGTCCGCGGTCGCGATCTGCTCTCCAGCCGCGTTCTGAATAATGGTTCCCTCTGAAATCCCTGTCAGCGTATCGCCAGGGAACAGTGCGCTCGTGCTAAGGTCGGCGGTCACATCATAAGAAACCGCCAGGGCCTGCGCTCCCGGAACGCATGTCAGTACGCATGCGAGCAGGAGGCTCAGAAACGTTCTCTGCTTTCTTTTCATAATAACCCTTCCTTTCTTTTTCTTACTTTCCGTAATGATAGGAAATCCTTAAACACCCGTTCTGTGTGCAGTGTTCTCCCGGCATTTAAGTTACTGCGATTATAGCATAACGGTTTCGAAAACAAATGATGGTTTCCCTGTGACTTTCTTAAAAAATCATTAAGAATGTATGTTCGTTTTACTTCGCGGAATAAGCGCAGTATGTACGCCTGAGTGTTTATAGTAGTCTGGTCACAGCGGGAAAAGAAGGAGGCTTTCTGTTTCGCGGGAATTAAACGGAAAAAGAATTCCGCTGAGGCTTCCGCGGCAGCGCCGCGAAAATAACAGCGGAATTCTTTAAGTAAGTGGGACGATAAGCCGGGTTCTGTCGTTGAGTGATCATCTATCTCGTCCTGCCGTTGCCGGCAGGCTCAAGCGACCTACCTGAGGCTGGCGGGCAGCCTGGTGTAGCTCTTTCGCCTCTGTGCGGTCTTGCTTCGGATGGGGTTTACATATGCCACCTCTGTTACCAGAACATGCGGTAGTCTCTTACACTGCCTTTCCACCCTTACCGATCTCAAAAGAGAGCGGCGGTTTATTTCTGTTGCACTATCCCTGGAGTCGCCTCCGCCGGACGTTATCCGGCATCCTTGCCCTGTGAAGCCCGGACTTTCCTCAGCCGGCGTCTTTCGACTTCTGCCGGCCGCGATCACCTGTCCCGCTTACGCGGCGTATTCTACCACAGGTTTTTATTTTTGTAAACCACATGTGATCAGAAAACTTTTTCAGGTTCACTTAGTTTCCAAAACAGCTTCCGCCGATGAATTCCCGGATCAGAGAATTGTTCGGAATGTCATCCGCGGGGATCGGCAGGAAATAATCCAGGAACTTTAAAAGCCGCCTGGCCTCCGCATATTCCGGCTCATCCGGGCGAATGGAGAAAAGCAGCGGCTCTACATACTGCTTCAGGACCGCCAGCTCGTAAATCAGTGTGGAATTAAACACATAATCCGCTGTTTCCTGGAATGGGAATATGTAGCTGGACTCGCCGCGGCGGACAGAAGGCCACATATCGATCGTCTTCTGGGCACTCGCTCCACGGGTGCGCGCGTCGCGCACCATCCTGCGCAGCATGCGCCCGTCCGTCGTCGGGATCCGGTTGTGCTCGTCGATATTCAGCTGCGTAAGCGCGCTGATGTAAATTTTCACTTTAAGGCTTGCGTCCAGGCGGTAAGTCAGAGCATCGTTCAGGCAGTGAATACCCTCGATGACCAGGATATCCTGCTCGCCAAGTGTCAGCGTATTTCCCTTGTATTCCCGTTTCCCGGTCTTAAAATTGAAAGTCGGAAGTTCTACTGTCTCACCATTGAGAAGAGAGAGCATGTCTTCGTTTAATTTCTCCACGTCGATCGCTTCGAGACATTCAAAATTGGGTTTGCCATCCTCGTCGATCGGTGTATGCTCACGCTCCACAAAATAATTGTCCGCTTCGATCGGATGAGGCTTTAGTCCGCAGACGGAAAGCTGTGTGGCAAGTCTGTGAGAAAATGTCGTTTTTCCGGAGGAGGACGGTCCCGCGATCAAAATCACGCGCTTCTGACCTGACGCGGCGATTTGGGCCGCCATCTGCGCGATCTTTTTTTCATGATACGCTTCCTGGATCATGATCAGATCTTTCACCTGATGACTGGCAATGTAGGAATTCAGCGCGCCTACGGTCGGGATGCCAAGCTGCGCTCCCCAGGTGAGGGCGTCTTTCTGCGTCTGCCAGATTTTCTCCTGCGGGAAAAATTTTGCCAGCTTCCCCGGTTCCGCCTGTGATGGAAAGCAAAGCAAAAAACCATCCTCAAACAGCTTCAGGTCAAAACAGGTCAGATAGGACGCGTCCGGCAGCATGTATCCATAAAAATAGTCTTCAAAGGTCTCCAGATTATAGATATTGACCTTTGAGGAACGGCGGTAGCGGAACAATTCTTCCTTATCATACATCCGGTATCTGTGGAACCTTTCACAGGCTTCCCAGGTATCGATGGTGCTTTTGCGGATCGGCGCGGCATCCTGGACAAGTGAACGCATATATGCCTTGACTTCATCCAGAAACTCCTGCGTCAGCGGAGCCTCCCCCTGCATCGTGCAGTAATAGCTTTCGCCCACGGAAAAATGGACGCTGACGCGCTCCAGCCGGCTGTTGTCGCCGACTGTGTGGTAAATGCTCTTGAGCATCAAAAGCACCAGCGAGCGCCGGTAAGTATCACATCCTGCCTTGTCCCTGAGTGTCAGAAAACGCGCCTGGCTGCCGTCCGCGGCCGCTTTTGTCAGCTCGCGCAGTCTCCCATCGGCATTTACCAGCACAATGGGATAAGAGAAATCTTTCTGATGAGCATTCGCAATTTCACGGTAAGTCGTGCCCAGAGGATATTCTTCCGGGATTCCTTCTATATAGATAGTGATATTTTTTTCGTTCATAGATTCATTCCTCCAAATCTGCGGTCTTCAAATCCGGGTAAACAAACTTTTTCGACCGACCTGCCATTTCGTCTTTCTTCCTTATATGTCACTGGCAGCGTTTCAATGCCTCTACTGTCAGCGTCAGCTTTCCCTGAATTTCATGTGTACGGGAAACGGCCGTCGGACTCTTTTGTGAGGAAAGAGTTTGCAGAATTCGTTCCTGTGTTGTTTTTTCCTTCAACAGATATTCCCGCAGCACAGGATGCCGTTTTTCCAAAAGTATAGGGCCAAATTCCACGGCCAGTTTTTGGCTGATATCCGCCGATTTCGAAACAGTCCCCTGCTCTGCATCGGTCTCATCCGAAAAAGAATACAGCCGGAAACCCTCATCATTAGCTGCCGCCCGCAGCGTCACTCTCTGCCGGGCTTTCATCATCGGATAATATTTGCCGTCTTCGAAAATCATGTCTTCCTGCTCGATTTCCCAGCCGTTTTGCCACAACCAAAGGCGCACTCGTGAGACTTCCGACTGCGGCTGTAAAATCAATTCAGGCGTATTTGTCACATCAAACAGGTGTTTTCCATCTTGCAAAATTCGGGTGGTCAGCGCTCCGCCCATTCCGGCGATGACAATGCTTTGCACCTCTCCCTGGGAAAAAGCGGCCAGGCCGTCGCAAAGTCTCGTGGAAATACGGTCAGCAAGACCGTGCGCCCGGATGTGTTCCGCCGCCCGCTTAAGCGGTCCGGGATTGACATCCGCGGCGATCGCGCGGGGAATCACGTCCCTTTCTACAAGAGCAATGGGTATGTAAGCATGGTCCGTCCCGATATCCGCAAGGACCATCCCCGGCGTTACCATAGCGGCGACGGCCGAAAGTCGTTCTGATAATTTCATTATAATTGTCTCACTCCAGATAGTCCCGCAGCTTACGGCTCCGGCTCGGGTGGCGCAGCTTACGGAGGGCCTTTGCCTCAATCTGGCGGACGCGCTCCCGGGTCACATTGAATTCCCTGCCGACTTCCTCCAGGGTCCGCGGCTGTCCGTCTTCCAGGCCAAACCGCAGCGACAGCACCCTCTGCTCGCGCGGCGTCAGCGTGGAAAGGGCGTCCAACAGCTGCTCTTTGAGCACCGTCAGGGCGACCGCGTCTGCCGGCTGCGGAGCGTGCTCATCGCTGATAAAATCTCCCAGATGTGTTTCCTCCTCGTCCCCTACAGGGGTTTCCAGAGAGACCGGGTCCTGCGAGATTTTCAGAATCTCAGCCACTTTAGCCGGATCCATTCGCAGCTCTTCGGCGATCTCTTCGGCGGAAGGCTCCCTGCCGAGCTTCTGCAAAAGCATGCGGGATGTACGCGTTACACGGTAAATACTCTCCACCATGTGTACGGGGATTCGAATGGTCCTCGCCTGGTCGGCTATCGCCCTCGATATTGACTGACGGATCCACCAGGTAGCATAGGTACTGAATTTATAACCCTTGCGGTAATCAAACTTGTCCACCGCCTTCATCAGCCCTAAGTTTCCCTCCTGTACCAGATCGAGCAGCTGCATCCCGCGCCCGCAGTAGCGCTTAGCGATACTGACCACCAGGCGCAGGTTTGCCGCTGTCAGTCTGGCCCTGGCGTCCTCATCGCCCTCGCTCATCCGTTTTGCTAAAGACAGTTCCTCTTCCGCGCTAAGAAGTCCGACACGCCCAATGTCTTTTAAATACATGCGGACCGGATCATCCATCGGCACGCCTTCCATGACCGCGTCGTAAATCGGCTGATCCTCGTTATAGTCGTCCGTTTCTTCCCCGGAATTTTCCAGATCCGGCAGATCTGTCCCATAGGAATCGAATTCCGCCCCAGAATTTTCCAGGTCCGGCATGTCCGCCCCATAGGAGTCAATTTCTTCCCCGGAATCTTCCAGATTCGGCAAATCCATCCCGCACTCGTCCAGGTACAATTCATTTTTTGCTGTTTCTGTATCCATTCAATTCCTGTCCTTATCACCTGGAAGGCAGCTTTTCCGCCTCTCCAGTTTCGATACGTTCTCGGTTTCACTGCGCATTCCGTATTAACATTTTTCCGTTTCGATATTTTTCCGTTTTTATTCTTTCCCGCGCGGCAGAGAAATATGCATCTTTCTCAAGTCCGCCATCCTTTTTCTGGATTCCATCATCAAATTCTGCAATCCCTGCAGATCCGTCAGATCCAGCTGAGATTTGCGCTGTTCTATCGAATTGCTGATAATCAGGCGGATCGAATCGGAAATCGCTTTTTCCTGTTCCTCGATGGTTTCTGTCGGGAGATCGGTATTAAAAATCTGTGCGACCTGCCGCTGCTGATCCGGCTCCGTAAAATGGTTCACGATACGCGCCGGGTTCAGCTGTTTCCCGGCCAGCTGGTCATAGAGCATCCCGGCCACTTCCCGGTAGATTCCATCCGTAAAGTCCTCAGGCTGAACAAAAGCGGATACTGTCGCGAACAATTCCGGATATTCGACCAGCCGGGTCAAAAGCAGCCGTTGGGATTTCAGGATACCGCTGTCCTTTCCGGCACGCTGTTCCCGCTCCACGGGCGGACGCGGCGCTGTGCGCACAGGTACTCCCTGCATCAGATAATTCAGCACCATTTTGCGCATACCCTCATAAGAGGTCTGATAGCGGGCTACCACGGCCTCGATATAATTCTCCCGCTCAATCTCCAGCTCCATTCCGGCGATTATGGCCGCGACTGCCTGGAAAAACCGGGTTTTGCTGTCCGGATCTTTCATATCATAAGACTTTTCCATCACTGAAAGTTCAAACAGGAAGCTGTTTTCCGCCTGATCAATCCGCTCACGAAACGCGTCTGTGCCATAGGTCTTGATAAATTCATCCGGATCCTTACAGGGATCCATGTGCAGCACGCGTGTGGATACGCCGGCTTCCTTCAGCATCGGAATCGCGCGCAAGGCCGCGCGGATGCCGGCCTCATCGCTGTCGTAGGTCAGAATCACCTCGTCCGTGTACCGTTTCAGGATCGTCGCGTGCTGGCTGGTCAGCGCTGTGCCCAGAGAGGCCACCGCGTTTGTAAAACCAGCCTGATGCATGGCAATCACGTCCATATACCCCTCGCATACCAGCAGATAATGCTCCTTTGAGGAACGGGCAAAATTCAGTCCGTATAGATTCCGGCTCTTGTCAAAAATCACCGTTTCAGGCGAATTCAGATATTTTGGCTTGCCGTCCCCCATCACCCGCCCGCCAAAACCGATGACCCTGTGGTTGGCGTCCATGATCGGAAACATGACACGGTTCCAGAATTTATCATACATTCCCTGACGTTCGTTGACCTGCATCAGCCCCGACTCTTTCAGAAGCTGATCGGAAACTCCCTGTTTTTTCAGATAACGGTACAAAAGTGTACCGTCCGGCCCGGCAAAGCCAAGGCCAAAATGCTTCATGGTCTCATCGCTGAGGGCGCGGTTTTTCAGATACTCCATTCCCCGCTGCCCCTGTGGGGAGCGCAGCTGAAAATAATAAAATTTCGCGGCAGTTTTGTTCAGCTCCAGTACGCTGCTTTTCAGATCCCGTGCCCGCCTGGCTTCCTCGGAAAACTCCTGCTCTGGCAGAGAAATCCCCACGCGGTTCGCCAGGAACTGCACTGCCTCCGGAAATGTATAATTTTCATATTGCATGATAAAATTGAAAACGCTGCCTCCGGCTCCGCAGCCGAAGCAATAGTACATCTGCTTGCCGGGACTGACGGAAAAAGAGGGAGATTTTTCATTATGAAACGGGCAGAGCCCGAAATAATTATTTCCTCTGCGCTGCAGTCTCACATAGCCGGAAACCACGCTCACAATATCGTTCTGAAGACGGATCTCCTCGATCAGATCTTCTGAGTAAAACATTTCCGCACCTCTCCTCTTTTCTTCCTGCATTTACCTGGGCATTTGCAGCCTTTCTTCCATATTGTTTCCCGGCTCACCCATGTCCGGCTCCCGGCAGAAGTAATTCGTGCAGCCGAACTTTTTATAAGAAAAGCTGCCACATCATTCACAAAGTGTCCTCTGCATTTATGCCTGCCAGGACTGCGGTACAAACAGTTCCTTGTATATCCGGATGGAGTACAAATCCGTCATACCGGAAATATAATCGCAGACCACTCTCTCCTGCGGCTCACCGCGCAGTTTCATCAGATTCTGATATTCCTCCGGCAGCTGATCCGGGTGCGCGTTGTAATAGCGGTAAAGCTCCTGAATCATCCGCACCGCCTTGCCTTCCTCGCTTTTGGCCTCCGGGTTCAGATAGACACTGCGGAACATAAAAGCACGCAGATCGTGCATCGCCGTCTCCATCCCGGGCGACATTGTAATGCGATCCTGCCCTTCACTGTTTTCCACCACGTCATGGATCAGCGTGTTCAGCCGCTTCCTGGTGGTGTCCCCGATGATCCGTCGGCTCTCATCGGGAATATCTGACTCTTTGAGAATACCGGCGCGCTCCGCGTCGTCAATATCGTGATTGATGTAAGCGATCTTGTCGCAATAGCGCACAACCTGGCCTTCCAGTGTAGAGGGATGTCCCGCCGTGCGGTGGTTGAGAATACCGTCACGCACCTCCCAGGTCAGATTCAGGCCTTCGCCTGTCTTTTCCAGCAGTTCCACCACACGCACACTCTGCTGATAATGCGCGAACCCATATGGGCAGACCTCATCCAACGCCCGTTCACCTGCATGACCGAACGGCGTATGCCCAAGATCATGGCCGAGGGCAATCGCGTCCACCAGATCCTCGTTGAGGCGCAAAGCTTTCGCGATCGTGCGGGCGAGCTGGGAAACCTCCAGCGTATGCGTCATCCGCGTGCGGTAATGATCCCCTTCCGGGATCAGAAACACCTGCGTCTTCTGTTTCAGGCGGCGAAATGCTTTGCTGTGGATGATCCGGTCACGGTCCCTCTGGTAAACAGTGCGGATGTCGCACTGAGGCTCCTCCCGATCCCGCCCCCTGCTCTGGTCGCTGAAGGAAGCATACGGGCTGAAGATCTGGTGCTCCAGTTCCTCCGTTTTTTCACGGATAGTCATTTGTCCACCTTCTTTCCTGATCTTTTGTCCCTTATCTCATTATATGCCAGTCTGCGCGGATATTTCCACCTTTTTTCCGTATTTTCCCAAAATTTTATGTATTCTGCGGCAATTTCGCCAACAAATTCACTATCATCCCTCAGCCTCTCCGCCGAAGGATATTATATATACCGGATTGAGCGCGTTCATCAGATGATAGCGGCCGGCCGGCCGGGCTTTTGCCGCGGAAATCTGGACGATATCGGCGTCCGCGATCTGCAGTTCCCTGATCAGGTCCGCTGCCTCAGCGATGCTCTCCAGCGTGACCGTATTGATCACGATACGCACTTTCGGGTTTTTCTCCAACAGGGTTTCAATAATCGTTTTCATATTGCCAGAGCTGCCGCCGATAAACGCATGGGTCGGAGCCGGCAGATCTTCCAGTCCATCCGGGGCAACTGCGTGGATCATCGTCACATTGGAAAGGCCAAACCGCCGGCAATTCTGCCGCATGACCTCCAGGGCATTCTGATTCCGTTCGATAGCGTAAACTGTCCCTTTGGTACAGAGCCGCGCACACTCCACGGAGACAGAGCCGGTACCCGCACCCACGTCATATACGACCGAATCGTCCTTCAAACGCAGCTTCGCCACTGATAAAGCGCGGATTTCCTCCTTTGTCATAGGGACTTTTTCCGACCGCACAAACCGGTCATCCGGTATGCCAGGCGTAATGATCTGCCCCGCGGACGGATTTTCAAGCATCATAATGCAAGGGCCGTCCGCGGACGGCTGATACTCCAGAAACTCGCCCGGCTCCCCAGCTTCAATCTGCTCTTGCGCATAGGAAAGATTGGAGCCGACTGTTACGCGTATTCCACGGATTTCTGCCGAATTCAGATCCTGGCAAAGCTCCCGGACACCTTTGGCCCCGCCGACCAGCAAAATAATTTTCGGGTATTTTTTTACATAATTGGTGATCGGAAGTTCCTTCCCATGGGCGCTTAAAAGCTTCGCGTCCTGCCAGGGGGTCGGAATCCTGCTGGCAAAATAGACGACAGAAGAAATGCCGCAGAAATAATGGACTTCCTCTTCTTTAAACGTTTCAGCGATTCCCTTTGCGCCGCTGTAAAATCCCACATCCCCGGACATCAGAATCGCCGCGCGGCGGTACTGCGGATTGCGGGAGAGCCAGTCGTAAATCTTTTTCGCGTTATACTCCGGAATCATGACAGGGCAGCCCCTGTCTTCCCCGCACTCGCCTGTGACTGTCACTCGTTCTTCGGCCATCTGACTGCTCAGATTATGCCCGGAATCAGCCGGAAAACGGCTGCCGCCCGCCTGTTTCTTAAGTAGGCTGCGCGCGCAATCCAACATGCGTTCCGCTCCGAAAATCACCTGCGCCTTTTGTATTTCCCAGGCAGCTTCACAGGTCAGCGTTTGAGGCGTCCCCATGCCAATTCCGATACAGCTGATCCGGCGTGGAATGTCGTCAATCACGGCGTCCGTACCGCAGCTCTCCACATGGTCTTCGCGGTCGGGAGCAGTTTTGTCTTTTTGCGATACTTCCACGGACTGCATAGTCTCTGATTCTGCTAAATCTGGCGCAGCCGCATCTGCCCCTGAGGTCTCTTCGAGCATTTTTTTCACCACTGCATCCAGCCGGGTCTTCACTTCCTCCCATCCACATCCCGTCTCCTGCGGCCTGCGAATAACGACCGGCACAGCCTGACAGCCCCGTGCGGCCTCCATTTTTTCCGGAAATCCGCCGGAGGCCCCGGTTTCTTTGGTCACCAGATAGGCACAGCCTGTCTGGCGAAGCATTGCCATATTCATTTCCAGAGAAAACGGTCCCTGCATCGCGCAAATCTGTTTTCCTTCCAGACCGAGCGAGTGGCAGGAAGCCACGACTTCCGCGGAAGGGAGAACCCGCGCGAAAATGCGCGTAATATCCGAAATGGTTTCTGTAAACACATGCAGCTCTTTGCTGCCTGTCGTCAGGAAAATGCCTCCCTGGCGCGTCTCCAGATACTGCGCCGCCTCCAGTGCCGAACCGACATAGACCGGCGAAAAGGATCCTTCCGATAAATTCGCCTTATCCACCACGCCGCTCCGGGTGCATGTACTGTCCTCACGAAGATAACGGATATAGGGAACCTGCTCTTTTTGACAGGCTTCACGGATGTTTTTCGACACCTCGACCGCGTAGGGATGCGTCGCGTCCACCACCAGCACATAAGAAGCACTCCGCAGAAATTCACAAATCTGCTCCAGATTCATCCGGCCCTGATGTACTTCCATCTGGCAGCCATCCATCCTCGCGGCATCCTGTTTCTGCGGACGCAGCACCTCTTCTCCGTATTCCGTGGCAACACAAACCGTATGCGCAGCATGCCGCTCACACAGATAATCAGACACCTGGCGGCCTTCAATCGTCCCGCCGAAAATCAGAATGCTATTTTGTCTTTGATCGGAATTCTTTATATGATCCATCTCACTCCTGCTTCCCTGATGCAATCTCTTTTCTCTGATACACAAATACGCCGCTGATTTTGCCGCGATTTTCATTATTTTCACAAATAGATCATTCCGTGGCAAATAGTTTCATGTACCGATCATTACGAGACAAATCTTCGGGTATACAGCAGCTTTCGCCGCGTATCATATACCTGTATCCGTAAACCGTCCACGATCTGACGCCGCCAGAATAAAACCGGCTTATTACCATCTGCCAAAACAGTGTACCCTGTCAGTTTTTCACACAAGCGCGCCCCACACCGCCGCTACCACAATCGCAGGCAGCATATTCGCCACCTTCAGTTTCCGCTCCCAGACCAGATTGACTCCGACGCAGAAAATCAGCATCGATCCAACCAGTGAAATACTATTCAGCGTCCCTTCCGTCATCAGCGGTGCCAGTACACTTGCGAGGAGTGTCACGGCTCCCTGAAAAATCCCCACCGGGATTGCTGAAAAAATGCACCCTTTTCCCAGAGACGCCGTCATGACCATAATAATCAGAAAGTCCAGAATTGCTTTCATCATCAGTGTGGTCGGGTCACCCTGCATCCCATCCTGAATGGAGCCGACGATTGCCATAGCTCCAATGCAGACAGTGAAGGAAGCGGTCACAAAGGCACTGACAAAAGAGGCGTCGTCTCCATTGCCGCTCCTGCGTTTGAGCCACTCGCCAAACCGCTCGATGGCCTGTTCAATATTAAGCCCTTCTCCAACCAGCGATCCGATCGCGAAGCTGGCAATGATCATCAGCGACCCTTGCGAGCTGACAGTCCCGTCAGTGACTGTCAGCATCTTTTCCAGAGTCCCCGCAATGCCAATAAACATCGTACAGATTCCCGTGGCTTTCATCAATGTCTCCTGCAGCCGGTCGTTCATCCGTTTTTTCCCGACCAGACCGAGCAGGCCGCCCGCCACGATAGCGGCCACATTTATCAGTGTTCCTGTTCCAACCATTTTTCCTTCCTGATCACATATATAACTTCTATAACGGAAATTCTGCCGCTACTCCACAGAAATCCCCGTCCATATCGTATTTCCGGCTCCATCCGTATCGTCAGCATCCTTTACGTTTTCTGCATTCTCCGTGGCCTCTACACCCTCAGCAGTTTCTGCTTCTTCCGAGGTCTCCTCATTCTCAGCAGTATCCGTTTCTTCCTCATTTTCCGCCGTATCTTCCGCGTCGTCCTCCTCCACGTAATACGTGATCGTGACCGTGTCGCCCACATCAAAAATCACCGTATCCGGATCGTCCGCGGCGGAAACCGCATAATAATCCTCAGTGCCCAGCGAGATGTAGAAAATCGTATTGCCATCCACGACGACAGTGCGGATATCTGTAATCGTCCCCGTAACCGTATCCGTTTCCTTCTGCACAATCTCCACCGGAGTGGTCACCTTGACCCCGTTCTCAATCAGAAGCTCCTCATAATTGGCCTGACACTCAGCCACAGAACTGCCGGTCGCCGTGATCTGGTAGTCAGTGACATTGACCATCGCGTACATTTTCACCAGATCCGCTGAATCCTTCAGGGACATAAAATACGTAGGCTCATCGGAAATATTCAAAAGAATCGGGAAGGTCGAAGCGTAGCCCAGATGCTGCACCGCGCCCTCCGCGGAGGACATCGCGGAATACTCCGTCGCTCCCGGTATATTGTAATACCGCGCTTCCTTCGTGCGCTGGTTGACCAGAATAAAGCCGACATTCGACTCGTCACTTCCCGCCGACGTCACACCTGTATAGAGATAAACATCGTCATTCATCGCAATATAATTGTAGCCATCCGACGTAGTCGTGATCCCCTTCTGCCCCAGCCAGGAGTTGATCCAGCCGTTGACCAGCGTGCCGTGGTAATTGTACTGCACCACCAGCTGATCCGCCGAGTAAACACGGTCCACCCAGGTCGGCACTTCTTCATAATAAATACTCTCACCGGTAATCGCGTTCACCAGCACCGCGCCGCTCGTATCCGTGCCGCCAAAAAGCCCGATCCTGCGCACCGTGCGCGAACATACCCACCATGGCGTGCCATCCTCGTCAATCTCAAAATTTACATCCCCGAACATCATCGTCGGATAGCGGAAACGCAGCAGCCGGTAAAGGTTGCGCCCGAAATGCTCACAGGTCGAATACTTCATGCCCTCATCCAGCTTGACCAGGCTCGCCTCCTGCGTCACCATATTGACAATGATATACCCCGGCAGTCCCTCAGAGCGGTTATTAAACCATTTGATGATATTTCCATAAAGCAGCGGCGCCACACGCACCGGATTGTTCTGATAATTGATCTGCGAATATTCCGCGTCAGCAACCTCAAACTGCGACACCAGGCTGGGATCCGTCGTACTCAGGGCTCCCAGCGCACGGCTGCCCAGCTGTACGCTGGAATCCTTATCCAGCATCGGGATTTTGTCATAGGAAATCTCCGCGACCTCCTCCGTAAAATCGCCCGTCTGCACATCCAGCAGGTCGTAATAAGACTTCGCATGAAAAATCTCCGAAGAATAGATCATCGCCACAACAGCCGCCAGAATCAGCACTACAATCAACAAGATCGGTATTTTACATCTCGACCAGGCCACTCCCTGCGGAAGCGTGATTCCTTGGCGTGTCACGCAGATGCCGCTTGTCAGCAGCGTCACCAGAATAAAAAACACCAGCAGGATCACCAGAAAAAACCAGAATTCCGGTGCCTTGAAATTGATCGCCGGCAACATGACATAAAAATAGACGGCACCAAAAATCGCGGTGGCCAGTAAGCGTAATAATAGATTCGCCAGACTGTTTGTCTGCTTCTTAGTGTTCATACATTTCTCCCTTCTGCCTTTGCAGGCAATCCCCTCGCCGGGATATATCCCATTGCATAGTGATCGAAAGCAGTCAGATACCGATTCCATAATTTCAGATTCGGTAACCCCTCGGCGTCACCATCCGTCCGCCGATCTCTTTTGTCTGCGAGTTTCCGATAAATACCGTCGTGAACATATTTACCTGTGCCCCGCGCAATTCCTGCAGCGTATACAGCCGCGCCGCCTCGCCCTCGCGCCCGATGTTTTCCACCGTGCCGCAGATCCGCTCCGGCGGCAGCACATTAAGCAAAATGTCACAGGCCCGTGCCAGATAGTCCGGCCTGCCCTTGCTCGCAGGATTATAAATGCAGATGCAAAAATCCGCCTCTGCCGCCAGACGCAGACGTTTTTCGATTTTCTCCCAGGGGGTGAGCCGGTCGCTTAAGCTGACCACCGCGAAATCATGTGTCAGCGGTGCCCCCAGCACCGCGCCGCCGCTCAAAGCAGCCGTCACTCCGGGAATCACTTCCACCTCAACCTCCGGGTAGCCCGCCCCGATCTCCAGCATCAGTCCGCTCATGCCATAAACTCCCGCGTCCCCGCTGCAGACCATGACCACCTTTTTCCCCTTCGAAGCCTCCTCAAAAGCCATCTCACAGCGGCGCGCCTCCTGGGTCATCGGCGTAGTCAGAAATTCCTTGCCCGGATACGACTCCCGCAGCAGATTTACATACACAGTATAGCCGATAATTGTGTCGCACGCAGCCAGAACCTCTGCGGCTCTCTGACACATCAGACCTGTGTCTCCGGGACCCATGCCCGCGACATATAGTTTATTTTTCACACAGAAACCTCTCTTTCCGTCAGAATCCCGCAGTAATTCTGCTACATCTTCCCATTTATCGCCCGTTACCGAGTCAGCAAAAGCCTCCGCAACTTCTTTATTGGGGATAAATACTTTCTTTTCCACGGAATCATAGCCAAGATATCCCAGGTGAACCAGTAAAGTCAATACATCGTCCTTATTTTTAAAGGATGTTATATCGTTTTGAAATGTTCCGATCCTGACCCTGACAGCTTCTCCACCCAACATTGAAATAACTGCATCCCGCAATCCATCATAATTCATGCTGATATAATCTTTCAAAGAATCATAAGTCTCAGAATCTGTCCAGTAATTTCCAAATTCTTCATTCATGACAGCATTCATGACCGAATTCGGACTATATACGTGTTTTACTTTATTAAAGCAATATCCGTCATACCATGCACTCATGCTTTCAAAATCCATGCGATATTTTCTGCATAGTTTTTTTACTTCCTGCTCTGTAAAGCCAACGTATTGCGCCAGCTTTGCAGGGCGAGTCATCGTAAATTCTCTAAAGTCAGTCAGTGCCGACTGTGTTCCATATTTTTTTATCGGAAGAATCCCCGTCATGTATGCTGCCGCAATCGTTTTATCCGTCTCCGGCCCGCCTTTAAAAATCCCCCTCAAAAGCTGGACATATTCCTCCTGCAAGGCCTGATTGTCTTTTGCTTCGCGAAACAATGCATCCCACTCATCGATAATTATGATAAATTTCTGATTTGTTCTGGCCACAATCGCTGATAAAATATAAGGCAAAGCAGGTTCATCAAGAGACCTCACTTCCGGAAATGCCTGTTTCAGTTCCCGGATTACTCTTGATTGTAAATCCTTCACCACAGCATTTTTATCTGCACTGTTCGATATAAAGCGAACCATATCCAGATAAATCACATCATATTTATTCAGATAAGTCTCGAAAGATTTTAGTTTAGATATTTTTAGTCCTTCAAACAACGCATGAGAATCACAGCTCCTGTCATAATAAGCGCACAGCATCTTAGCCGCAAATGACTTTCCAAACCGTCTGGGCCTGCTAAAATGGGTCAGCTTGCGCGGTGTATTAATCGTACTGTTTACATAAGCAATCAACCCTGTCTTATCAACGTAAACATCGTCAACAATGTTCTGAAATGCCTCATTTCCCGGATTCAAATATTCTCCCAAAGTCCCGCACCTCCCTTCTGACAAATACCCATACACATACAGGAATTGTAGCACGTACGTTCTGTTTTAGCAATTGCAATTTGCTCAAAAGCGCACTTTCCAGTGCTGCTCCGCTATTGCAACTGTCACGCCGTTTTCCGCCTGCTTCGGCAGAACCAGTCGACCGCCCTCTTTTGCCATACACAGGGCTGCACGTTCGCAGACATTGTCCACGCCAGTCACTTCACTTACAAAGGCAGAAGAAGAAACGGCGCCCTTAATGGTGGCAAGTGTCCTGGCAGGATAAGTCTCAAAACTCAAACCACGCTTTTTGCAGAAATCCACCAGTCCAGGCTCTTCCTTTTTCAGATCAATGGATGCCACACCGACAATGTCTTCATATGTAAGGCCAAGTCTGGCAAGGGACTGATCAGCCAGCTGTGCAATCTCCTGCTCCAGTTTTCCCCTGCGGCAGCCAATGCCCAGAATGTAAGCTTTGGGACAAAGGTTTAGAACAGTTTGAGTCGCGAACGTAAAATTACGCGTAAGATCACGGGATGGGAGCCCGATATGGATCACAGAATTACCAGATTCCGCATCTTCCTGCGCGCATAGAACCAATTCTGGCGGAACGTCCCCTTCAATCTCTCCCTCGCAGCAAACGCTGACCTTTTCCCCGCGCAAAATCGCAGCAGAAACCTCTTTCGCCGCCTTCATGCTGCCAATCCGCAAGCCATTATCCTTCGCAAAAACATCCACAGCAAATTTACCGTTCACATCGGTCGCGGTCGTAATCACAGGAGTTGCCCCCAGAACCCCGGCCGCCCGGAGTGCCAGACGATTGGCTCCGCCAATATGTCCCGACAAAAGGGAAATCACAAACTGTCCGGCCTCGTCGATCACCAGCACCGCCGGGTCTGTCGTCTTACTTTTTAAAAAGGGCGCGATTGACCGCACCGCAATGCCGCACGCCCCTACAAAAATAATTCCGTCCGCGCCGGACGCAAACAGACTGCCGCACCAGTCGCGAAGGCCCGTTTCATAGCGCGCGATCTCATATTCTCCTTCAAAAGCTGCCGCCAGCCTATCCGCAACAGATCTGCCTCGGGCGGTAAAAGAGGCAATTCCCAGTTTTTTCAGTTTTCTCACCCCTGACAATAAAATGCTAATCAAATACAGATTCCAGTCATCCCATTATGTTCCTTCACTTTTTCGTCCCATATGGATCTATTTTATCTGCAATCATTGATGACTCCTTCTGCTGAAAATCATATAGAAAAGTCTTTCGTCTTCCATCGGCTCCAGGCATCACATACGATGACGGCAAGCCCGCAGGATTGTATGTCAGATGAAAGTCCAGCGCCAGCTTCCCAGCATCCTGAGAATACCGCAGCTGCCTGGTTACGCTGAAGATATTCTTTTCATACAGGATCCTGACCTGCTGATTATTTTCAGTCGGTGTCAGATAAAACATAATAAGGTCAGCCAGATAAACCTTCACGCCTTTTCGCAGCACATCAATAACGCCGCGTCTGGCAATTTCCCCGGACAAACGGTTCATGAACTGCCGCTTTTTCGTGTCGGACTGAAACACTCCCAGCTTGTCCATTTCCTTCGGCTGCGTATCCTGCAAAAAGCGGAGCAGGCGTGTCTCGTCAACAGCATATTCCCTGTTATAATCAGAATTGACACCTTCCTCGTATCCATTCTGCTCTACAAGCCATCTCACAATCAGGGGTTCAAGGCCGTTTTCTTTCGTATTTGTAACCGCCAAAGCTCACCCCTCCTCCGCTTTCTTCTTTGCTGTTTTGGCAACCGATTTTATCGTTTCCAGATATGCTTCTTCTTTCCAATAATCTCCGCCGCCCAGCTTTTTCAGGCGTTCATCGTCCATCGTGAAACCTTTAATCATGTATTCTTTCAGGCGTTCCGTGGCCCAACGTCTGAAATTTGTGGCGATTTTGGACTTGACGCGGTAGCCGAGGAAGATAATCATGTCGAGGTTGTAATATGTCATTTCCCGGGATACATGTCGGTTACCCTCTTTTCGAACTGTTCGGAATTTCCGAACAGTTGATGTTTCATCTAATTCCCCTTCTTCATAAATGTTTTTAATATGCTCACTAATATTAGCCTTGCTGCTCTGAAATAGCTCAACTAATTGTGTCTGTGTCAGCCATACCGTTTCATCTGCAAAACGAACATCTATTTTCGTATCGCCGTCATCAGACTGGTAAATAATAATTTCACCCTGATTGATGTTCTCGTTCTCCGGCATCAGGACACCTCCTCAGTATCGCCCATGTGTCATCCGCAAATACAGTTCATGACAACGGTAATCATCATTTCCTTTTCCTCTGGTCGGGACTCTGCTATCAAAATCGTAAGCGCAACCAGCGTATGGTCGTCTATCAGCTTCTCATCCCCTGCGAACAAAATGCCGTTTTTGTCAAGGAAATATAGAAACATCGTTGCCGCAATCCGTTTGTTGCCATCTGAAAAGCTGTGATTCTTTGTAATAAGGTACAGAAGATTTGCGGCTTTTTCTTCAATACTTGGATATACATCCTGTCCGCCAAAGCTCTGATAAATATTGCCGATACTGCCCTTAAACGAGTCGTCCTTTTCATTTCCAAAAAGAGAGGACTGCGATGAAAATTTCATTTGGTCGATCACCTTTCTGCATTCCTCATAAGTAAGCACATAGACCGTATCATTGCCTTTCGGACGTTTCATGTTTTGATGGTCATAATCGTCAAGCATATCTAACGCTCTATTATACTTTTCAATAACAGACAACACCTGCTTTGCATCCAATGACTGCTCTGTCCGCTTCATAATCCGTATCACCTCTCCAAGTTCTTTGATACGGTTATTATTCACGGCATATCCCTTCATTATGTAATCTTTTAATACAGAGTTCGCCCATTTGCGGAATTCGATGCCTCGCCTGGATTTTACACGATAACCGACGGAAATAATCACTTCTAAGTTGTAATATTCAACATTCCTGCTTACTTCTCTATCTCCTTCTAATTGAACTGTCGCAAATTTTGCGACAGTTGGTAAGCCCTCTAATTCCTCTTTCAAAGAATTATTGATATGCTTACCTATCGTTTTTATATCCCTGTCGAACAACTCCGCTATTTGAGCGCGGTTAAGCCACACGGTTTCTTCTCCATAATCAACCCGAATGGGCAGCTTCACCGCCCCATCCGAAGATTCGTATATTATAATTTCATTTGGTTCATTTCTCATATCATATTCCCTCCACAATCTCCGCCATCATCCACTTTGCTTCTTCTTCCAACGCAGCCAGTTCTGCCAAAATATCACTCATCTCACGCAGTTCTGCCGGTTTGTAAAAATATTTTGTGAAACTGACCTCATAACCGATCGCTGTTTTCTTTTCATCCACCCAGGCATCCGGCGAATAGGGCAGTACTTCCTTTTTCATAAAAGCATCAATACCGCCCTCAGTTTGGTAGCTTTTGCAAATGCAGTCCAGTCATCAAGCGGTGCGTCCTTTGGTAATGCTTTCATCGCGCTCTCATATGCAGCCTTTTCATCTACCTTTTTGAAAAGGTCAGACGGAATCTCTTTTTCCGGATATACACGCAAACGCAGCGGTCGTTCTACGGTGATGGACCAGTATCCGAATTCTGTATTATCAAATATCATGCTGACTTCGCTTTGCTCCATATCCATAAAAATGCGCAGAATTTCCCTGCGAATTTCAGGTGTGAATTCGCAGTTTTTATTTCCCATATTCTTTCGAAGCGGTGATTTCATAGCCGTCGCATCGATCAGCTGAATCTTTCCTTTACGGCGTTCTTCTTTTTTATTGGAAAGGATCCAGATATAAGTCCCAATGCCTGTATTGTAAAACATATTGGTTGGCACCGCGATGATTGTTTCTACCAGATCATTTTCAATCATGTATCTTCTGGCATTGCTCTCGCCGCTCCCGGCGTCCCCCGTGAACAAAGAGGAACCGTTGTGTACCTCCGCGATGCGGCTTCCAAGCTCCGTATCTTTCTTCATTTTTGAAATGTTGTTCAGCAGAAAAAGAAGCTGCCCGTCATTGGATCTGGGAAGCATTGGCATCTCTTCCCCGCCTTCAAGGTAAACGTTAAAACGAGTATCCAGAATGTCTTTCTTCCCGCCCATCTTTTCCGCGTCTGTCTTCCAGCTTTTTCCATAAGGAGGATTGGAGAGCATAAAAAACTCACAATCTGGTTGTCCATTATAGTTTTTCCTCCTGAAGATTCTGCCTGCTACAGATTTTATAATCTTCTAATCACGCAGCATAAGGGGCTCATTCCTTTTTTCTTCACGCACTACTTGTCCGATACTCCATTAATGCTTCTTATTCAGGAACTGACACAACCGGAACAGGCTCTGCTGCTCATCCGGAGTCAGATCTCTCTCATCCGGAAAAGTCTCTACGAGAGGCTCCTCCCAGGGTCTGGGAGACTGAACAGCGGCCTTCAGCGAAAGGGGAATCGTATAGGTCGGCTCCGGCGTATAATGATCCCACCAGTACTGCAGAGACTGTGCCACCCGGTTGGCGGAGCGTTCCGCGCAGACGCCCATGAGCATCCCTGGGAGATGGGATTCCTCCTCTTCTTCCGTGTCAAAGATATCCGCAAGCCAGGAAGGGATCGAACTTTTTTGCTCTTTTCCGGAAAAATACTGGCAGATGGCATACTGCTCGCCGATGCACTGCACGGCGCAGCCCAGGCGGTTGGGATCGGCGGGGACGAGCAGAATCAGCAGCTCGTTCGCGCCGTTTGCGACAAATTCAAAGCGGGCCAGGCCGTCCAGCTGCTGATAAAGCCGGATCAGCGGCCGCATCTGGCGGAGATTGGCGAGCACCTCGCCAAAGTTCTGGAAATAGACGCCTGTATCGAAAAAGTCCGCGAGTGCCGTCAGGTACTGCGCCTCTGCTTCTCCCTCTTCCATATATTCAAAATATTTTTGCAGGTCTCTGTCCTCGTCCCACTGCTTCGTCTGGTAATCGAAAATACGAACCCTGCCGTCCGTGATGGCAAGAAGCGTGGCATTCATCAGATACTTGCATTTTTCCTCTTCCTCACTTTCCTGCGCGTGCAGGTTCAGGATCAGGCGATATTCGTTCTCATCATCCTCGGAGCGAAAGGTAAAGTTTTTCTGATGGTTGCCCAGCCAGTCTTCCGCGTCCAGAAGGAGGGACTGCAAATCGGCGGGGTCCAGCCGAAATTCCATCTGGGGAAGCATGGCTTCTTTCAGGCATTCCTTCGCGTTTTTCTCGAGGAAAACCAGCAATTCCTCAAAGAGGCTCTGCTGCTCCATAAAGGCGTTTGTCTGCGCCTCTGTCATCTCTCTGGCAACTGCCGCCATGGACGCCACTCTGGCGTTCAGCGGAAATGCAATGGTCTTGGCCATAATAGTATACTCCTCCTTCGGTTGGGAAGGTGTTAAAATCACACCTTCTTGATTTTTCTGTTTCATAATGCTTTCAAGATTCTACTGAGTATATTGCACGCGTATCAGGTGCAAAGCTCCGCCGTAATCCGGCAGGCTTGCTCACGCCTCGCCTGGTACATCAGATATGCAACAGATGAGCATTTAATACATGTCCATTACATATTGGGCGCACATCAAATACGTATGTTAAGGCAATCCAAACCCTATATGCATCCATTATCCGTACGCCCGAAATATTTCTATGTCAATATTCTTTATTCATGAGGTTCTCGTCCTGTCATCACAGTCCAAGGATTTCCTTCACCGCGGCGCCAATCTCCTCATCCTGGCAGTTTGCGAAGAAATACTCCTGAAACTTCTCGCCGCTAAGAGCGCCCTTTACCAGCTCCTGATCGAGTTCTTTGAGGATGTCGGTCAGCGGGCGGTAGGTCACGGTCTTGACCTGATCGAGGATCTTTTTATTGCGTTGCTCCGGCACCGCGCGCTCCCGCGGATAGCCCTGTCCGCTCTCCTCAGCGAACAGCTTTTCAAAAATGTACTCCAGGTTCAGGTCGCCGCCCCAGCCGAAGCCCTTCGCAAAGGGGATCGCGATCGCGTTGCCGTCGTTGATCTGCGCAAACGTGTAAGCGTCCAAGGCGTCCTCAACATGTCCGCAGATCACACCCGGGAAGGTATTGCAGGCAAGCATGGCTCCTTCGCCTGTGCCGCAGCCTGTGATCACATAGTCCGCTGCCTTTGCGTTCAAAAGCACCGCAGCAAGGATGCCGATCTGCACGTAGGTCAGCTGGCATTCATCCTCCGCCGTATACATCCCGTAATTGTACACGGTGTGTCCCATCGGCTCTACAACCTTTTTCAGGGAATTGCAGATCATCGCGTTTTTCGCGCCCTGGCTGTTTTCGTTGATTAATGCAATTTTCATATTCTTCTTCTCCTTTTTTCTGTATTTTGGGAGCAATTCCATTACTCCGGCAGTTTTATTTTCTTTGCGTATCTCTCTTACACGTGTACCATTCTATTACAATCCGGTTTTTCTTGCAATCTTTTTTCTTATGGGAAAAACGTTTTATTTGCAGTTCAAAAAGGCCGACCGACAAATCAGAAATGGGCAGGTAATTGAAAAGACCCTGGAAGAACTGGAGGCTCTTGAGAATAAGTAAAATCCAATTTGCAAAGGACATGAATAAGCATTACTTTTCGAAAAAAGGATGGCCGCCATTTGGGCAGCCATCCTTTTTCAGTGTGTAAAATCACTCCGCGTCATCCTCAACGATAATATCCGCGGACGTCAGATTTTCATTGCCGGAGCCAATCGAGACTTCCTCCCACTCCTCCTGCGTCCCAACGTAATAAACATCCGCCAGCGCGTCGCAGCCGGAAAAGGCATACATTCCGATGCTCTCCACGTCATCAGGCAGCGTGATGGCCGTCAGACTCACACAATTTAAAAACGTATAATTACCGATCGCGCTCACGCCGTCCGGAATTATTATTTCAGTAAGTGTCTGGCAGTTGCCAAACGTCTCTCTGCCGATGGAGGTCAGACTATCCGGCAGCTCGATTCCGGTCAGGACCGCGCAGCCGGAAAAGGCTTTATCTCCAATGCTCGTCAGGGTATCCGGCAGGCTCACATTTTTAAGACTGCTGCAATTTTCGAAAGCATAATTGCCAATTTTGGTCACGCCGTCCGGCAGCTCCACACCCGTCAGCGACGTGCAGCCAGAAAACGCGTTATCGCCAATGCTCGTCACACCTTCCGGGATTTCAATACTTTTAAGCGATGTGCAGCCGGAAAACATATTACCGCCGATCGCAGCAACACTCTCCGTCCATACGACACTGCTCAGACTTTCGCAGCTGCTAAACGCGCTGTTTCCCACGCTCGTCACCGTATCCGGAAGTGTCAGCCTGGTAAGACCCTCGCAGCCGGAAAACGCGTATTTCCCGATGTCCGTAATGCTGTCCGAAAACGTGACCGCCGCCAGGGCCGTGCACTTGCAGAACGCGTAATCTCCAATACTGACCAGTCCGTCGGCAAAGGTAAGCTTCGTCAATGCGCTGCAGGATTCGAACGCATTTTTCCCAATGCTGGTCAGACTTTCCGGAAAGGAAATCTCCGTCAGGGCCGTACAGGATGCAAACGCGCTGCCGCCGATGCTGACAACGCCCTCCGGCAGACTCAGCTTTGTCAGCGCCGTACAGCCGGAAAACGCGTAGATACCAATGCTACTCACACTTTCCGGGATTGATACACTGACAAGCGAAGTACAGTTCCGGAACGTACTGCTGCTGATCGTGGTCAGTCCATCAGGGATAGTAACTTTACTCAAAGAAGCGCAGTCCGCAAACGCATACATGCCGATCTTGGTCACTCCGCTTCCAAAGGACACCCTGCTCAGATTCTCACAGTCCGCAAACGCATAGGTGCCAATGCTTGTCACAGCGTCCGGAATCTCGATGTTCTCCAACGAATCACACGCATAAAACGTATAGTCACTGATCTCCGAAATGCCTCCGGTGAGTGTCACGTCCACGAGGCTTCCGCAGGAGGCGAACGCATAATCGCCAATCTCTGTGACCGCCTCCGGGATGGAAATGCTGTTCAAAGCTGAGCAGTTATAAAACGCATAAGACCCGATTTCTGTCACCGTCTCCTCGATCGTAAAGGCCTCCAGGCTGATACAGCCATAAAACAGGGAATCGCCCAGGCTCGTCACACTCTCCGGCAGAGAAACCGAGGCAAGTGCCGAACACCCGTAAAACACAGAATCTCCCACGTCAGTCGTACTCTCGGGCAGATCAATCTCGTTGAGGGAAGTGCATCCATAGAACGCACAGTCTCCCACATCCGTCACACCTTCCGGCAAAGTGACCGCGCTCAGAGAGGAACACCCATAAAAGGTGTATTCTTCCACGCTCGTCACGCCCGCTGGCAGGGTGATCTCCGCCAGAGACGAGCACTCATAAAACGCATATTCACCGATTTCCGTCAGCGTGTCTGTCCCCAGAAAGCTGATGTCCGTCAGATTCGCGCAGTCATAAAAAGCATACGCCCCGATGCTGCCTACTTCTGCGCCTACCGTGACGGTAACCACGCTGTCGCGGCTGTCATACCAGGGGACTTCCTCCTCATCCGAAAATTCCGTCATCGTGCCCGTGCCGCTGATTGTCAGCGCACCGTCATTATAAAGCTCCCAGGAAAGGTCTTCCCCACAGGTGCCGCTCTCCAAAAGTGCCAGCACAAACTCTGTCTCGGTTTCGGTCTCTGTCTCCGTTTCATAGACCAGCTCGTCCTCTTCATCGGTATCTCCCCATTCTCCAAAGCTGCCGAAATCCATGCCACCGCCTGAAAAGCCGCCGTCCCCGCCGCCTCCGGAAAAACCTCCGCCGCCCATGTTGCCAAAATCCATACCGCCGCCCATGTCACTCGCCTGCGCCGCCATTGGCACAGCAAGCATAATCGCCGCCGATATTACAATGCTTTGACTTAACACCCGCCAAATGCGAAGCATTTTCCCATTGCAGGCGCGGCCTGCCGCCATGAAATAGTTTCCGTTTCGAATACGATCCATCGCCGCAAAATCAAATAGATTTCTGTTATCCTTCATTTTCAGATTCCGCCTTTTCCTTGTATGCTTCGTCCAATATACTGTTAAAATATGGAAAGAGTGTGTTTTTATCAGATGCTGCGGGTAAAATTTTTCAGGATTAAATGCAAAAAGAGCCCGGACGCCTCTCCCAGACTCTTTTTAATACACACAGACAGATGTGAATTTTTAAGGTTTGCATCGCGCACCCGTCTGCCGCAGACGGATCAGGGAGAAAGACGCTCCCCTACCTAATCAGATGGATATTGCTTTTACAGCTCATTACAGATCCTGATCACTGCCTCCGCAAAAATTTTGGCACTCACAAGGAGCCTGTCAATCACCATAAACTCGTCGTCACCATGCATGTGATTATCCACATCCGGCGTCATGCAGCCGAAAGCCACCCCGCGCTCCAGATTGTGCACATAGGTGCCGCCGCCCGTGGAGAGAGGGGTTCCCCGCTCACCGGTATACAACTCATAGCTGTCCAACAGGATTTTTACAAATTCCGAATCTCCCGGCACACAGTGAGGTCTGGTCATCGGCTTGTCTTCCAGATGAATACCATTTTCCGCAAGCCGTTCCTTAATCGGCTGTTTCGTATTTTCCTCCGTGCAGCCAATCGGCAGCCTAGAACCAAAAGTCCCCTTCAGGCGCTCCGGTGTATAATCCAGGATGCTCAGACACATAGTCACCGCGCCAGACTGCTCTTCCTCGCGGTAAATGCCAAGTGCTTTGCCGCAAGTGTCCTCATAGGGGAAGAGACGGTCAAGGGCAAGCAGTGCATTCAGCCCTTCGGACGGTGCCAGGCAGTCGGAGAGCTTCGCCACCAGACGAATCGTCGCCGTCAGAGCATTGTGCCCCTCCTGCGGGGTCGACGCGTGCGCGGAAAGCCCGCGGATCTCAACTTTCAAAATAGAATCGGTTTTTCCTGCATCCTCCTTCTTCGGAGAAACATCCGTGTTTTCTCCGGAAGCTGCCGCTGTTTCTTCTGTGATTGTAAACGTAACGCCGGTTTCTTTTTCCGTTTCGTCCGCCGCCGCGCGTGCAGCCATTTCCGATACCCCTTCCAGCATCAGTACAGCTCGTCCCGGGACGACATTCGCTTTTTCTCCGCTCTTCAGGCTTAAAACACGGGGAAAAGCAGCCGGATCTGCCGTCGAATAGGATTCACCTTCGAAAACGCCGTCTGCCTCAGCTGCAGATGCCGCCCCGGATAAACAGGCGGCCTCCGTAAACTCTGCGGTGAAATCGGTCTCCAGACGTCCCTTTTCTATATTGATCACCGGAAAATCCGCATCCGGTGTGAAAGTATACGGTGCCTCTTTCTCGATTCCATAATAATACCGAAGGTCGCCGGAGCCGCATTCCTCGTCCGAACCCAGCACCAGACGGACGCCCTTTTTCATCGGAATTCCCAGATCCATAATCGCGCGAAGCGCATACAAAGCCGCGATCGCGGGACCCTTGTCGTCCGCGGTGCCGCGCCCGTAGATTTTTCCATCTACAATCTTCGGCTCAAACGGCTGTGTCACCGTCCAGTCTTCCGTCACCGGCACGACATCCAGATGCGCCAGAATGTCGAGGCCCTTCCAGGAGTCTGCTTCCTGGCCATTCGCAAAAAGATCACCCGCCACCACATAATTCTCATAATTTTTTACAGACAGGCCATACTTTGTCATCAGTTCCTGCGCGGCAGCAAGCACCGCGGCAGGACCTTCCCCGAACGGTTTGCCCTCGCTGGCGGCTCCCTTCTGGCTGTCAATCCGCACCAGCGCCGCCAGATCCTCCAGCATCTGATCTTTTTTACCATCGATGTAAGAATCAATTTGCTCCTTATATGAATTCATCATTAATACCCTTCCTTCCAAACCTCCAAGAATCGACCATTCATCCGCACGGCCATATCAAAGCACTCTGGTCATACGTGATATTCCGGCATACCAAAGCCTGCCCGGCATTCCCATCATTCTGACTGCGGCAAAGCCTTCCCGCCGTTCTTCACGATCAATCCGCAGGAAAACCTGAATCATCCCTCTGCCGAATAATTACAGAAAAGCCTCAATCTCCGCCCGAGTCGGCAGCGCCGGGATCCCGCCCATCTTCTGCACGCACAGGCCGCCGGACGCATTGCCGTAGGCCAGAGCCTCGCGGACCAGCTCCTCATTCAGATCAGAAGCACTCGCAACGCCTCCGAGCAGCAGTCTGGAAAGGAATCCGCCCCAGAACGCGTCTCCGGCGCCTGTCGCGTCCACCGCTTTCACCTTATGGCCGGATACCGTGCCTTCCTTCCCATTGAAGAAATATTTCGCACCGTTGGAGCCGAGTGTCTCGATCACAACAGCGATGCCGCACTCCTTCATCAACTTCGGAATATTTTCCTCGCCGCCGACAAAGTCCAGCTCCTCGTCGGAAACCTTCAGCAAATCCACATATGGCAGCACACGGTCCACCACTGCCTTTGCGTCCTCCTTGCTCCAGATCATCGGGCGGTAATTCACATCGTAGCTGACCAGCTTCCCATTCTTTTTTGCAAGCTCCATCGCGGCAAAATGCGCGTCACGGCTCGGATTCGCCGACATGCCGAAGGAACCGCAGTGCAGGATCTTTGTATTCCGGATTGCTTCCTCGTCTACATCCGAGGCAGAAAGCAAAATATCCGCGCCCGGCTTGCGCACAAAGGTAAAGGACCGCTCGCCGCCCTCGTACAGCGTCACGAAAGCCAGCGTCGTCACTGCTTCATCCGTCAGATCCGGGAGCAGCACCTCCACATCGTTGTCCTCGAGTGTCTTTTTCAGCAGCTTTCCGAAATCATCGTTGCCCAGGCGGCCAAGGAACCCGGTCTTCAAACCGTTGCGCGCAATCGCGATGCATGCGTTCGCCGGTGCGCCGCCAGGATTGCACACATAGCTGCGCTCCTCTTTTCCCGGTGTAAAATCAATCAGCATTTCTCCCATACAAATAATATCTGTCATAGTCTTCCTCCGTGATTCTTGTCTGATGCCAATCCATTTCCGCTCTCATTTCCTCTATCGTTATAAAAGTCAAAACATAAAAAGGGGGAACGTGCCAGGGCATCTAAATCATTGCCCAAATTGTAGCACGGCTTCCCCATTCTCACAAGATGAATCTCTTTTAAAAAGAGAAAATTTTATAAACTAATCAGGACAGACAGTACCTCGCGCCTGGTAAGGTACATATGAAATGTAAGGCAAAATTTCAATCATTTTGCGTGCCTCGGACGCGGTGTATCCTTTTCGTTCTTCGCCTTCTCCAGATTGGTCTTGCGGCGGTTCTTTACTTCCTCGCTCATCGGCTGAATCTCACCTGCACGCTTCAGCGACATCTTAGTGAGCAGCGGGCCGACCAGCTCATAGATCAGGATGGCAAACAGCGTGATATTGCGGATCAGGTCACCCTGCTCGCCCAGCTGCTGCGCGGTCACACACATGCCCAGCGCCACGCCCGCCTGCGGCAGAAGCGTGATCCCCAGATATTTGCAGATGGTATCGCTGCAGCCGGTCGCTTTCGCCGAGAAAAACGAGCCCAGGTATTTACCGGCTGACCGCGTCAGGATGTAGATAAGACCGATCAGCACGATCGTGATATCCCCGAAAACGCTCAGTTCCAGCTCCGCGCCGGAGATCACAAAGAACGCGGCAAACAGCGGGTTGGTCCAGCTGTCAGTCTTATCCATGATCTCGTGCGAGAGCGGGCAGAGATTACAGAACACCGTCCCCAGCATCATGCACACCAACAGTGAAGAGAAGCCGATAGTCACCGGTCCGACCTCCCACTCCAGCATGGAAAGCGCCGTGGTCAGAAGAACGAACGCAATCGACATGTTCAGACGGTTGGTATTGGAATTAAACAGCTTCTCCAGCTGCGTGAGCAGCCATCCCATCAATGCTCCCAGAGCCAGCGACATCACGATCTCCACCAGCGGGTTGACCAGAATCGAGACCAGATCAAAGGTCCCGCTCACCAGGGCCTTTGCGATACCAAAGCTCACTGCGAACACGATCAGTCCGACTGCGTCGTCCAAAGCCACAATCGGCAGCAGCAAATCCACAAGCGGGCCTTTTGCCTTGTACTGCCGCACGACCATCAGCGTCGCCGCCGGAGCGGTCGCCGTAGCAATGGCGCCCAGCGTGATCGCCTGCGCCACTGTCAGCTTTCCATGAGTCGCCGCGCTTAACGCAAGCAGCGCCGCGTCGACAAACAGTGTCGCGGTCAGCGCCTGCACAACGCCAATCACTGCCGCCTGCTTCCCCGTCTTTTTCAGCTGGGAAAGCCGGAATTCATTGCCGATGGCAAAGGCGATAAAGCCCAACGCCACATCCGAGACCAGCCCCAGATCCTCCACACTCTCCATACTGGTGAATCCAAGTCCGGTAATATCGATTCTTCCTAAGCAATATGGTCCGATCAGCACGCCTGCCACCAGATAAGCCGTTACCGACGGCAGCTTCAAAGGCTTGAGGACACGGGTCATCAGAAGCCCCGCGAGAATCGCGACCGACATTGACAACAATACATAAACCATTTTTCCATAGCTCCTTTCAGCAGCACCCCAAAAGCACCCAACTCTTCTCTCACCCAAAACACATCTAAAGATACGTCCTGTCACACATTTTTGTCAAGTATGACAAACTCCAAATTTCTCCAAATATAAATGGCCGGAGAATTTTTCCCGTATAAAAGCAGATTAACGTCTATGAGATCCCCATCTCAATCCGGTTCGCGTCCTCATTCAGAATCGCCGTCGGCACATAGAGGACAAAGCCTTCCGTTTCGTCATCAACAGATACCGGAAACGCCTCATAAATCAAATAGTCATTGACGCGAATATAGATCTGGGAGTCCACCGCATAGCTGCCCTCTTCAAGCGTACCGGAGAACTTCGTATAAGCGCCCGTCTCCGTCTGTTCAAAATCCGCAATAGATTCCGTATAGTCAAGCCCGTCCGCGGAGCCGTCCAGGATCAGCAGACCCGCCATGACCGGCGGATTCTGCGACAGTTCCGGAATAAAGCGCTCTGCCCGCTCCACGATCAGAGTCGTCGCCCCGCAGGAAGCCAGATCTGTAGAAAGCTGATAAGGGACGCCTCTGGAAAAATACGCGCTTTCAAAATTCTCCGCCAGAAACGGCAGCAGCGCGTTACAGAAAGAATCCCGATACATCACCAGAGAGCCCGTCCCATCGCCCTGCGTGTAGATTTTCGCGTCATAATTACTCTCGACTTCATTCACATAAGTAAACTGCGGCTCCGGTTCGTAATAGATTTCATCTTCAGGCGTCAGCGCCGTCGGATAAATCATGGCATCCAGATCTCCGGTAAAATCCGTTCTGACGACATAGTCTGCATTCTCATAGGAACGATGCTCCCACCCGAGCGCGGTTAGGAGCGTATCCGCGGCAAGCGCAGCCCCTTTATTGTTCCAGTGGGAGTCACGGATATGATAGAGTACCTCGTCCTGTGATTCAAACACTTCGTAAAGATCTACATAGTTGATCCCTTCACTCTCCAGCCAGGGCAGCAAATGGGTGAGATTGTTTTCCTCCTCCCGGAAAGAACTATAGTAGTAGGGCATATTTTCTCCATAAAGCGAAGCCTTGTTCGGCGCGATTGTAAAGATAAAATCCACGCTATTCTCTTCCGCGTAAGCCTGAATCATCGCCAGCGTGTGCGCCGCGTCAAACAGCTGCCGCTCCGTCATCAGATCAGATCCCTGGTAATCCGGCAAAGAATCCATATAGTACAGCCATCCATTCGAGCCGACGATTACATTTTCCTGAGAAGAAGTGCCAAACACCTTCCCGGTAATCACTCCATATACCGCCACCATATTCTCGCGGAGCGCGAAATGATCCTCAAACCAGGCCCCCAGATCGCTGAGAAACTCAAGATTCCAGCCATCCTCCTCTTTTAGAGACGGCCAGGCGGTCAGTTCCCGGTTTTCCGAAGATTCGCTGGAAATACCAGTCACGGCAAGGCCCAGAGACGGAACCAGACAAATCACAAGAAACAATGCGACAAATCCTATTTTAATCTTTTTCACCATATACATGCCTCTCTCCGATGGAAACTGCCTGTCTTAGTTTAAGCAGTGCCCGATTCCCTGCAGTGCCAGCGGCAGGTACTGATGCCTGCTCCCGACTTCCGTCCTCTGTTTGCGCGTAGTCAGAAGCGAAAATAAATAAAGGCATTATAAGTCCCTCCCGCAAGACTCAGCATGCAGAGTATCAGAAGCACGATAGTCAGCGGCCAGGACAGTATCTGACAAAGCTTTTTCCCTTCCAGCCTCCGCACGACCGGCGTGGAAGCTGCCACACCCGCAATAAACGCGGCAAGGTTCAGAGGCGTAAGCTGAGACATTACCAGACGCATCGACGCGTTGTCAAACGTAAATCCGGTAAACATCATCTTTACCCATAAAACTCCCGCCTGCAAAGAATCTGCCCGGAAAAATACAAAACCGATCAGCACCGCCAGAAGCACATACAGATGCCCAAGAAACTTTCGCGCCACAGATGTAGAGGAAGATACCCCCCCTACTTTGGAAAAAACGGCTTTCGCGCCTGCCTCGTCTTTTAGCGGCTTCTTTTTTCCGCCGCTCAATCTGTTTTTCAGCATCGGCAGCCATTCCTCCAAAAGCAAAAAGAACCCATGATAAAGCCCCCAGAACAGGAAAGTCAGCTTTGCTCCATGCCAGATGCCGGTACACGCAAACACGATCACCTTGTTGATGCCGGTGCGCAGCTTCCCTTTGCGGTTGCCGCCCAGAGGAATGTATAAGTACTCCCGGAACCAGGTCGACAGGGAAATATGCCACCTGCGCCAGAATTCCTTCATAGACGCAGCCATATACGGATAGCGGAAATTCTCTTTAAAATGGAAGCCAAACACCGCCCCCAGGCCGATCGCCATATCACTATAGCCGCCAAAGTCAAAATAAATCTGCAGCATATAGGCAATCGCCCCGACCCAGGCTCCCAGAATATTGATACTTCCAATCCCCGCGTCAAAGAGAGTATCCGCGACGGCTCCCATATAATTGGCAATCAGCACCTTCTTCGCAAGTCCCGTCACAAAACGGCGGATGCCAAAGACCGTCCCGTCAAGCGTCAGCGAACGGTGTTTCAGTTCTTCCGCAATATCATGATACTTGACAATCGGGCCGGCTATCAGCTGCGGGAAGAAGGAAATATAAAGCATCAGCCGAAACAGGCTGCGCTCCGCTTTCACATCTTCGCGGTACACATCTATGACATACGAAAGCGCCTGAAACGTAAAAAAGGAAATGCCAATCGGAAGATCAATGTCCGGTACCGGCACCTGAATCAGGCCGAGAGCATTCCAGAGTTCCGCGAGGAACCCCGCGTATTTAAATACACCCAGAACCCCCAGGTTCTGCAGCACAGCCAACAGCATGACCTGCCGTCTTCTCCTGGGGAACCGCTCGATCAGTCCTGCCCAGATATAGTTCAGCACCGCCGAAAAAATCATCAGGAACACATACACTGGTTCGCCATAAGCATAAAACAGCAGACTGGCTGCCAGAAGAAGGATGTTTTTATAATCGCAGCAGCCGGATTGCGAAAGCCCCTGCTCATTATACAGCAAACCAGACGAGGATGATCGCTCACCCTCGTCTGTGAAAACCGATACTGATACGCTATCGTCCGGTGCGCCTTTATCCGCCCCATCCTTTTCCGGCACGCGCCCGGTCCTGCCAGGACACCCCCGCTGTGCCTCCTCCTCGAGCGGAGGCATCTCTTTCCTGCGTTTTAGCCTCTTATATGGGCAAATCCAGTACAAAATCAATACCACCGGTAAAAAAACGCAGATAAATTCCAACGAACTGAAAACCATTTTCTTTCCCTGCTGCTCTGTACAAATCAAATAACTGTAATTCTAAACGCCCTGCGCGAATCAGACGCAGACATCGCGCCTCGCTGATCGCTCTGTATCGCGTCTGCTCACCAGATCAGAAATCTATATAAGCGACTGAGCCGTCCGAATAAGTTACAATATAGTATCCATGGTCACTTCCGTCACAGTCATAAACCGCCTCACGGCTTACTTCCGTTTTTCCGCCGGAGCTGCTGGAACTACTTGAACTACTGGAACTGCTGGAGCTTGCAGCCGCTGCCGCTGCTGCTGCCTGAGCCGCTGCCGCCGCCTGGGCAGCCGCTGCCGCCTCAATAGCCGCGCGTGCCGTTGCCTCTGCTTCCACAGCAGCCTCCGCTTCACTGGCATCCGCGGTCAGATAGCGGGCGGCAACATAGCCGGTAAGATCTCCCTGCGTCACCTTGAACCAGCTGGAAGTACCGCCAAGGACCTCCACCTCACTGCCCCGCTCGGCAGTGCCAAGAAGCGTAGAATCTCCGCTGGCTTCTTCCCGGATATTGACCATGCCAACCGTGTACATCGTAACCGGCGTCTCCAGCTCCACATCTTCCGCGGTCTCATAGAAATACTTCTCATCGCCGGCCTCATCTGTCCCCTTCAAAAATACAAAACCGATTTTTTCTACCAGCGTCAGGCCGCTAAACCCTGTCAGGCTGACATTCTCAAAAGTATGTACAGTACCATCCGCTTCCACCGCCAGCAGGACTGCTGACGCCTCCTCAGAAGTCTCAGCCGCGTCCCCGGAGTCCTCCGCTGTATCTTCGGCAGATACTTCCGCAGAATCTTCTCCGTCCGCCGTGGTCTCTTCATTTTCGCTGTCAGCGACTGTCTCAAAGGTCAGGCTCGCAATGCCCAGCCCCGTCTCATCTGTAACAATCACTGTCTCAGAGTCCGCCGCCAGCTCCAACTGCGGAGCCTCCGTCTCTGTTTCTGTCTCAGACTCTGTGTCCGTCTCGCCCTCGTCCAGTGACTCCGCGGCTGTGTCTTCCTCCGTCTGGGTTTCTTCTGCCTCTAAAACCTCTGCGGCATTCTCCGTCTGTGCCTCCTCGGCATACACTGCGGCCGCAAACGCATTTGAAAGCCCGGACACTCCCAATAACGCTGCCAGCAAAACGCTGCCCAGCTTCTTACTAAAAGGATTCTTCATTTTGTCTTTCTCCCTTTCTCGGTTTCTTTAAATACCTTTGACTTCTCAAGAATTGTCAGAAACTTTTTTCTTAAGAATTGTTAAATTTTTGTTGTGATTATAGCAACATCAATGTTCCCTGTCAATAGCCGATCCGCCGCCTGTAATGGCTTTTCTTCCATATGTTTTCCGTGCATAGAGTCTGGTCACGGCGAATCCCATGCCGGGTGATTCCGCTTTTTATATGAATGGATTTAAGAGATTCTTAACAGCGCTAAAGAATAAAAACTTTTCGCGATAAAAATGCTTGTATTTTCCCA
>JAJBVE010000026.1 GCA_020859995.1 Clostridiales bacterium
AAATGCAACTTTGCAGCAAAAAGTTTGGATATGAAAGGAGTTAGGATGTGTCAGGTTATCCAAAGGTTGGGATAACCTGACACATATCGTAATTCCCCCTCTCATTTATCACATGACTGGTCTTTTGGATCTTTTCCAGCTCCGCTGAATGCGCCAGATCCGAGATTGCGTAGATTGCTGTCTCGGACACATTAGAAAACGCATCCTCGTTTTCTTCTATAAAAGACTGGAGGCGTTCTTTCTGCCGTGCGTACTTCACAAAACCAAATACCACTCGCATCTCGTCGCTGTATGTGCGAAGCTCCGATTCACTCATCCTGTGGACGTCCAGAAAATGCATACTGTAGTCCGACGCATACGCTCCCCATTCGTTCTCGGTAAACATGTCTGATAACCGTCGAGGTCCCTGCCAGGGTGCTTCGCCCCAGTAAATTACAAGCGTAATGCAGGGCATAAGCCGGTCTTCTTTGTAAAAATGGTCAAGATATTCTCCTCCGGAAGGAGACTTTATATCCGAAGCCGAAGCCTCCCTGGCTTTTTTCTTTTCCAGAGCCTGTTTATGCTTATCCGAAATAATGCGAACCTGCCTGGCGTAGTTGAGATAATCCATCTCCATCACACGAAAGGGCATCTGATAGCTCTCTCTGTTCTGGTTTTCGATCGCCAGGATTGCGAAGGCATGCCCCTTCTGCAGTTTTCTGACGAGATCCCGGAACTGCGTGATTGATGTATGTGTCCCCTGCTTCATCCGCAGGGAAGCCGTCTCCCTGGCGTCGTCTGCAGAAAGATCCGTCGCACAGACGACCTCTTTCTTAAAAACTGCGTGATTGAAAACATCCGCAAAATTATCATCGTTGCTGAAAAGCTGGAACGAAGCCGAGTCCTGCTCCTTTCCCTGCCCGCCGATCTTCCCATCAGAAGAATGCGTGGTCGCCAATGAACCAGCCGCTGAAGCATTTGCCGCTGTGAATTGCTTTTCTTTTACTTTCATTGTATCTCTTGTTTCCCCGGATTGTGTACGCACTATTCCATTTATGGCGGCGTACACATTGTGTATTTACTGTATCGCAAATCACAAAGGATGTCAATGGCTATTTTATAATTTTAAATTTATATTTCTCGAATTACAATTATATCGCATAAACTATATTTATTTTAAAAGTCAAAGCGATGCATTCTGTCATAGTATATTCCTGTCATTTATGCCAATTGCTTTCTGCTTCGAAAATAATGACTGCTCCCAGGCTTCTGTAAACCTGATTCATTTCCTGTCTAATACGAATCCCTTCCTGGTTGCGTTGATTCTAGCACACAAAGTCATGTATTGCAAGGATGTCAAAGACTACCAGCCAAGACTATATTTTCGATAAATTTCGATGAATCTAACTTCGTTTCGATGGATCTAAACTGAAATGATTCCCTCCCCGTTTCCGTCCGCGCAGGGCAATCCACAGCCCCAGTAAGACAGATGCCGTTCCGAGCCATCCATAAGCAGACCAGTCGTCTCCCGCGCCTCCTGCCGTCGGGATGGTCAGCTGGCTGGTATTGGTCACTGTATAGGTCAGGTTGTAGAAATAATAACAGTCTTCCGAAGCGGAGTAATACGCGTCGGCGGTATTGATACTGGTACCAAGCGCGGTTACCTGCGCGGCTGTCAGCTTCAAAGGAATCGTAACGGTAATGCTCTCAGCGAGCAGCGTCATCCCGGAGCGGGCGGCGGTCTCTGTGATGGTATAGGTCGCGGTGCCGGTCCCCAGTTCCAGGTCATCAAACACAGCTTTTCCATCTGTGCCTGTCGTCTGTTCGTCCACGACATTGCCTGCGGAATCCTTCAATTCGAAGGTAACGCCTTCAAGGACATTTCCGTCCGCGTCCTGCTTGATGATCGCGATGCTTCCTTTCAGGGTATTTGTGAAATTCGCTTCTTTCACATCGCCATTTTCGTCTACGGTTCCTGCTGCCTCCGTAGAATCTGCCGTATAGCCTTCCGTCTCGGCCTCGACTACCGTGTACACAATCTGTCTGCCTTCACTGTCGTATTTGGGGATGTTGGAGATCTCATAGGTCCAGACATCACTATTCTGCGTCCATGCAATATAGTAATCGTCAGCAGAATTGTTGGACTGCAGAGGAATAGTATCGCCGGAATCTGTCTTCAGTGTCAATACCAGATCTGTCGGTCTTGTACTAAAAGTATTGCTGCCGTCCACCCATGTTTTGCTGCCGCTGATGGTGATGGTCCCGGTAAGCAGGTTTGTCAGACTGTACCCGTCCGCGGTCGTCTCTATGACTGTTTTGTAAGTGTCACCGATTCGGCCGGTTGTTGTAATCGTAATCGGAACTTCTTCGATGCTGTATTGTATTTCATTCCCGCTTGAATCGTATTTAAAGAGATTATCAAACTGATAATACCATTCTCCATAGGCGTCCGCGGTCACGGTCTGGCTGGCGATCAGTTTCTTATTAGAACCGACGCCTTCATACAGATACACGGTGATTGCATCCGGGCGCGTATCATACGCGTTGGAGTTGTCAAGCCAGTCTTTATAGCCGGACACGGATGTGTAGACCATGGTATTCAGGATACCGATCGTACCGGAAGCGATCCCGCTGTTGTTCACGTATTGTGTGGTAAAGCTGCCCTGCGTGACTTCCTGCACCGTATAGAGGTAGTAGACCGTCTCCCCGCTCAATGTCCCGGTCTGCGGCAAATCACTCCAGCTCACCTGCCAGCCCTCTATGGTAATCGTCACATCGACGTTGTCTATCGTCATCACAGTAGTTGTACTTGGCGCTGATGCGCTGATGGTTACCTGAGCTCCGTACGCGGAGGCTGCCGCTTCCACCGCTACCAAAACACCGTTGTCATATTTATACGCCTGCCTGTACAGCTGAAGCACAATGCTTATATTGTCAAGATCCGTGGTACTCGCCACATTGGCCCAGGACTTCTTCACTGTGACCGTCGCGGCAGAATTTTCAAAATAAACGCGGACATTTTCCGTATCCGGGACAAAGAGGATATCATCGATACTGATCGTTACCCCGTCAATCACCACCGATGTCTCACCTGTGCTGACACCCGTCGCCGCCGCAAACGCTTGCAGCTCTGTATAGTCGTCCTCCGAATAGACGATGACATAGAGTACCTCATCTGACTTCTGGTATCCGGTGGGCGCCACTTCCTCTGTCAGCTTATACAGGGTATTTTCATTTATCCATATTGCATTTGCGGCGGTCTGTCCGCCAGTATTGGTCCCTATGTACAGATGCAGCAGGCCGCTGGAATCTGTAGTGGCAGACGACACCGAGCTGCTCCAGGCTCCCGATCCGTCATAAGCAGTTAAGCTAAATTGGGCGTCCGAAAGAACCAGGCTGTTGTTGGTGGCATCCACCTTGATCAGAGTCAGCCCGTTCTGCTCCACAGTCACACTCGAGGCTGCGGTGGTAATCTCCGTACTTTCACTGATATAACTATAACTAGCAAGTGATACTGAGTTTTGGATCCAGGGGTTGCCGGCGACGCTTCCAACATCAATGATATAATCATAGACCAGAATGCAGGCCAGCCCATCCGGGATTGTCAGCGTCAGTGTCATCGTCGCGCTGTCGTAGCTTACCGTATACAGACTGCTGTCGATTTCCGCGCCCTTTGCGTCATCCTCTACATACCAGGTCGAATAATCCGCCCCGCCGTCCGCGTAAGTATAAAGAAATTCGTAAAGCTTTACCGAGGTCAGATCTACATACGCGGTCAGGCCAGTCTGCACGGTCAGCGTATCGGTCACCGTGACCGTGTCGTCGGCGGATAAATCCTCCGCGCCCGCGTTGAGCAGGACGGTATAATGAACCGTATAGGTGCCGTCCCCATTCGCGTCATTAGCCTGTACGCCGCTCTTAAGAAGCGGATTCGCCGTTCGGGTCACCGTCGTGTCCGTGGTGTCGGTCACGGTATTCCATGTCGCGGTATTTGTATAAATCTTTTTCTCAAGCGAGGCGTCATCCCAATCGCTGTCGTCCGCAACCGAAAGCGCGTAGCGGACCGCGATCGTATTACCCGTCACGGCATTGGAGGCAAGATTATCATTGTAGCCTGCCGGAATCGTGATGGTAAGAAGTGTCGTCCCATCGCGCTGCGGCGTCAGCGTGTAGGTCACACTCAAAGCATCCCCATCCGTGGAATTATTGTAATACAGTGCGCTCAGCGCGTAGCTGCCCGACGTAACCAGCTCTGTTCCTGCCGGTAGAATATCGGTAATGGTGATTCCCTCGTTGTCACTGGTATCTGTCGTGATCACAAGCTCATAATACAGGATACTGGTATCCTCCAGCTTTACCGTGAGAGACGTATCGTCGTAGGTCACAGACCCGTTCGAAAGCGTACCCGTCAGCTTGCTCATCGTCCCTGCGCTTGTATGCGAATGATCCGCCGTAGAGGAATAAGAGCCGTTGTGCGCGGTTCCCTGATTAGGGAATGTCCAGACCTCTCCTGCCTTCATCAGATCATAATTCGCGATCGTCGCGTAGGAAAAGGACATCGAATATAGATACCACTGGGTACGGCCGTTATAGGTGCAGGACGACGCGTCCACCTGCACGGTAAAGGATTTCACCGGTGTACTGTCATCCGTCACGACATTTCCGCTTGCATCGTAGCAGGTAATAGTCACGGTACCGCCATTCGATGTGAAGGTACTGTAATCCAGAACCGTCGTGTCGGAAGACGTAGTGCCCTGGTGCTGAATGCTCACTGAAAAGCTCTCCGTCACAGCTGTCACGATCTCAGAAGCCACGCCGTAATGGCTCTCATCGGCCTGCGTGACATCACCCACATCGACCGCGTTCTGAATGGTATCCGTATAGGTATCCGTCTGCGTATAAACCGGAACAATATACGAAACATCCCAGTAGTAATGGGTGATTCCCCCGGACGTACTCTCCGAAGAAAAGCTTTTGCTCAGGCTCGCTCTTCTCATATTGCTCGCATTGATCGTAGCAGTGGCCCCATAGTAAATACTTTCGTTGTAAATGTAAGCGATATTTCTCGCCTGTGTTCCCTCGTCCGCGGTCGTATAATAGACAATGGTAAACGTACCGCTCAATTCCTCTTCCGTCCAGTCATCTGTCGAAAAGGTGTAGCCCGTGATATTTGTTTTATCCGGAGTAGATCCGGACAGGAGGATCTCATCCAGGCTGGAAAGCGTCACCGTTTTTCCCGTCTTATTGCTGGTGATCACGATGCTGCCGACCAGGTCCAGACCGCTGGTGAGGACATCTCCCAGCGTCCATCCATCCAGGTCGTTCGTACCGGAACTCGGATTCAGCGTAATGGTCCATTTAATCGTTCCAGTAGTCTTATCATAAGATCCGCTCTTCTTTATATACTGCGTCTGGATCGCCGTACTGGTAGTCTCCTCCGCGCTGAGCGTTCCGCTCTCCGCCTGCGCAGTATTTTTGACAGTATGGGTTCCATCCGCGTTATCCGGCGCCGGATTGACATCAACCGAATAATACAGCACATAAGTAGACCCATCCTCCAGCGCCGGCAGATCCGAGATGGTGAACGTTGGATAATACTTGTTACTGCTGCTGCTTATCGGAAAGGTGGTACTATTATCGTAATTATTGGTAAATACAATCGTATAGGTCGAAGCATCCACTTCAGTCAGATTCCCATTGGAATCCTTTATATACAACACAAAGGAATCCTCATCGTACCAGGAGCCGGCCCATGTACGGTTATAACGATTTCTATCATCATCAATCGTATCAGTGATGGTGACGGTGTTTTTCGTCCCATTTAATACACTGGTAGAATCGACCTCAACCGAATAGTCAATCGACATGTCGCTGAGATCGCTGTTATTGACTTCCTCTACATTTTTATCAATGGAAAGATCTCCGCCGCTTTCCGTTGCCTGTATGGTGATTTTAGAGCCATCCACCAATTCATACGTCACATTCTCACCCGTCGTCTCCACAGACGCGGTTGTGATTACGTCGAGAGTAAAACTAAATGCCACGGACGTGTCATAATCATCATCCAATACAAAGGTAATCACTCCTGTAGCAGCCGAATACGAATAGGTCCCCACTGGGTTTTTATTCGCGTCAATCATGGTGCCGCTAAAATCCGTGGTGGGAGCCAGGCCCTCCGGAATCTCATAAGTCAGCGTAGCACCCGCCGTCACCTCATTTGCGTCAAACGAGAATTCAATAACAAACTTGACATAGTCACCTTCCTCAACGGTCACATCGCCCACTGCTTCAACCCAACTGCCGTTCACCAGTGTATAGTAGGTCACATCTGTAATATCATTATCTGTCAGCTCAACTGCTGCGGACGCGCCCAGAAGACGCACACCCGCTACACGCTTTGTGATGAGGGTGGTTTCGGTCTCTGTTTCTGTTTCTGTTTCGGTCTCTGTCTCGCTTTCCGTTTCCGTCTCCGTTTCGCTCTCTGTTTCCGTCTCGCTCTCTGTCTCTGTTTCGCTCTCCGTCTCAGTTTCGCTTTCCGTCTCGGATTCCGTCTCTGTTTACGTATCGATATCGTTGTAAGTCTAAAAGAAGAAATAAGTGTCGCAGTAATGGGAGGTGTA
>JAJBVE010000106.1 GCA_020859995.1 Clostridiales bacterium
CGGTGGCAGCCGCCCCCGGGTGACTGTAGCGGATCTTTGCCAGCACGCGCGTGCCGTCCGGAATGTCCGGGACGCTCATAAAGTTCAGGCGATTGCAGGTCAGTCGGTCCCGAAACACCTCATCCGCCGCCCCGATCACGACCTCATTGGTCTCGGGCCGGATTTCTGTGACGAAAGCCGGATATCCCAGGGCCAGCCGCAGGCCGCGCCGCTGTCCGATCGTATAATGGGTGATGCCTCTGTGGGTGCCGAGGATTTCCCCATCGGCAGTTACAAAATTGCCGGGAGGCGGCACCGGGCGTGGACTGTTGTTCTCAATAAAACCGGCATAATCGTCATCGGGAACAAAGCAGATCTCCTGGCTGTCCGGCTTGTGCGCGACCGGAAGGCCCACATTCTCGGCAATCCGGCGGATCTGCGGCTTATCATACGCTCCGACCGGCATCAGCGTATGGATGAGCTGCTCCTGAGTCAGATTGTAAAGGGCGTAGGTCTGATCCTTCCCCTTTGTCACGGAGCTGCGGATCGCGTATCTTCCATTTGGCAAATGCTCCACGCGCGCATAATGGCCGGTCGCGATATAATCCGCGCCAATCTGCAGGCTTCGCCGCAGCAGGGATTCCCACTTCACATAGCGGTTGCAGGCGATGCAGGGATTAGGAGTGCGCCCGGCCAGGTACTCATCGATAAAATAATCAATCACATTTTTGCGGAATTCTTCACGAAAGTTCATCACATAATGCGGAATCTGCAGCACGGATGCCACCCGCGCGGCATCCTCCGCGGCGCTTAAGCCGCAGCAGCCTCCGTTCGCGCTTGCCTCCTCATCGGCCTCCTTCGGCCAGATCTGCATGGTCACGCCGATCACCTCGTAGCCGGCTTCTTTCAGAAGATAAGCGGCCACGGAGGAATCCACGCCGCCGGACATGCCGACGACCACTTTCTGTTTTTTCATAGTTCTCCTCTTGTCTGGTCAGAAATTTTTCTCTGGTCAGATATTCCTCTCATCTGATCAGATATCCTTTTCGATAATAGCCTTTGCGATGCAGGCATTTGGGAGTCAAAGACCCCGATGCAAGCATACGGGGCATCAAATTTGTGGCGATGCAAGCATCGGGGTATTTGACCCTCGCGGCAGTCGCCAAATATCCGTGCAAGCTATGCCATAAGGGGGACCGGCTTGCCGGTGGATACCTTATGGCTCTGGCTACTTGGCTCGTTGCTTCGCGGAAGTAAACCCGAATCAATCAACCGGCACACAGCAGACACCAATTGCTGCTGGATCATTGCCGCCTGCAAAAATCCTCATACTGCGGCGACATGCTTCTGAGCCGCTCCACAATCCGTTTGATCGTATCCACTGTGATGTCAATCTCTTCCCGGGTCGTCTCGGCACTTAAGGTCAGCCGCAGAGAGCCATGCGCGAGGTCATCCGGCAGTCCGATTGCAAGCAGTACATGGGACGGATCGAGGGATCCGGTCGTGCAGGCCGAGCCGCTGGAGCCGCAAATGCCTTCCATATCCAGCATGATCAACAGGGTCTCTCCCTCGATAAACTGAAAGCTGAAATTTGCGTTGTTCGGAAGCCGCTTTTCCCGGTGCCCGTTCAGCCTCGTGTAAGGAATTTCCCGGAGGATGCGGTCAATCAGATAATCCCGCAGCACACGCTCCTGCTCCGCTCTCTGAATCATGCTCTCGCAGGCCTCCTTCGCCGCCTGGCCAAAGCCCACGATCCCAGGCACGTTTTCCGTGCCGGCCCGTCTGCGGCGCTCCTGTGCGCCTCCATGGATGAAGGAACCCAGCCGCAGATTTCTGCGGATATACAAAAAGCCCACACCCTTCGGGCCGTTCAGCTTATGGGCGCTCGCACTCATAAGGTCGACATGCATCTCCTCCACATCGATGGGCAGCTGCCCATACGCCTGCACTGCATCTGTATGAAACAGAATGCCGTGCTCCTGCGCGATCTCACCGATCTCACGAATTGGCTGCAGCGTACCAATCTCATTATTGGCAAACATGACGGAAATCAGAAAGGTTTCCGGTCGGATTGCCTTTTTCAGCTCCTCCAGTTTCACGATGCCGTTCTCATCGACATTCAGGTATGTGACCTGGATGCCCCGCTTTTCCAGATACTCGCAGGTGTGCAGGATCGCGTGGTGTTCGATTTTTGTTGTGATAATGTGATTCTTTCGGTGGGACTCGTTTTTCACATTGATACCGGGATCTCCAGGTTTTGACACTTTGAATCCTTCGGTGCGGCGCGAGTCATCGCCCGGTGGAGGGATCCCGGCCATCTCCGCAGCTGCCTTGAGCGCCCAGTTATCGGACTCGGTGCCTCCTGCGGTGAAGTAGATTTCCTCCGGCCTGGCCCCGATGGTCGCCGCGATAATCCTCCTGCTTTCGTTCACTGCCTCCCGGCTTTTCACTCCAATGCTGTAGATGCCGGACGCGTTGCCATAATATTCGGTAAAATATGGAAGCATTGCCTCAACAACTGACGCTGATGTTTTCGTTGTAGCCGCATTGTCCAGATATATAAACTTATCCATATCAGATCCCCTTTAGCCATCTCTATTTTTGTCCGGATAGACCAGATGATGCATTCCCTCGCTGTTTGCAAAGAGCATCTTCATTTGAAAAGGTCGTATCTGCAATCTCCTGATGCTGATGATCCCCGAAGATTCTGCGGATCTGCTTCAGATAATCAACTATCCGTTGCAATGTTTCCCAACAAACTCTTCCGGGCTTTTTCTGCTCTTTTCGGCCATTTTTTTGCTTTCTTCCACCAGCTGGCTGATAAATATCTGATCCATCGCTTCCTCAATGCTCTCATTAATCCGCTGCCAGACATATTTTGTCACGCACAGATCCGCTCCCTCACAGCCCTCACCGCTGAATGCTCCGCAGTCTACTGCACGCATATCGCCCTCCAGGGCGCGAAGCACATCACCCGCCGTGATCTGATCCGCCGGGCGGCTTAATCGGTATCCGCCCGATACGCCGCGGGTGCTCACGACCAGCCCCGCCTTACGCAGCTTCGCGATCAGCTGTTCCAGATAGCTCTCAGATATCTGCTGACGCAGGGCGATACTGCTGATGGAAACTGCCTCCTCCTCGCTGTTCAGAGCCAGATCCACCATGGCCCGAAGTCCATAGCGGCCTTTCGTTGATAATCTCATGTTTCCTCCCACATACCTGAAGTCATCTGTCAGGCATAAGCTGCAGTCCATTTATCTTGCATACACTGCACTCACTTGTCATACACGCTCTGCAGCTGTTTATCATGCATACGCTGCAATATTTCATTTATCAGGTAGAAACAGCAGTCCATTCCAACTCATAGACCGCAATCATTTTCAGGCATCATCCTAACATAATTTCTCATATTCTTCAACTGGAAACTGATTTCTTCGATGCTCAGAATCCAGCCTGCTTCCTTCATTATTAAATGTTTCCCTGGTACCAGTTATCGAATAGCCATCTTTCCGAATAACAGATCAGTTCTGTTCTATAATTCCGTCTTTTCCGCATAGGATAAAGCAACCAATCCTTAAGAGGCTGGCCGACCGATGAATCAGAAACGCTATCTCATCAAAGGAACTCTTCTACTAACCGTCATGGGACTGCTGACCAGGGTGGCCGGCTTCTTCTATAAAATATTCCTTTCCCGGACAATTGGTGCGGCCGAAATCGGACTCTATCAGATGACCATTCCGGTTTTTTCGTTCTGCACGGCGCTGTGCAGCGGAGGCATACAGACAGCCGTTTCCCGGTTTGTGGCGGAAGCACTGGCGGAAGGGAATGACGCGGCTCGTGAAAATACCCGAAAACCAGTCGATAAACCGTATCGGAAGAATGCATGGTCAGCGCAGAACGAATCTGGTCAGGGAGAGTTCCGACCAGCGCAGAGCAAATCTGGTCAGGGAGAGCTCCGGTCAGTGCAGAGCAAATCTGGTCAGGGAGAGCTCCGGCCAGCGCAGAGCAAATCTGGTCAGAAAAACCACCGGCCGGCAAAAGAGGAGCCGGACCGAAAGAGAGCCCATATAAGAGCCAGGCGCGCCCTGCTCACTGGCTTTTTACTGTCTGTCCCTGCCTCCGTCCTGGGCATGGTGCTGCTGTACTTTGGAGCCGATCTGATCGCCGGACGGTTTCTTCTGGAAGAATCCTGCGCGGGGCTTTTAAAAGTGATGGCTTTCTCACTGCCGTTTTCCACAATACATGGCTGTGTCTGCGGATATTTTATGGGGTCGAAAAAAGTACTGCCTCCGGCGTTTTCCCAGTTTATCGAACAGATGGTGCGCATCTTTTTTGTCGTGTCTGCTTACTGTCTTTCCTTGCAAAACGGATCGGCGGGCGGAGCCCGGCTCATGGTCCTCGGACAGCTTTTCGGAGAGGCAGCCTGCGCAATTTTTGTTCTGGCATGCATGGGATGTCACAGCCGCGCAAGTACAGCAAAACATTTCCTGCGGGCTCAACCATACAGCGCAAACCATTCTATGCCAACGCAGTCAAACATCACATTGCGCTCTTCCCTGAGACAGTCATGCACCATAATGCATTCCATCCTGGTCAATCCAGGCGCAGCCTTTCAGCGCTGCCGCTCGTCCGCTCAGAAAATGCTCTCCGTCTCCCTGCCGCTTGGGCTGAACCGCATGCTGATGTGCGTCCTGCAGGCGATCGAAGCGTCTCTTCTCCCACAGATGCTGCAGCGCGCGGGACAGAGCTCCATGGAAGCCATCTCTGATTATGGTACCCTGACCGGTATGGCTCTGCCGATGATTCTTTTTCCGACCGCAGTCACATCTGCGCTCGGTATGCTCCTGCTCCCCACTGTTTCCGAAGCTCACGCACTTCAGCAGAAAAAGCAGCTCACCCAAACGGTCAACGCTACGTTTATGGGCGGGCTTTTACTGGGCAGCTTTTGTCTGGGACTGTTTTTGCTGTTTGGGGATGGCGTCGGCAATATCCTCTTTCAAAGCAGACTGGCCGGAATCTATATCCGCCGGCTCGCCCTGATCTGTCCGCTCATCTACATCAACACAACCATGATGAGCATTCTCCACGGTCTGGACCGCTCCGCTTCCATCCTGCTCTGGAATCTCGCCGGGTTCGCCCTGCGCTTTTTCTGTATTCTGAGGCTTGTCCCTCTCCTGGGAATGAACGGATATCTTTGGGGCCTGCTCCTCGACGATCTCCTGGTATCTGTATGCATTCTTTTCACACTGCGCCGCGCCTCATGGCTGACGGTTTCCGTACCTGATCTGCTTGTAAAAATGCTCCTGCCGGCAATTATCAGCGGAGGAGCCGTTCTCCTTTTTCGCGCTGCACTAAATCAAAAAATCCCCCCAATGGCGGCTTTCGCCGTAAGCGGGGGAATTTACTGCCTGACATTTGCTGGCGTGGGGCGGACACTCCTTTTTCCTGGCCGAAAAAAGAAAACTCCTTACGCGACTGTGCATAAAACAGAAGCGAACCTTCGAGAATGAATACAGTCCCGCAGATAACAATCATGCGACCGTTTCAGATCGTCATCACAGCATCAAGCAGCTGCTTTGTGTACTCATTCTGCGGATGATTCAAAAGATCTCCGGTCTCCTGATATTCTACACAGGCGCCATCTTTCATCACCAGGATACTGCTGCAAATGGTACTGACCAGCGCCAGATCGTGGGAGACAAACACGACTGCCATCCCTCTCTCTTTCGCCAGCTGAACCAGAAGATCGACGATGCGCGCCTGCACGGAAACATCCAGCGCGCTTGTGATCTCATCGCAGAGCAATACCTTTGGCCGGACAGCAATCGCCCGGGAAATAGCCGCTCTCTGGCACTGGCCGCCGCTCAACGCAGATGGGTAACGATCCTTCAGTTCTGTTGAAAGTCCGGTCTGAGCAAGCAGCTTCTCCAGATCTGCCGAAAATCCCGTTTGTGCAGGCAGCTTCTCCTGATCTGCCGAGACCCCCGTTTGTGCAGGCAGCTTCTCCTGATCTGCCGAGACCTCTGTCTGCCTGAAAAACTTCTCCGGAAATCCCCTCTGCTGTCCGCCCCGCATATGTTTCCGACAAAGGTTCTTCTGATTTTCCAGAATGGAGGATCCAATCCGGATGCGGGGATCAAAGGACGATACCGGTTCCTGAAAAATCATCTGCATTCCCTGATAATCCTCTTTTGTCCGTTTTGGGGAAAGAAGCTTCCCGGACAGCCGGATTTCACCTGTATCCGGCATTTCCAACCCGGAAATCTGCCGCAGCAGCGTGCTTTTTCCGCTTCCGCTCTCTCCGACAATTCCCAGGAACTCGCCCTCGCGGACGGTAAAACTGATATCCCGGACTGCTTGAATCTCGCGGCGGCCCTGATGGTAAGTTTTACTCAGATGGCGTACCTCTAAGACCGGAGGCACCGTTTGTCTGTCATTCTCCTTCTGTGATAAAACCGTCAGACGCGGACGATCCTTTGTCGCATTCTGTGATTTAGCCGACAGCTTCGGACAATCCTTTGTCGCATTCTGTGATTTAGCCGACAGCTTCGGACAATCCTTTGTCGCA
>JAJBVE010000099.1 GCA_020859995.1 Clostridiales bacterium
CTGTTCTGGGAGGCTGATTACGGATGCTCTACTACTGTGAGGAAAAAGAACGCGTCCTGGAAAAACTGCGGACGGGTGAATCGGGACTTTATGAAAAGGAAGTAATAGAACGGCTCGAGAGGGATGGGAAAAACCGGCTGAAAACGACAAAAAGGAAATCTTTGTTCCGGCGATTCCTGGAACAGCTATCAGAGCCGATGATGATCATTCTGATCCTAGCGGCTGCAGTCAGCGGTGCGCTTGCAGTAACACAAAAGGGAAGCTTTGCCAATGTAATCATCATCATGGCTGTTGTAATAATTAATGCTCTGCTGGGGATATATCAGGGAAACAGGGCAGAGAAAGCCGCTGTTGCTCTGCGGAAAATGACAGCAGCCAATTCTAAGGTAATTCGTGAGGATAAGGTCCAGACGATACATAGCGAAGATCTGGTAGTCGGTGATATTCTTCTGCTGGAAACAGGAGACGCTGTCCCGGCAGATGCCCGTATTTTGGAAAGCGCCAGTCTGAAAGTGGAAGAGTCCGTGCTGACAGGCGAAGCCGCGCCAATTTCAAAGATTACAGACGTGATCCGGCTTAAAGAAGGGGAAAAAGAAACGCCTCTTTGTGAGCGCAGCAATATAGTGTATATGGGCAGTACGGTCGTATATGGCAGGGGAAGGGCTGTTGTGACGGCTACCGGCATGAATACAGAAATGGGAAGAATTGCGGATGCGCTTTCTCAGACAGGAGAGGAACAGATACCGTTGCAGCGGAAGCTGAAACAGATTTCAAAGGTATTGACCTGCCTGATGATTGGTATTTGTGTTGCTGTGTTTGCGATTCAGATCATCCGGGCAGGAAGTGTGGATGCAGATTTGCTTCTGGATTCCCTTATGATTGCGGTTTCTCTTGCGGTGGCCGCTGTTCCGGAAGGACTTGCGGCAGTTGTCACAGTGGTTCTTTCTATAGGTGTGACCAGTATGTCCAGACGGAATATCATTATCCGTCATTTGCCGGCTGTAGAGACACTGGGCTGTACGCAGGTAATCTGCACGGATAAGACAGCGACACTGACTCAGAACAGGATGAGGATTGTGGATCTGTTTGGAGAAGATCATGTGCGGCTGGCCATGGGGATGGCGCTTTGCTCTGACGTGGAAATTGCCGGTGACGGGCAGATGATAGGAGAACCAATCGAAGCTGCTCTGACGAACTGGGCAGATGAAATGAGAGTTTCTGGATGGGAGCTAAAGAAACAATACATCCGATGCGGGGAAGCACCGTTTGACTCAGTCCGGAAAATGATGTCTGTCGTTTACAAAAATCAGGATGGGATCATACAGTTTACGAAAGGTGCTGCGGACATGGTAATTGGACGCTGTACGCATTATCTGAAGGACGGCGAAATGATGGAAATGACGGAGTGCGACCGGGCACGAATCCTTTCCGCAAATAAAAATATGGCGGAACGGGCTCTCAGAGTGCTGGCGTGCGCCCAGAGAGTGTGGAGTGATGTGCCCGAAACGTATGAACCGGAAGTCTTGGAGCAGCAGTTTTGTTTTGTTGGTCTGTGCGGCATGATTGATCCGCTGCGTCCGGAAGCAAAAAATGCGATAGAGGAATGCCGTCAGGCAGGTATCCGCCCTGTTATGATTACCGGAGACCACATTGATACTGCCGTTACGGTTGCCAGAGATCTGGGAATACTTGCGGATGGAACCAGCGCTGTCAGTGGAGAACAGCTGGCTGCGATGGACGATGCAGTTCTTGAAAGAGAGCTTCCGAATATCAGCGTGTATGCCCACATACAGCCGGAGCAGAAAACGCGTATTGTAAACGCGTGGAAGAATGCCGGTTATGTGACTGCCATGACCGGAGCCGGAGTGAATGACGCACCGGCTATTCAAACGGCGGATATCGGTGTCGGGCTGGAAATGACCGGAACGGATGTGACAAATCATGTGGCGGATGTGATCCTGGCAGATGACAGCTTTGCGACGATTACCGACGCGGTGAAAGAAGGACGGCATATCTATGATAACCTTTGCGAATCCGTTCAGTTCCTTCTGGGTTCCAATGTAAGTGAAGTCGTAAGCATTTTTATCACGTCGATGATTGGCGCTACGCTTCTGAAACCGGTTCATTTGCTCTGGATCAATCTGATTACAGTCACTTTCCCTGCACTGGCGCTTGGAACGGAAAAAACAGAGCCGGATATTATGAAACGGAAGCCGCGCAATGCGAAAGCAGGTATCTTCGCGGACGGTATGGTCTTTGACGTTCTGTATCAGGGAATTGCGGTGGCGGCACTGGTTCTTGTATCCTGGGTGATTGGCGGTTTCCTGGAGAACGGGGAATGGACGATTGCAGAAAGTGCGGCGGGGACTGTTATGGCTTTTCTTACCTTGTCTGCTGCTGAAACCTTCCACAGCCTGAATATGCGTTCCCGCAGACGGAGCGTTTTTAAACTTGATTCCCGGAATCCCGCACTGGCGCTTACAGCGGTGGCTTCGCTGGCAGCCACTACGCTTATTTGTGAAGTCCCGGATATTGCCGCTGTTTTCGGGTTTACAGGTGCCGGTATTGCAGAGTATCTGATAGCGGTTCTATTGGGGGCGCTGATTATACCGATTGTGGAAATCGCAAAGCTGATTCAGAGGCATCTTGGGAGAAAAGGATTGTCACAATAGTTCTGCTTCAAAACCAGATGCAGGACAAATAAAGGAGGTTGTTTTTGGTGGATACCCCGGAGGAACGCCGGGAAACCGGCAAATGGTTGGTTGGAATTGTCGCATGCTGCTGTTTGATCTACCTGGGTATGAGGTATTTTAGTGTGGTTGTCAGCTCGGTATCTTTCCTGCTTGATTTGGTTCGGCCAATTTTGATTGGAATGATTCTGGCTCTGATTCTGAATGTTCCCATGAACATGTTTGAACGGCTGCTTCGGAAGAAAACATCGATGAAAAAGGGCGTCAGGGTGCTTTCTATTATATTGGCGCTTGTGTTGATTGCAGCTATTATTGTGGCAGTTGCGGTGCTTGTCATTCCGAAGCTTGTAAGTGCTATCGGACTGATTGTTCAGATTATCAGCGAAGGTCTTGACGGTCTGGAGGCTATGGACGAAAATCCTGTCTTTCAGGAAAATCCGCTTGGAAAATTTCTGGCCGATATTGACTGGTCTTCTTTGAAAACACAATTGGAGAAGCTGCTCAAAGCGAACAGCGATGATATCGTGGATTCCGCAGTCAGCGCGACCGGTTCTATTGTGGGCGGAATCGTGAATTTTGTGGTAGCGCTGGTATTTGCGATTTATATTCTGGCCGGAAAAGAAAAACTGAAACGTCAGACCGGCAGGCTCGTAAGAGCCTGGCTGCCGGATAAAATCGGAGAGCCGCTGATTCATGTCTGCCATGTGTGCAGCAGCACCTTTCAGCACTTTATCGGAGGACAGGCTACCGAAGCAGTCATTCTTGGATCGCTGTGTATGATTGGAATGTTGATCCTGCATATTCCTTATGCGGCAATGGTCGGAGCGCTGGTGGGTGTGACGGCAATGATCCCTATTGTCGGCGCATATGTCAGCGCGGCAGTGGCCGTCGTGATGATATTGACAGTAAGTCCTTTCAAAGCGTTGGTTTTTTTGATATTTTTTGTAATACTGCAGCAGACGGAAAACAATCTGATCTATCCGCGGGTTGTTGGCTCCAAGATCAATCTGCCGGCTATGTGGGTGCTGGCTGCAGTGACTGTCGGCGGAAAGCTGGGCGGCCCGATTGGAATGATGCTGGGTGTTCCCGCGGCTTCTGCCATCTATTCCCTGTTGCGCGAAGCCACGGAGTGGCGGGAAGAGAGAAAGAGAAATAATTCAGACGGAGGTGTATTACATATATGATTCAGGAAAAAACAGGTACGGTGAATCCTCTGGGAACGGAACGGGTTGGAAAGCTGATTTTAAAATTCAGCATTCCAAGCGTTATTTCTATGGTGGTAAATGCACTGTATAATATCATTGACCAGATCTTTATCGGACAGGGGGTTGGTTATCTGGGCAATGCCGCAACCAATGTGATTGTTCCATTTACGATTATTTGTTCTGCGTTCGGTCTTTTGATTGGTGATGGTGCTGCTTCCTATATGAGTCTGAGGCTGGGACAGAAGGATCCTGACGGAGCAGCGAAGGGTGTGGGAAACGCGATTTCTATGACCGTAGTAATCGGGCTTGCGCTATGTGTCCTGCTGCAGATTTTTCTGAAGCCACTGTGTGGTCTCTTTGGTGCTACGGAAGCAGTCCTGCCATATGCGATGGACTATGGGCGCATCATTTGCCTGGGACTGTTTTTTGCCATGATTGATTCTGCCATGTCTGGAGTGATTCGGGCCGATGGGAGCCCGAGATACAGTATGGCGGGGCTTTTGGCTGGCTGCATCACCAATATTATACTTGATCCAATCTTCATATTTGTCTGCGGATGGGGCGTGAAGGGTGCAGCCTGGGCGACCATTATCGGACAGATCCTGAATGCGGTTATTTATATTGCGTATATATGGAAATTCCGGACAATACATCTGGATAAAAATTGCTTTGTTATTTCAGGCAAAACGGCATCCAGAGTCTGCAGCCTGGGAACATCGAGCTTCATTACACAGATTTCCATGGTGCTTGTTGTAGCCGTTTCAAACAATTTACTGGTTTCTTATGGAGCAAAATCCATCTATGGCTCGGATATCCCTCTTGCTGCATTTGGCATTACTATGAAAGTGAATCAGATTCTCATCGCCATTGTGATAGGAATGTCTACAGGGTCACAGCCGATTTGGGGATACAATTATGGAAGCGGACAGAAAGATCGGGTAAAACAGACGTACAAGACCATTCTTTTGGTTTCAACTGTGATTTTAACCGTGGCTTTTGCTGTATTCCAGCTTGCCCCAATGAGCATTGTAAAAATATTTGGCTCAGAGTCGGAGCTGTATAATGAGTTCGCGGTAAAATGCTTTAAAATTTTCCTGCTGGCATGTCCGCTGAATGGAGTGCAGCTCGTGACATCCATCTTCTTCCAATCAATCGGAAAACCGACTCTGGCGACAATTATTTCTCTGACCAGACAGATTCTCTATCTGCTTCCGGCCATGTTGATTCTTCCGTTGGCTCTCGGGGTAGAAGGCGTTTTATGGGCAGGGGCACTGGCTGATATTCTGGCGTTTATTACGGCGCTCATTTTGTTGAAAATGAATTGGAAGAAAATATAGTCGATGTAAGTGAAAAAGTGTAAAGCGAAGGAGACATTGATAATGAATCTGCCAAATAAACTTACTATGGCTCGTGTCTGCATGGTTCCTGTGTTTGTGGTGCTGATGCTTGCGGATATACCGTTTGGGAACAATCTGGCAGGACTTATCTTTATTTTGGCAAGTGCAACGGATGCATTGGACGGCCATATTGCGAGAAAGAATCATCTGATTACAGACTTTGGGAAATTTATGGATCCAATTGCAGATAAGCTCCTGGTTTGCTCTGCGCTGATTTGCCTGATGGTTCAGGAAAAGCTGACGGCATGGATGGTTATTATTTTTATCTGCCGGGAATTCATTATCAGTGGGTTCCGTTTGTTGGCTTCTGAAAAAGGAACCGTGATTTCAGTCAGCTATTGGGGGAAAGTCAAGACGGTTTTTCAGATGGCTATGATTATTATGCTGCTTTATAATTTTGGAAATGCATGGATATTTGCTGCAAAGCTTGTTACGTGGATTGCTCTTGTATTGACCGTAATTTCCCTTGTGGATTATCTGAATAAGAATTGGTGCATTCTGGACGGAAAACTGTAAATGAGGGCGAATAGCAAATAAAGAAAGGCACATTGGAATTCTGGAAACAGGGAAAAAACGACAAGTAAGCAGAAATGTCTAAAATTAAGACAAATTGCGTAAAATGCCCAATGAAATTTTAAATATTTGCCTATATAATGATTGCCATCATAAAATCTGAAAATAAATTTCCCGTGAGGGAGTAGCATGCGCAGCCTTTGCGTGGCAAGTCAACATACCGATGGAATTTCCGTCTGGCTTGTTTTAAAATGCGAGACTCATGTATAGTCAAAATGGCTATACCTGGGTCTTTTGTTTTCTAACTAAGTCAGGAGGAGTAAAACATGAACCTTAATTTGATGTTTTTTGTCAACAGTATTTTGCTTGGTGTAGGGCTTGCGATGGACGCGTTTTCCGTGTCGATGGCCAACGGCCTGAATGAGCCGCAGATGCAAAAGAAAAAGATGGTCGGGATTGCCGGAGCATTTGCCGTCTTTCAGTTTTTGATGCCGCTGATCGGATGGTTTTGTGTGCATACCGCAGTTCAGTATTTCGAGGCATTTGAACCGTTTATCCCATGGATTGCTTTGATTTTGCTTGTCTGTATTGGCGGCAAGATGCTTGCTGATGGCATACATGGCAAAGGGGAATCTGAAGAATCTGCAAAGCTTGGAGCCGGTGCTCTGATTGTGCAGGGGATTGCTACTTCCATTGACGCACTTTCGGTA
>JAJBVE010000031.1 GCA_020859995.1 Clostridiales bacterium
CCATTTGCAGCTTATATGCCTTCATGCTCCATTCCCTCCGTTTCTGCCGTATTTGAATCAGTTTTTCTAAACCGGATTCTCTTCTGTAGATTTTTCGCAATTACTTCCTATACCGTAAAGCTTCTGCAGCATCTCCTCAGCTTCTTCCCTTAATGCCATCCCAACGGCAAGCCCGCACTTAAAATATTCTTTGTTCTGGCAGTCTGACATAATAGCCTGTTCATCCAACACTTTTTCTACCATTTCATACTCGCTCTTATCCAAATCTTTCTCCAGCTTCCGCATCATTTGATCAGATTCTTTTACCGCTTCCTTATACTCCGGGTCTTCTGATACAACCTGTTCTGCCGGATACACTTTTCCATCAAATATTGCGTTCATCATTGCCATAATCGCTTCCTCCTTTTTGCCATATCACCGTAACTCGAACTTTATTACTGCTGCATCGTTGTTTCACATGCAATTATCATACAGGCATCCCGGCTTTGCAACTTTATGGAATGGCAAAAAATCAGAGCTGTCTTTACAGCCCTGCAAACGTTTCTTCCTGGCATCTTCGCTTTTTCAGCATACATACTAACACACATTCAGTTGCGCGGCGTCCCATTTTGTCCCACATTATCCCGAATAATCCCGCTCTGTCCCTCGCAGTCCCAAACCATCCCGCACAATCCCGCCGTCCCGTTTGCCAGGAAAAATCGTCTGTTGTAATTTCGCTTCTTTACAACTATAATCTGAATAATGACTGCGCATTCCTATTGAGCAACAATCAGCAGGAATGCCTCTGGCGGCAGATATACGGATGGTCTGGACATCCTCAATAATTGCAGGAGGCAATGTTTTATTATGGATATAAATTTCAGAATAATGAAACCCGATGATAAAGACGAGGTTCTCACAATGATGCGGACTTTCTATGCTTCGCCCGCTTTGTACACAAACGGTTCCGAGGAAATCTTTCGGAATGATTTTAATAATTGCGTAAATGACAGCCCATACCTGGAAGGATATATTTTTGAGTCAGACGGCTGCATTTGCGGCTATTCCATGATAGCAAAGAGTTTTTCAACCGAATTCGGGAAACCCTGTATCTGGATAGAGGATATCTACTTAAAAGAAAGCAGTCGTGGAATGGGAATCGGTAAACGATTTTTTGACTTTCTTGAAAAGCAGTATACGGATGTGATCTTTCGTCTGGAAGCAGAAAAGGACAACATACCGGCAGTCCATCTGTATCAGAAAAAAGGCTATGAAGTAATGCCCTATCTGGAAATGAAAAAATAATAATCAATATATAATCCGGCTGTAGCATTTCTGTTCATTGAATCTGCTGCAGCCAGATTTTCATGAAGAATTGTATGTCAGGTTAAAGTCAGCGAAGCTATACCAACTTACAAATTTATCCCTGCATCCTACCACACCAGAATCCCCTGCACGGTCAAACGAGTCGCACTGTTTCCATTGCAGGTAGAAAGCGTCACAGTCTTCTCTCCTGGCATCGCAGTAACCCCTGTTTCAATCTCAGAATCATCTGCCATCTCATAATACCATTCGGCAAAGCTTCCATAATTCTCAAACTGAATCGTGTACGCACTGCCGAAGGCATCTACTGAGTGAACGGAAAAAATACGATACAAATAATCGCCGTCCGGCGTCAGAATCCAAAAATATGGGCTGAGCACCAATGTCTCCGCATCCTTAAACTGTTTTAATTTTGCAAACATACTTCCATCCCGCATATTATGGCCGTAAATAACTGTATTGTAATCTGTTAAATCAGCACTGTTCTGATAATCCATGAAAATGCTTCCCGCAAACAGATAACTGCCATCCGGCGCACGGTGGAGATAATAGTCATTATCGTCCGACTGCATCACTGGATAGGATATCTCCACGGCAGGAATCTGAATCCAGGCGATACAATCTTTATAGCTGGCGGTCAGAGAATCCCAATCCACTGTAAGCCGTTCCGGGGCGTCTTCTGGAAGACTGTCTGCCGCCACATCGCTCCCATCTCCGAAATCATTGCCTTCTGCCGTATCCGTTTCGCTGCCTGCTTCATCTACCCCATAAGACTCGTCTGTTTCATCCTGCTGTCCGTCAACGGCACTGGTAAATGCGGATTCCATATCATCGTATTGATCCCTGCCTTTCTGATAACCCAGATAAACCCGTACAGCCATTATAATTCCTGCGGCTATCAGTATAAACGCAGCAATACCGCAGAATAATTCTGTTTTTTTCATAATCTTCTTTTCCTTTCATAATTTTTCAGGTTTCATAAAGCTTCATTTTTCATGATGTCATATACTCCGAAGCCGAGTTTCCCGTTTATCCGGTGTCACCAGCCTTACTTCTGGTAAAGCGCGCATTATACAGGGCAAGAAGATTATCCATAGCTATCCTCGTCCTGCGACTTACAGTGGATGTACTCAGGTATTTCTTTTTCGAGTAAGCTTTCTGCCCTTCCCGTTTCACATATATGTATGTGATCAGATCCGCCTGGTCAGACGGCAGTGAACGGATACAGTATTTCACATGGTTCAGTTTCTCCCTGCCCTCAACAAGCTTTAGGATTTGCTGTGAGATATCACGGGACTGCTGTTCCATGTCGCGCTGTACGGATGTCAGAATACTATAAACCGTGTCCGTATTTGCGATCTGGTGCTGGCTGCCAGGACTGGTGTCCGGAATGAAGCTCCGAAACGACTTCCTCTGAATACATTCTTCAAAGGATTCCAGTTTTGAATATTCCTCCTGAAGCATCTCCTGAATCCGGTCCTCCAAACCATCCACTTCCCCTAAATACTCCGCCATGTCACTTTCCTTCATCGGTCCAAAATCCAAAAAATGCATTTTAACCACCCATTCTATTATGCTGACCCTATCCAAAACTATATCCTCGGCAATACCTTATAATCCGGTTTCTTCCCGGAATGGAGCGACAGCCGGCTCACAACCAGAATGCTGTCCGGCAAATTTTTCACCACCAGCCAGCTATCTGGATTTAGCCCGTACTTTTTCAAAATCCCCCTGTGTTCCCTTGTCGGCTTTTTCCCGTTCTTCATATTCTTCCTCCGTTCTGTATTCACATTCCTTTGCATAATGACAGCCAGTTTCGCAGTTTTTTCCGTTGTTTATCTGCTTTTTATTTTCCATTCATCCACTGTATTTCCCATGCATGTCATGATTAACCTCCGCCTGATAATAAGCGTCTATCATTGTCGGCGCATTAAAAATACAGGCAAGCACATAAGCTTTAATATTCCAGATCTTGCCCGTCTGGTTTCTCAAACACCACAGTATGTACTGGACATGACTGAAGTTCACACGGAGCAGCTTATTCACCACATACGGATAGGGGTATTCCGCTTTTGCAATCGTTACCTTCTCCCGTTTCACTGCAATCGTCTCTGCCATCAGTGATACAATCATGTCAATCTGCATCCTGTCAGAATCTGATTTGGCGTCAAAAACCAAACAGTCATACTCGATATTCTTTTTGATGATATTCGTGTAGGCTGTTATCGCATCCGTCTGATCCATCCCATCCATCGTAAGGTATGCGTCTGTACACGCAGATTGATTGATAAGATCAGTATCATTCAAATCAGTATTATTAATATCAGTATCATTAGGGTCGGCTTCTGCGACAACGAAAGGTGGACTTTCTCGACCACGACCAGTCGGCTTTTCCGACTGCGTTAAGTCGGTTTTTCCGACCTCACTAGGTCGACTTTTCCGACCACGGTAAGTCGGTTTTTCCGACTTCGGCGCATCGGAATTTCCGACTACGGTTGGTCTGGTATTTCGACTTTGGAGATCAGAGGCATCATCCAGATGGACAGCCTGATCTAAATCCGCCCAATGTTCCGTTTTTTCATCAGATTTCAGGCACCTGGTCTGTTCTTCGACGCTCTGTTCTTTGAAGTTCTGTTCTTTGATGCTCCGTTCTTCGATATTCGGCTTTTTGATGGTATCTCCCCATGATGCGCAGATTGCTTTCTGCGGTTCTGTCCCCTGCTTTTCAGTCGGAAGTTTCTTCTTCGGCAAATCTTCGCCTGAAACTGCGGTTTTCTGGCCCTTCTGATCCGATTTCACCACGAAATTCTTCACATAAATCGCGTTGGGCTTTCCAAAACCTTGTTTCACCCGTTCTATCAGGCCAATTCCTTTTTTCGTATCAAGCTCGGCAAGAATCTTTATCCCCTTATCACGCCCACAATTCATATATTCCGTCACCTGTTCGAGTGTAAAAATGATATATACGCGTCCTTCGGCGTCTATCCAGTTGTTTTTCATCGACAGACACATTCGGTCAAGCATAAGCCCGTATAAAATTTTTGCCTCACAGGAAAGAGATTTAAAATAGTCGTCCGTAAACAATGCCTTCGGGATTCGGTAAAAAGAAAACTGTTCAGCCTCACATTCATGAAAATAGTCAAATTCCAATCGTTCCTCCATCTTGTTTTCCTCGCTTTTCTCATAAATATCGGCAAAGAATACCAATGTCAGCCACAGTATTCCGGATACCGGATTTTAATTGCCTCCCAAAAGTATCTCGCATAACTGCAGCAAAACAAATCGCTCACAGAATACTCGCCGCACTCCCGGAGTTTGTCCTCTGATTTTTCCATCCCATGTACACTGGGTGTACTGTCGCAATAAAGGTTAAAAGCCATGCGCACAACCCGCCTGCTGCCGCTCGTCTGCCAGCCCTCATTCAGACATTTCGGTTTCACATTTCCTGTTTTAAAATCGTAAATCCGGTCTATGTGTTCCCTTGTAGTCCGGTCTATACCCAGACAATACACAAGCGCTTCATGGTAGACATCACACCATCTGCATTTCTCCAAAGCCCGCAGGCAGAACAGTTCATGTTCCGCATCCCTGAATAAAATTTCATTATTTTTTGCGTCATTCGCAACGTCATAAGTTGAATACATACCAAAAGCTCCTTTCCGTTTCCTGTAAAATTCTGTTTCCTGCTTTTATCGCAAATTGTGGTGTTTCTGCTGTTGCTGTTGTTGCTGCTGCCGTCTCTGCTTCCATTGCTCCAGTAATTTGATAATCGTCTCTTCCATTCTCTTCGGCGTATAGTCCTTTGGAAAATATTGTCTGAGAACATCCGATGTAAACATTACTCGATCCTGAACCGGCTTCTTTTCCTCTGACATAATCGCAAGCATAGAATCTTCCGTTAAGCGCCCGTCCTGACTAAACTGCTTCAGGCGCTGCGCCTGGGAAAGCGATGGCGTAGCCTGCTCATATTCCATCGTATCAATCAGCATCTGCTGTTCTTCCGGTTTTAAGAAAGAAAGCTCATATGCAGGGTTGAAGGCAATTTTCTTTTCATCCACCATCTTCAGGAGCGGAGGAATCAGTTCCGTGAGATGTATGTATCTCGAAACCTGATTACGACTTTGCCCGACCTGCTCAGCAAGAATCTCCCTGGATTCTCTCCCGTCCAACTTCCGCCCAACTTGGGCGGAAGTTAAATCACTACGCGCCCCCTGATGTTTCATAGCCTCCAGTTTCATTTTCAAAGCAAATGCCCTCTCGCTCGGCAGTATGCTCTCCCTTTGCAGATTACTATCCACCATCAGCAAAACTGCTTCATCATCATCCAGTTCCCGCACAATCACCGGCATTGTTTCTTTCCCCGCCAGTTCACAGGCCCTGTGCCGCCGATGTCCAGATACAATTTCATATCCTCCCTCCGACGAAGGTCTGGCTATAATCGGAACCAGAACGCCATACTGCTGCACGCTCTCCACTGTTTCCATCATTTTTTCATCATCCAAAACCTTAAACGGATGATCTTTAAAGGGATGCAGTTCCGATATCGCAATCTCCTGCACACGTTCTCTCTCATCATCTGCCCTGCTCTCATCTGTTTTGAACAGATCATCAACGGACGCAAGTTTTATGTCTTTCGCGCTGCTTTTCAAGATTTACCACCTCTTTCGTCAATTCTCTGTATGCGGCTGCCACTTTCCCCTTTGGATCATGCGAGAAAATGCTTTTTCCCGAAACACTTGCCTCTTTCGCCCTCACGGAAAACGGAATTTCTGTCTTAAATACATTAATTTTTCCGTAAGTGTCTCTCACAAGCGAAGCCGTCTCCCTTGCAAAATTTGTTCGCTTATCCACCATCGCAAGCAATATCCCATCTATCTGGAGCTTTGGATTTATCTGCCGCCTGACCTTTCCTACCGTTTGTAAAAGTTGCTCCAGTCCCTTTGCCGGGAGGTATTCAGCCTGGACAGGTACGATAAGCCGGTTAGCAGCCGCCAAAGCATTGACGGTAAGCATTCCCAGCGAAGGCTGGCAGTCAATCAGAATATGCGTGTACTGATTCTTTACGGTTTCAAGATACTGTTTCAACACCGTTTCCCTGCTTATCATATTTACAAGCGATACCTCCATGCCGGAAAGCTGAATATCAGCCGGCATGAAATCGACTCCTTCTGAATGATGTAAAATTCCTTC
>JAJBVE010000158.1:0-24250 GCA_020859995.1 Clostridiales bacterium
TTACACCATTGTCGTCAGATACCAAATCCGTAGTTGCTCCAGAAGCCTGCGAATTTTTTGTATAGACATACACTCCATTTCCGTCTTTTACAAAATAAAGCGCATCTGCAGTCTTGTCATCAGTAGTACGGATATTGAATGTTGCCCCTGAAAGGCCTGTTGATTGATTACTACTGTCCACTTTCAGAATGTTCAGTTCGCCCGTGTAGGTGATAACAGTATCCCACGGTGTCGTGTAACTGCTGCTGCCGCCATAATAATCGTTGGTGTACTGCAGCTTTACTGAGTTCGGATTTCCTGTAGCTCCAGTCGACGCATCACTGTTTAAGGTTGCTGTTAAGATCACCCGCACATAGCTATAATTGATAATATCATTTAAGCTGAGAGAGATCGTAACAGTTGCTCTGGCCGTGTCTTTCACTCCAGTTTCTTCCGCATTTGTAGTCGGACTCGTTGCATTATCCCAAGTGCTGCCATTCTTAGACACCTGCACGGATGTAATTCCAGAAAATGTCAATCCGCTACTCATGGTATCCGTCAACGTAAAGGTAAGCTCTGTCGCATCCGAATCATAATCCGGAATCGGAGCATCCAGCTGATATTTGACCGTGTCGCCGATCGCGACTGTGTCAGCATCTACCAGTGTTGCGCCAGAAGTATCATGTTCACTGACAATTTTCTTCGTCACACCAGCCTTTGATGTCTTAATCGCAACTGTCTCGTTTTCGTCTACCGCAACAAGAATATATTTTGTTGACAGATAAACATTCGAGGAACCATGCGACTCCTCCACGATCAAATAGTATCCAGTCTGAAGATTCTCGAAAGTCTGATCTGCGATAGTTGTTGTAGCGAGTTTGTATTTAGCTTTATCCGTAGAACTAAGCTTATTTACGATATCAGCCGCATCTTCCGCCAGCTCAACCACATCATCCGAATCCTTTGCACTAGCTGCGCTAGATAAGTCTGCTTTTGCCAAAGCATCAATATCATCTTTAAGGTCGGTAAACGGATCCAATACTGTAATATTGGTGTAAACATTTCCACTTACGCCAAAACTCGCCACCTGATACAGAGAATATGTGTTTCCGCTAATCTCATCTGTTGCAGCTGCGGTAGAACCCTGAATCGTTATGCTATAGCTTCCGCCCCCCGCTATCCACAGCGAAGGCTGTTGTTGTCATGCCAAGCGCCATAATTGCAGCTGATGCCAGCACGGCCAATTTCTTCCACGTTTTTTTCATACCTTTCCACCTTTTCCTCTCTGAAAATTTCCCGGTCGCTGCCGGAATGTTCTTTGCCCGATGTTTTTCCGTCGGAGCATTGCTCTGCCCGCTCTTTTTCTCCATCGGGGTATTACTCTTCCCGGTCTTTTTCCTTCCGGGGCATCGCCTTAGCCGGGCTCTGGAACTGCCCTTGTGCTGTTTAACGACGAATTAATCGTCGTCTGCTGTCTGCTGCGATTCTTTTGCGTTCGGCTATACTTGCGTGGATTTCTGTTTATGTATTCTCGATACCCGACCCAGTGCAGCCTGTTGCAACCTTTTCGCTTCTGGCAGCTCCATAGGATTAAGAACTGTCTGCTGTTTTTCCTCCTTTCCCAGCATATTTGTATTTCTTTTTCTTTTTAAAGGCATAGAGCATCCATGTTGTCGATACTGCCAGGAAGCTGAGCCCTAAGCCATAAAAGATCAATGGATATTTCGAGCCGGTACCGGGCATTATAATGCCCTGACCAGAATCCTTTGTGTTAGTAATCGTAATCGTACCGGTCGTTGATAATTTTGCACCTGATGCTGTTTCAGTGGATTCTCCCGGTGTTCCGTCGACCACTTTCTGATACGTGGTATTAAAATTCTTTACTACGTTACCAGAAGAGTCTTCTACAGACACTTCTTTGAAATAATAACTATAAGAAGGATCCAGTCCGCTCCTCGTATACGACCAGCCATCACTTCCATAATTTGTCTGTCCTTTATATGATGTTCCGAGTTGCACTGTCACCACATCAGTCTCTTCGCCAGTCGTATTATTGACCTGTACCAGTGTCGCGGTAACTACATACTCTTCTATCTCCGTCTCGGTATAACCACTCCACTCTTTCTCGACAGAGACCGAAATCGGTGTTGTATCTTTGGCGTTCGTCACTGTCACCTTGTCAATTGTAGTGGTCTGCTCCGTTTGTGAAGAGCCTGTCGTAGTGGTTGTCGTGATCGTCACGTCATTCGAATAGGTCGTTGTGTAACCATTCACAGTTTCCTCTACGATATAGTAATAGTACAGGTTCCCATCTTTATCGTATTTGTCCAGGTTGCTCCAGGTGTAGGTCAGGCCCGTGATGTCATAGTTTTCTTTATCTGCATAGTCGCTCCCCAGCGTAACAGCGGCACAGAGTTCTGTTTGTCCTGTGCCTGGTGAGAGCAGCCCTTCTTCCGTCTCTTTTTCGGTTTGAATGGTGGTTCCATTACCAGACTCCATGGTCAGGGTATGTGTATTTGCAACCAAAGATGCTGTTAATGTTTCCGCAAGGGACTGAATAGAAGCGGACTCATCATCCCATGTAATACTTGAAGCGGAACCGCTTATAATCAGGCTTCCAGATGAATCAGGGTATGCATTAGGAGTAGCAATCGTTAACGTACAATCACTCGATATTCCTTTCACTTCAAAAACAGCATAATTTTTCCCACTGTATGTCTTATAGTTTAATGAAGTAATCTCTACCCCCTCCTGATCAGTACTTAATGTGACAATTGGTCTCCAACTACTATCATTATTATACGATATCAGTACTGTAATAGTTGAAGAAACAACATTGCTGTCTGTCACAAGTGGGGCAGTGTAACTGGAATCCTTCACCGTCACCGTCCAAGGTCCAACTTCTTCATCTTCTGATTCTGACTGCGTTTCTTGTTCCGTATCAGTATCCGTTTCAGTATCCGTTTCGGTTACTATTTCGGTTTCTGTCTCGGTTTCCGTTTCGGTCTCCGTTTCAGTCTCTGTCTCAGTCTCTGTTTCAGTTTCCGTTTCGGTCTCTGTCTCAGTTTCCGTTTCGGTCTCTGTCTCAGTTTCCGTTTCGGTCTCTGTTTCGATCACCTTCTCTGTTTGGGTTTCTTTTTCTGTATTAGTGTCGGTCTGCGTCTCGCTTTCTGCTGCGGTCTCAGCCTCCGATTCTATCTCTGATTCTACAATCGTCAATACAGTATTAATCGTTCCTAGAGTGTTGTATTTCAGGACAACATCATGAGTTCCCACTGAAAGTGTTTCCAGGTACGCCTTCGAGAAGGTTATTATCGTGGAGCCAGATGTCAGTTCATAGTCAACATCCTTTGTTAATGTCACTCCATCCACCATCACGCTCTTGAATTCACTTAGTGCACCAGAACAGGTGATTACCGCAGTAGAATTCATCTCGCCCAGTGTATAGGTTGCACTGTTAACATTGGAAGTAATGCTAAGTGTTTCCGCTTCCGTCAATTCCTCTGTCGTGCGGTACAGGTACACTTTCACTGTCTCAGACTGATCCGTATCTGGCGTACCATCACTATTTTTCCAGACTTTAGTGACAGATATTTCCGTCGACTCTTTTTGATTATTTACTGTGATCGTGCCGGAAACACTGCCTCCTGCATCTGTCGAAACCTCCACCTCTGCTTCTGACGCATCCGTCTTATCGACCATCGTGCTGGTCATATTCTCAGTTCGATAGCCAACTGTAAAGCTGCCTTTTGCGGTTGAGCCAGGTTCTTCTACATAGTATTTGCCTGCAGGAAGCTCGGTCCAGACATATGTCCAGCTTTCAGTGCTGTTTGTGGAAATTGTATTTCCGCTTGCATCCTTTGCCGTGTTTGCGTAAAGCGTGACTGTGCTGCCGTATTTTTCCCATGAACCTCCACTTGTCTGAGCTATATCTTCTACCCACTGATACAGCTGCAGGGTCACTGAATAATCAGATGTCACATTGTCCGCCAGCGCCGCACCACCCGCGTCATACCAGTTCTTCTTTACCGTAACGCTGCATTCTCCAGGCGGCTCTGTCTCGAATGTTCCTGCGTTGACCACCTGCACCTTTTCCACTGTGCCGTCTTCTCGGTAATATTGATAATAAGTCGTCATGACTGTATATCCCGACAGTTCATCCTCAACAATATAATAGTAAAGAAGGTTGCCATTTGCGTCATGCGTTGGGAGGTTATCCCAGATATAGGTCCAGCTATTTGTCTTGGACAAAGTCTGCGTGTCTTTTTTGGCAGCCGTATTGGTTGAAACGCCGGTTGGCAATGGGGTGTTCACTTTTACATATTCGCCAACGGGATTGGTGGCAGCAACTTCTTTTTCAGTTACAACTGCCTGATCTGTATTTGGCCACGTTGCTGAATCGTGATAAACAGTAAAAGTACTATCCTTTTCTATGTCACAAACCGCAAATGTAATATTACTTCCTGATTGCGCAATTACTTCTCCAACCACATTTCCGTCAGAGTCTTTTATATACCATTCATCCACATTCGAAATAGTTGATGAACATGGTATATAAATTGTTACTGCTCCTGTAGTTGTGCTTCCATCACCTAAATGATACGTTCCATAACCATTGTCTGCCAAAACAGTAACAGTATACGTCGCGCCACTTTCCGTTTCCTGCACATCCGGCGCTGTCGTAGAGCTATACAACGTCATCTGCACAGAAAGGTCATCTGGAAGGTCGCTGTCTGAAAGTATATTTCCGTTCTCGTCCTGCCATACCTTAGTTACCTCGATACTGGTCGGCGTCTCCGCATTTGTAATCGTGATTGACGCGCTGCTATCCACAGAGGCACTTTCGGCGTCCTCTGTCGCTTCCTTCGTTCCTATCTGATAATTAGTCGTATAGTTTTCTGCTACCAGCGTCGCAGCTGCAGCGGAATCACTCATGGAAATTTCTTTCACATAGTAATCGCCGTTCGGCAGATTCTCGAATGTTCCAGACCAGTTGTTATTATTGTTCAGTTCCAAAGTGACTGTTTTATTATTCGCGTCTTTATACGCTTCCCACGTACCTGTGGAAGATTTTGTATAAAGCTGTACTGTGACACTCCAGCTATCGCTGAGCGTTGTCATAGTGCTTCCGTCCGCGCTCGTCCATTTCTTCACAACTGAGATATTCGTATCGCCGGATGTCGGGCGGTTGGTTACCGTCACTTTGGCAATGCTTCCATCTTTATTGTAAGAATATGCGTAGGTAGTCGCACAGTCCGCTACAGTTTCTTCCTCTACATAATAATATAGAAGATTCCCATTCTCATCCGTCAGCGGCAGGTTTGACCATGTATAGGTCCAACTATTTGAGCTGCTAAGGATTTCGGACTTAATTGCAGTTGTCTGGCTGCTGTCCACCGGCTTAATCAAAGTGTCAAACGCATAATCTGATCCTTCAACATCCGAAATGATATGCTCCGATGTATTCGGATATTTTTCCTGACCATCCGAATCCACACAAAACGTAAATGAAGTGCCACCCGAAATATCCACACTTCGGAACACCAGATATGCATACCCATCATTCGTCACAATTTCTGTTGGATATGTCACATCACCCGTACTGAAATTCTTCAAATACACAGAGGAGAGTACATTTGTACTCATTTGTGAACTTTTCCATGAGTCATAACAAATTTTTATATCTACTGCAGTTCCTAAAACTGCTCCTGCTGCACTAAACTTATTATTTCCCCATTGATCAGTGCCAGCATAATCCACCGTTACCGTCTTTCCCTGCTTTGCCTGACTCTCACTTTCTGCCGTTTTCGGGTCAGTCGTTGAACGATATAGATTCACAGTTACGGATCCCGTGCTGTGGTTGGCAGATCCATCGCTCCATTTTTTTGTCACGCTAATCTCCGTAGAACCTTCTGTATTGGTAATATAGATATCCGCCAAATCAGACGATGAAGCTCCGCCCATGGTTGAGGCTTCTGAAGGTTCGGAACTGCTGTCACCGGCATTCGTCTGTGAAGAATACTCTTTATTACTGTAAGACGCCGTATAGGTCGACGTACTTACATTCGTCCCGCTCATGGTTATCTCTTCCACATAGTATTCTCCGGCCGGCAGATTTGTCCACACCGCTTTCGCATCAGTGCTGGATTCTGTAATGGTTTTTGTCGAGTCCAGAGTATATAGTTCCCATTCTCCATCCGCGTTCTTTTTATAGAGATTAAGAGTGATACTCCAAGTGGACGGATTCTTTGCGGTTCCATTTACATCCACCCATTTCTTCTGCACTGTCACAGATGTCGTCAGTGACTTGCTGTTCAGAATCGTCACGCTCGCGATACTGCCATCTTCATTGTAGGAATAAGAATAGCTGCTCTTATAATTTGAACTATCTGAGACTTCTTTTACATAATAATAATAAATGTTTCCATCCTCATCCGTACGCGGAAGATTCGTCCATTGATAAGTCCAGCCAGTTCCAGATGAAGACAACGTTATCGTTGCATCTGACACCTCATTGTCTGAAACCTCTTCCCCATCTGTACAGTTTCCAATAAGTCCGGTGTCAGCCGCGATCTCCTCCTCGGTCGGAGCGGTGTTTGAACCGGTAACCGTAATCGAGGAATATGTATCATTCGAATGCAGCACAAGTACACAGTCCGTCACCAGATTGCTAATCGTAAATGTATAAATATACAGACTACTATTATTACTATCAACAGAGAATTTTGCCTCCGATACAACCGCTTTTCCGTCTGACTCGCATGTCAGCGCAGGGGTAGAATTCAGGCTCCATCTATATATGGAAGCTGTAAAAGTCACCGTATCTCCACTGATCTGCTTTGCTGTAAGAAGCGTCTGTGTACCGCTGCTGTTTTCCTGATATACTGTCACGGTCTTAATCGACTTTGACGGTCTGGTCGTCGTCCGATACAGCTGTATCGTTATATCTTCAGGAGTAACGTCAGAGCCCCATTCTTTTGTCACGGTCAATTCCACCGGTATCTCCTGATTGTAGATCACAACGGTTCCGCCGTCTGTAGAGGTCGATGCTTCCTCCGCGTCCGATTTCGCGCTGCTCAGACCAGCGGTCGCGTCGCTGGCTATCGCGTTTGCGTCTGTCACCACAAAATAGCTCGTAGTAAAGGCTTCTTTAAATGTTTCCTCCTCAATGATCTCTACTACATAGTATTCGCCCTGAACCAGATTTGACCAGGTATAAGACCAGCCATCGTCTGAGTATCCAACCTGTCCAGACATTGCCGTCCCCAGAGTGACCGGATCCCCATAGGCATAGTCTGTCTCGCCAGCATTATCTGCTTTTCGATAAAGCTGTACCTTTACGGAATCGGGGAAGCCTTCGTTCATGACCTTACCATCTCTGTCAACCCAGGTCTTCGTCACTTTGACTTCTGCCGTCTTCACCGTGTTTGTGACAATAACTGGATCGGCGGCAGCTGCCTCATTCACGCCATTCTCAGAGAAACTTGCCGTATACAGTTCTCCGCTGCCGGTTTCTACAACGTAGTAATAATACTTACTTCCATTTGAGTTATTTCCCTCATATTTATCCAGATATTCCCAGGTATAGCTCCAGCTGTCTGCCGCGGAGATCGTGACCGTATCGACAAGCTCGCTGTCCGTTGGAATCGTCAGATCCGGATTTGTCTGCTGTTCCGTCTTCAATCCATCCGGATCGGTCGTAGAACGATACAATTCAAAAGTCACAGACGAAAGCAGATCCCTTGCCGGATCATCATCATCTATTAAAGTCTGCGAAGCGTCATCATACTGCCATTCCTTTTTCACAGTAACAGTTGTATCAATTCCTGGTAAACGCTGATTTATCACCTCACAGGACAAAGAGACTGTCAAATCATTCGCATCTGTCTCTGCCGTCATTCCAACTTCATTAGATGATCCATTAATCGTTCCTGATGCTATAAAATATCCGTCCGGCGCGGTTTCTTCAATCCAGTAGGTATACTCCGTTCCATACGAGCTTAGCAGCGGCAGGGCCGCCCAGGTATAGGTCCAGTTGTTAGCGTCAGAAAGCGTCACCTTCTCCGAGAAAATACCATCCGTTACCGTCGTACCTGTAGTCAGTTTTGTATTCGGATCGTTCGTCACGCTGAAATCATAACCGGTTCCATCGGTATCTGTAAAAGCATATTCACACCACTCGTTGCCGATTGTCACCGTGATATCATCTGTAGCGTAGAACGTCAGAGTCTCGCAGGACGCCCAGGTCTCGTCAGCTGTTCTGTATCTGGTCGACCAGGTATAGGACGGACTCACCGCAGCCGTCTCACCACCGGAATTCGTAAATGTCGTCAGACCCTCCAGATGGTTAAATCCCGGACTCTCAATGTAAACAGTCACGAGAGAATCTTTCACTACACCGGTAAGTGTGCTTGTGTATACATTCGAACCAGGATGATTTTTGTCCTCCACATTGACCGTCACGGTCACGGTATCGCCTGTGTTGTTATTCGCGCCGGCAATTCCTGAGGTGTTTATATAGTAGCTCCTCCTGAGGGCCACTTCCACGCTCTCCTCTGGCGCGGAGGTGTATTCCGTAACACCATCTGACTTCAGCCACTTTTTGTTTACGCTCACGGGAATCGCACCGTCTGACGAAATGTTCGTCACCACGATCTGCGCGTCCGTGGTATCAGCCGCAATCGGATTGCCATTATTTGTATAAGAAACAGCCCATCCGTCAGGAACATCTGTTTCTTTCACAGAATAATAAATCAAATCTGCCCCATCATAAACCGGAAGATCTGACACAAGCACGCTCCATCCGTTCTCGCTGGTCAGGGTAATTCCGCTCTGAACCAACGTTTCCGTGCCGGCTGCCGTCTTATAAAGGTCTACGGTAATGCTGGGAATCTCATTCCCCGATTCGTCTTGCGGAGTCTCGATCGTATTTCCGTCCGCATCCTGCCACACTTTGCGGATCGCAAATTCCGTCTTTCCTTCGTCCTTCTTTTCATTCTCCACTAATACATATGAATTATTTACAACAGTCAGCATGTACTCCGCATAATCATTCTGCCACCCATCCGGAGCGACAATGGCGCTGTTGCTGCTGTCCTGTACATAAAAATACATATAGTCCGATAGAATCTTGTAGCCTTCCGGCGCCTTCGTCTCGCGCAGCCGGTACAGATAATTGTACGCGATCAGATAAGTACCATCGCTGAGCTTATCACCAAGCGATACGGCGCCATCAGAATCCGTTACAAATATATCGGAATCACCATTATAAATGGTTTCCCAGGCTGCTCCATCGTAACGTTCCAGCGTAAACTCCGCTCCTTCAAGCATCGTAGTCGTGTTTGAACTGTCACGCTTATACAAGGTAATGTTCGCGTAATTTTTGGTCGCAGAAGAAGAGGATCCTCCTTCTGTTACCTCAGAGCTCGTGGAATCAGAATTTCCCAGAGAACCAAGTCCTTCCACTTTTACAGAGTTTGTCACGTTAAAACTGCCATTATCCTCAGATAAAATGTCGTCCGCCCAGTCCGCAAAGGTCAGTATATAAGCATAGGTCAGCTTATAGTATGCTCCATCCGGTACTTCCACAGTCAAATACGCCTGATAATTGTAAACAGACAGGGTGGATGAGATAATATCCTCATTGCATTTCACCCAGTCTCCATTTTCGTATTTGTACAGAGCCAGCGAGCCGGGTTCCAGATCAATGTCTGTCACATAATATGCCCATTTATCATTATTAAAAGCATTGGAAAAAGTATCCTTCACCGTCAGAGTACTCTTCTCACCTGCAACCAATGTCACGGCAAGTGGATTGATGTACACTTCATAATCAACGGTATTGGCTTCACCATCGTATTTGCCGGTCTTGCTGACATTGCTTGCGACCACGGTGTCTGTCACAGAAGCGCTGTCCGTCTTTCCACTATCTGTCGTTATCGTTACGGCATTGGTAAAGCCCTTCTCATATGCGCCCACAAACGTTTTATCAGGATCTGTAATCTCTGCCGCATAGTAGAGTACCATTGTATAATTGGCAGTTTCACCGGTTGCCGCGTCAATCGTCGCCTTATATACATCTTCTGGAATGGTGATTGTCAGTTTCCGCGTAGTATCATCATATTCCACCTGCACACCGCCCCCATCTATATAGGAAAGCGCGGTGCCGCCATAAATGTAAGAGCCAGATGACGGGTAGACATTCCTGGTAGTTGTCTCTTCGGTGTTAGAATACGGATAAACATAATTCTTCGCATCATACGGCTGATAATAGAAATAAACACCGTACTTAAAAACATTCTCATCCGTGTAGTTCTGAATGCCTTCCCAATTGATGGAATACTTCCATTTTTCCGTATATAAAGCAGTTCCCTCAGGCAATATATCCGTAATGGTAATTGTACCGCTTGCAGAGTTGTTTTCATTCACCACCAGCTTATAGGTAAGAAGATACGGATCATTACCCAGATTATCATCCTGCAGACTCGACAGCTCTGTCTTCAATGTCGTCGTACCGTCCGCATGATACTTGCTCACCAGTGTACCGTCGTCACCTTTACCAGCGGCTTCATCGCTGACACTGTTGCCTTCTTCCGCATAGGTTCCGGTATTGTAAACCAGATCTGCAGATTTTGAATACGAAGAATAGCTGATCACCAGCGGATAGCCATCTTGATACTTAACTCCTTCCGTAAACGTAACCTGAAAGCTGCTGACCTTATCCGTATCAGCCAGATCAGACAAAGCTTTATCCGTAAAGGCATTCCCGCTCGCATCTGTACCGGTGCAGAGGACCGCGTATGCTTCCGTAATCGCCGTGCCATTCATAGTCAGCGTCATCGCCTGCAGCATCGCCTTTGTGAACCAGTTTTTACTGTTCGTCTGCCTGCTGGAGCTGTCAGAAATGATATCTGTAAACGTACTGCCCTGCGCCAGTCCATCCACCGGCACATCAATGGCAGTAGTCCAGGAAAGAACATACCCTTCCGTATAACCTTCGGTATACCCCGAGGCACTGTACTCTTCGCTTCCGGTAAATTCCTTATCAATTGTATACAGCGGAATGGTCACCTCTGCCTCATCCGAATATTCCTTTCCGGAGCCATCGGTAAGCGTCGCTTTGTTTGTATAGGTGTTGAAAAAGCTAGCAACCTCACTGCTGTCTACTTTTGTCGTATAAGTTATTACAAACTCATTGGTGGTATCAATATTCGTTGGCGTATTGCCCCACGCGTAATATTCCTCTTCATCTACAAAGGTGAAATCCAGAGTCATATTATAATAAGGGTACTCCAGATATCCTTTCTTTTCAGTCAATGTGAAAGTAAAATCAGAATCTGCTGGTACTTCTACCCCATTATGTTTCAGAATATCCGACAGGGTCAGACCATCCAGGTCGCCATATGCACCCTCGTTCAATACGATTTTCCACGTAATCTCACCGGTAGAGGAATTATAGGTACCGGTCTTGCTCACCCAATTGACATAATCCTTTCCGACCCAGGTGGTATAATCGTTATCCCAGGTATACTTGCTGCTGAAATCATCGCTTACGATTACCTGGTTCATGATGGTAAGTGACACGAGGTCATCTTCCGGAAGATCAGACAAAACTAACGTATACTCAATGACATAGTACTCCCCTGCTTCCAGTTCAGGAAGAGTACCCACAAGCTGCCCGTTCGCATTCATATCCAGCGTGGTGAGCTCAAGTTTCGTCTCTGTTACTTCGCCGGAATCGTTTGTACTGTACTTTGTGATCGACACCACTTTAAAATTCGTCGTATAGTTCAATTCAGAAGGCCAAAATGACACAGCGTCTGTCAGGTCAATTTCGCCTTTGGTGCCCATCGTAGAACTGACTGTAACCGTATAGGTATTCGTAATGGTTCCTTTATCCCTGTCAAGCACAGGAGAATCCGAACTTGTTTTCGCAACGCTCAGGTCATACAGATTCGCTGTGGTATAGGAATAATCAATATCAGCAGCGTAGGTGTTCGCAGCCTTCGCTGAATTATTCATGGTCACACTGTCCTCATCCGAGTCCAGTGTACGTGTTACTGTATAAGTGATCACATATTTCTCTCCGGCTTCCAGACTGGCCAGAGTACCGCTTACATACGGATTCGTAGAAGACGTGCCTTCCACTATCGTCAATGTATTGCCAAAGCCGGTCACTTCACTGCCATTGGACGAATATTTCGTGACAGTCAGATCGGAATATTCCGCCTTGTCATAATGAGAGCCTGAGAGCACATCCTCAAAGTCAAATGCAGTACCTGTGCCATTATCCGTGGTTACTTCTATGGAATAGGTAAAGGTCACCGTCCCATTATCTTTGTCAATCACGGTATCTGTGCAGGACTTGTCGACTGTGACGTCATAATCTGAAAACAATGATTTATCGATTTCAACCTGAATCGTATAGTCATCGCTGAACACGATCTCCATCTTATTGTCTTCGCCAACCTGCTCTTCAGAGGTCTTCGCCCAGAAAGAAATCGTACCCTTGATATCCGCAGGCGTGCCATTCACATAATCCTCGTCAAAGACGATCTGAATGAGTCCGTCCGCGCTGATTGTATAAGTACCTACAACAGTATCGCCGTCCATAACCGAACCGCTGTATGCTTTCTTTGCGGAAATGTTATCCGGAATCTGATATTCTACAACATTTGTTCCGGCAGCCTGCAGGACGGAAGTATTGATAGAATAGCTCAAAGACAGGGAAATCAGGTTTGTTTCCTTGTTTACATCATAACCGATCCCGGTCAGATAATCTGTCAGATCTACAGCGGAAACCGTTGTCGTGTCTTCCGTTTCAGTTTCAGTCTCAGTATCACTTTCTTCTTCGCTGGCAATAGCAGCCCCTAATAACCTGACAGTCGCGCCTGTATAGAAGAACTCGGTTTCGCTCTCTGCTTCAGTCTCACCTTCTGTTTCAGTTTCTGTCTCAGTTGCTTCTTCCGTTTCCGCCTCTGTTACTTCTTCTGTTTCCGCGGCGTTCTCTGTCTCCGCCTCAGTTTCAATCTCCGTTCCCGATTCCGTCTCATTTTCTTCTGCTGCTGTTTCTTCTGTCTCAGATTCTGACTCTGCCTCAGATTCCATCTCTGCCTCAGATTCTGTCTCTTTTTCTGTCAGTACCTCGGTCTCTCTTGATTTCTCAGTTACGCGCTCAGTTTCAACTTCTGTCGCTTTTTCTGTCTCAGATTCTTCCGCATCCGCAGTCTCACTCGCGAACTCGCTTTCTGACTCGCTCTCAGCCGCTTCCTCACTCGCTTCCCATTCGATGTGGATACTTTTCAGACTTTTCCACATCTCGTTCTCATCCGTCTCTTCCTCATCATACCACTGAGCTACGAGCGCGCTCTCATATTCTTCTTCAATATCCTCTGCCTCGAGGGTAAACGTCCACTCCAGTTCTTCCGCGTCGTCAGTCTGTTCATAGACCAGCCGGATTGCTCTTTCGTCGTCTTCATCCACCGGTTTCTCAAAATAGGTACTGTAATCCTCATAGAGTGCGTCAGCATCATCCACGATTGACTTTTTCAGAGTGATCGTGGTTTTCGCAGTGTCGTTTAAGGTAATCTCACAATACCAGGTCCCTGCCTCGCTGCTGTCTTCGTACTCGGCCGCGCAGCTGTTTAGGAGGCTTTCGTAGGTCGTTTCATCCATGCAAAGAGCCAGCCGCGCCGTCCCGCTGCTGGTGCCGCTGATCTCCCAGTTGATATTGACTTTCCAAGCGTTTGCGTTTTCCTGGCCGGAAAGTGCCTCGATGGCGGAAATGGAAGTGTTTGTGATCTGAACCAGGAGTTCCTCTTCGATCATCACTGTTTGCGTATCTGTCCCGGATTCCGTAGTTGCTTCGGATGCCGTTTCTGTATCTATCTCTGTATCAAAAACACTCTCTATATAATTTGTTCCGCTGTTCTCTTCGGTGACAACCTCAATGCTTTCGATCAGTCCATTTTCTGTTGTGCTTTCGCTCTGCGCGGAAACCTCGGAGAGTTCCTGCTTTGAAATCTCCTGTGCTGAAGTCTCCTGTGCCGAAATCTCCGTCGCTGAGGTCTCCGGTGCTGAGACCTCTGACTCTGAAGTTTCCGACGCTGAAGCCTCTGTCTTTGTTTCCGCAGCTGTATCTTCGCTGGTTTCTGATTCTGCCGATGCCGTGGCGCCTGATTCTGTTTTCATCTCTGTATTTTCTGACTCATCCTCTATCAGGGTCTCATTCGGCAAAGCCTCTGTCTGGGAATCGGCAGTCTGTTCGGAATCCGTACTCTGAGCCGAATTGGTATCCCCTGTCGTTTCCGTCGGAGATACCACAGCAGCTGTTTCCTCGGTCTGGTCTGTCCCAGATGCCGCTGCTGCTGTCTCCTCGGTCTGTCCCTGCGCTGCGGAAGTGCTGACCGTCTCTTCCACGGTCGTTACGGTAACCTCTCCCGATTCTGCCGCAGTGGTTCCTGTCGTGCCTTCACTCACAACTGCAGTTATTTCTTCGGAGGCAGTGATATTGGAAACTTCATTTTCCTCCAGGATGATGTCTTCCGCATACCCCGTAATAGCAGGCACGCTAATCTGGCTTCCTAATAAGGAAACCGAAAGAACCAACGCAAGACACTTTTTCAGTATATTCTTTCTTTTCATGGCGCTCCTGTCTGTTGCCCACCGGCTGTCCATATCATTAAATTCACGATTCTTTCAAGCATGAAACAGGGTATTTTTGCCAATCTGGACATGAAAATTACCCTTTCTTTACAATGTATAGTACATCGTGACGGTATTTGTTTCAATGTTCTTTTCGTGGTTGGTTTATTTTCGTGAATTTTCTTGCATTCGCGAAATTATTTTTCCGTCTGCGGAATTAATTTTATTCTGTTTTTGTCATTTTTATCAAATAAACATTCGTCTGATTGGTATTTTTAGAACTTTTGTCCTATATGTTATAGATTTTTATTGAATTTTCTATTCTAATGAGATAAAATAGCGAACGACGGTTTTTTATAGCAGAACGTTTGAGGTATGGAGACATGGCGGATACAGGTGTGAAAATGATTCAGCTGACGGTTAATCGCAAAGAGAGGCTGATTCCGGTGGACAGCATTATTTACGCGCAGGTGGCGGACAAGCTCTGCACTATTTTTCGCGTGGAGGCGGCGCCGCTCCAGATTTTTATGACGATTACTTCTCTGAAGGCAATGCTGCCGCAGCGCGGGTTTATCCAGATCAACCGCAATTGTCTGGTTTCACTGCGCTTTGTTTGCGATCTGGATGAGTCCTGTGTGATTTTGTCTGATGGAGCGCGGCTGCCTTACAGCCGGAGGCAGAAACAGGCAATTTTAAATGCGGTGCAGGAACGGCTCTCGCAGATGGCACGCCAACAGGATACTCTCCTTTGGAAGCAGGGAGCCGCAGACGAGTTTCGTTGTTTTGATCATTTTCCGTTTCCTTTCTGCATTGTGGAAAACAAATATGATCCTGTGGATAACTTTCAGAGATGTTTTTTCCGCTACGCGAATGAATCTTTTGCCGCATTAGCCGGCAAGCCCTGGCATCTTCTGTCGGACGTGTCGTTTTCGTCGGTATTTCCGCAGGCAGACAGGCGTTGGCTGGAGCTGTTCGCGCAGTGCGCGCTGGAGAACCGTCGTTTTGATCTGAATCTGCCGCATATGAAAACAGGAGCGCCGGTGAGAACGCTCCTTTATCAGACTCATTATGGATTTTGCGGGTGTATGGTCATGACGACGGGAATATAGCAAAAGTCAGACGCGATGCTGAAATGTCGAAGAGTTTTCGAAATTCTTATGCTGGTTTCGTATGCTTAACCATTGATCATATGTGCTTTTATGCAACATATCGCATGGCATACGTCAGGAACATCAGCACTCCCGCAAGAATCAGAAGGACCCCCATTACGTTGAGCGCGATCGCGCGGTTACGCAGTTTTTCCTCGCGCAGCACCATGTATTTTTCCGGATTTTCCGGATCATAGCAGAGCCGGACACGCTGGCCAAGATCATAAGGACAGGGGTAAGCGTCCTCACTGTCTACGATTTTGACCAGTTTTCCATCGGCAAAAAACTGAAACACTGCCGCCTGGCGGTTGCGGTATCGGGATTCCGCGTTTCGCTCCCGTTCCACTGGGATAATATCTACTACTTTTGCCTCCGTATACCCTTCATATGGCCTCATGTACGCACTGTAAATCTTTACGATCAGGCCGGCGATATCCGCGACCAGTCCGAGGACAACGAGCACTGCCCCTTTTATCCATAAATTTCCTGACACAAATAAACCCCTTTCTGGATAAAGTCTTCCAGCTTTTCTTTATATCAGGCCGCAAAATGCACCCAAAAGAATCATCGTAACTGTGAAGGTACTGAACAGTTACGAAAGTCTTCAGTTACCTGATTTCAAAGTATTCTTTCCCGGCCTGTATGTCCTTCTCCATCTGCGCTTTTAGTTCCTCGACGGACTCAAATTTCTGCTCTGGACGTCGGAACTCGCGAAGCAGCACCTTTACCTTTCGTCCGTACAGGTTTTCACACACTCCGTAAAGATAAGTCTCGACTCCAAGAAAAGTACCGTCCACAGTCGGTTTGTAGCCGATGTTCGTGATCCCGTGGAGAATCCGAGGAATACCGCTCTCAGATTGTAAGCGATCATTTTTTAAATGAGTATCCAAAATTGCACTGCCGCTCATCTGATTTCCGGCTGTGTTCGATGCCTCTTGGTTTCCGACAGCATTCAATGCGCAATTCCCACTTTGCCCCTGCACTTCAATATCTTCAAATATTACCACATCACTGTAATAAACCCCGGGCGGAGGAAGCAGCTTGTAGGGCTCCGGGCGGAGGTTGATCGTCGGCATCCCGATCTTTCTGCCCAACTGATGTCCATGCAGAACAGTGCCTTCCACTGGGTAGAAATCTCCCATCAGAGTGCGCACAAGCTGCATATCTGCCCCGGAAAGCGCTTCCCGGATATAAGTGCTGCTGATCTCACGCTCCCTATAGCGCTCCTTCTCAATCACCAGCAGCGTATAGCCATATTTTTCCTGCATGGAGCGCAGAAATTCTACATCGCCCTTCCTCTGATAGCCAAAGCGAAAGTCCGTGCCGACCACAATCCATCTGGCGTGCAGCTGTGCGCAGAGGACATCCGCGATGAAGCGCTCCGGCTCCATACTCAGGATCTCCGGCACAAAGGGGCAGCGGATCAAACAGTCCACGCCATATGCTTCCAGCATATGCTGTTTTTCCTCAGCGGTAAACAGGGACGTCTGATTCTCCGGAGCGATGGCAAAAACGATGCCATAGTACCCTTCCATCTGCAGGCGCAAAATCTCATCCAGCAGCTTCTGGTGTCCCCGATGCAGCCCGTCAAACTTTCCCAGAGTTATAGCAGTGCCCTGCCGCTGGGTGAGTTTCCATTCAGGATTGCATTCTGCCGCCGACTGATAGAAAGGATGCTGAACGTCCAGTAGACGTCTGTTTAAATCCGAACGAGGCGGAACGGAAAGCGTTTCCTTAGCTTTCTCCTGTCGAAGAACAATTTCTTCTATATTAAAATCAGTAGTATCGTGTATATAGTCCATTTTCAAATCTGCTCAATCTCACACTCATGCTTTTTTGTTTGTTTATCATAATTAATTCCAACTAGCAGAATATTTCCTTTGTAATGACTGAGTACACCGTTATAACGTTTTTCCCTGATCTGTGCAAGCGCTCCATCTGCCGTTTTGTTATATTTTAATTCTATAATCATGGCTGGTTTCTCTGATCCAGTACGTGGAAGAAACGCCAGATCAGCATATCCCTCGCCAGATGGCAGTTCGCGAATAATGGTATACTCCTTTTTTGCCGTATAATATGCGATCGTCAATGCACAGCTCAAAGAATTTTCATCATTATACTGCAGGATGGAGGAGGTTGAAGCATGTATTTTTCTCAATGCGTTTTCAACAAGTGATGTATTTCCTTTCAGCGTTGCCTCAAGTAAGGCTTCTGATTCCGCCAGAGCCGTCTCAATTTCGCTCCAGTCGTCACCTTCTATCGCGTTACGGAATTCCTCTGCCAGCTCATAGTTTGGAATATAAACCTCCTCTTCTGAAGAATCAAAAGCCAGATATCCAAGATGAACAAGCAAAGTAAGAACATCATCTCTGCTGTTCAAATTCATCATGTCATTTTGAAATCTGCGAGTAAGCACTTTGCATCGTGCTCCGCCCAACATGGCTATAATGGAGTCTCTCAGGCCATCTTTGTTCATGCTGATATAGTTTTTCAGCGACTCATAATTCTCGGATTCTGACCAGTAATCTGCAAGTTCCTGATTTTCCATAGCATTCATCACGGAATCCGGACTGTAAACAGATCCGATACCCTTAAAGGAATACCCATCATACCATTTCTTCACATCTTCAAAATTCATATGATACTCACTGCAGAGAGTTCTGACTTCCTCTTCCGTAAAACCCACATACCCAGCCAGCTTAAGCGGTCTCAACATCGTATACTCTTTAAAATCCGTCAGAGCTGACTGGGTTCCATACTTTTTAATCGGCAGAATTCCAGTCATGTAGGCAGCAGCAATCGTCAGATCCGTTGTAGAACCATTTTTGAACATTCCACGCAAGAACTGAATATAATCCTTCTGAAGATTGACATCCTCTTTTACCTCACGAAACAACGCATCCCATTCATCAATCAATATGATAAAGCGGTTCCCTGTCCTATGGGAAATTCTAGCGAGCGCATCCGGAAGATACTCTTCGTCAGTGAGAAACGGGTAGGCTTCCTTGAGTTCCCCAATCACACAATTCTGCATATCTGATAAAACATGACATTTCTCTTTTGCTCTTGAAAGAAAGCCAGTCATGTCCATGTAAATGACATCGAATTTATTTAAATACACTTCAAAGGATTCTGATTTTCCAATTCTGAGATTTTCAAACAAATTTCTTGAATCACAGGTTTTATCATAATACGCGCATAGCATTTTAGCAGCAAATGATTTGCCAAAACGTCTCGGGCGGCTGAAACAGGTCAGATTTTTTGTGGTATCGATCGTACTGTTTACATACTCGATCAAACCTGTTTTATCTACATATTTTCCGTTTATAATCCTTCGAAATCCTGCATTTCCCGGATTTAGATAAACCCCCATGCCGCGCGCCCCTTTCCCAATTTGTCGTCATCACAAAAACATCTTCTCTGCCCGCCAGATACTCTTTTCCTTGTTAAATCTGTAAACTGCGAGGAATTCCCAGTTCTGCCCGTACAGGCGCACGCGGTCTGCGTCCAGCCAATGGTTACGCAGGGTAGCGCTGAGAGATTGCAAACCGTTCGGAGTAGCTTCAACCGCTTTCGTCTTCGAACGTCCCTGAAGAATTGACCAGTTCACGCGTTCCCAGCTTTTTCTGTCAGGAAATCTCACATCCTCCTCATCCAGATAATCGTATTTCTCACAGCCTGAGAGCATTCTTCTGGAAAGCGGATTGCCATTGCGCACCAGCTTTTCCGCCTCCGGAGTCAGAAGTACCGCCTCCATATTGGGAAATACCGAGTCCGTAGGAAAAATGCATTGCCCCAGAGTCTTTTCGTCCCGTAACTCCTCTATTTCAGAAAGCTGATAAGCATCCGCAAGAGAAAAAGGCCCCACCTGTGTGCGAAGCAGCAGTGACATACATCCCCCGCAGCCCAGATCTTCCCCGATGTCATTGCAAAGAGTGCGGATGTACGTACCTTTTGAGCAGCGCACCTTTATTTCGACTTCGACCGCTGAAATCATTCTTTGATCGTCCGTGGCTTTGCATTCTGTTTCATCCGAAATCATTCCGGCTGGCAGGGAAACTTCTTTGATGCTCTTGATCTCTATACTCTTAATTGTAATCCGCCTCGGTTTGCGCTCTACCTCAACCCCCTGTCGAGCCAGCTCATAAAGCTTTTTTCCATCCACCTTTAAGGCCGAATACATCGGCGGCACCTGCATCTGCTCCCCGACGAAGCTGTCAATGCAATTGCGGATTTCCTCTTCCGTCAGAGGAATGGCGCCATCCGCGCCATCCTCCGCAAGAGTCACAGGACATTCCCGCAGAATCTTCCCGGTCGTGTCCTGTGTATCCGTCGTCCGCCCCAAAAGCAGGGTCGCATTGTATTCTTTATCCCAGTCTGTCAGCATGTCGCAGACCTTTGTCGCATTCCCCAGACAGACCGGCAGCACCCCCTCTGCCTCTGGATCCAGCGTGCCCGTATGTCCAATCTTTTTCTGCCCCAGGATTCCCCGCAGCTTCGCGACTACGTCATGCGACGTGTAGCCGCATTCCTTATATACAATAATAATTCCGTCCATATTTTATATTCACCTTTTGAAAGTAAAGTAAAAAATTGCAAAATCGTTGGCACTAATACATTTCAAGCCCCACCCCAGAACCTGCCTCCGGACAAAGCGAGAAAGCGCTTCCACTTCTTTGTACCGCTGCATCGTTTTATAAGCGAAAAGCTTGTCCGAGGGTGTATACTATGCCCGGGCGCAGCATCCGGGTCACGTCTGCCCGGCCGCTCTGAACTGCTCTTCGATATGCTGCGTTATATTATTGACTGCGTCATAAATGCTTCCGACCATCGTGCACCCGGCTGCGCGTACGTGTCCGCCGCCGCCGAAAAAGCCGGCGATAATGCTCACGTCAATCAGTTCTTTGGAGCGCAGGCTTACCTTATATTCGTTCGGCGCGATTTCATACATGAAAATCGCCACCTCAGTTTCTGAAGTCTGCATCAGATTTTCTACAATCCCGTCCATATCCGATGCCGTGACATTATAAAACTGCATATCCTTCGCCTTGATAGCACTGAAAATTACTTTTTTGTCCATCAGACGGATGCTCTCGAGCAGCGCCCGCCCGAGAATCTGCTTCTGATAATAGGTTTTATCAAAGAAGGTAGCACTCACAATCGCGGAGAAATTGATCCCTCTCCCAATCAGATCTGCGGCGATCCGCATGGTCTGCGGCGAAGTGCAGGAATAGCGAAAAACGCCGGTGTCGTGCGCGATGCCCATATAGAGAGCCTCTGCAGCATGAAACGGAATCTTCTCTGCATCCAGTACCGTGTAGACCAGTTCACTGGCGGAGCTGGCATCCGGTACGATGTAGTTGACATCTGCAAAGCCGCCATTGCTGATGTGATGGTCGATGCAGATCGTGCGCTTTGCGCTCTGACGGTATTTGCCCGCCGGACCGAGGCGCTTTTCATCCGCGCAGTCCAGGCAGAAAAACAAGTCATACACTACGTCTTCACTATAGTCTGTGCAAATTTCATCCACACCATATACCGTTGAGAATCCCACCGGGATTTCTTCCAGATATATTTTTACCTGTATCTGCGGAAAGTTTTCTTTCAGATACAGATACAGGCCAAGGCAGGAGCCGATCGCGTCCCCATCCGGACGGATATGTCCTGCCATCGCTGCCGTTTTTACTCCCTGTAGTTCTTTCGCAAGATTTATCATAACGACTTCTCCCTTCCCTATTTAAAATTTTTTAACCCCATCTACTGTCATCACTCCGGCAAAAGTCATAAATCATAACGATATTACTCTGATTCAGGCCTTCTTCCGTACTGTACTTGTACTACGATAGCCGTATGTACTGCGATACAGCCATCTCATGATATGAAAAACTCTGCGCGGCAAATTAACCGCGCAGAACATATCTAACTCCTATGCGTCCTGCTCTGCAGTCACATGCTCGACTAAGCCTTCTTCGGCATCGTCAGCGTCATGATGCCTTACTCGTCGTCATCTGCAGCGCCTTCCTCCATGAGGCTTTCCTCGCCGCGTGCCAAAGCAGAGAGCTCATCTGCTCCGATGACCTCATCAATCTTTTTGGTCATGCTGACACCATACTCAATGGACTGATCAAGTATGAATTCGATTTCGGGCGTATTGCGCAGATTTACCCGGCGGGCAAGCTCCCGGCGGATGTATCCGGCTGCGCTCAAAAGGCCGGCCAGTGTATCGCTGGCGGCTTTGTCATCACCCAGTACGGAAATCCAGGCTTTACAGGTCTTCAGATCCGGAGCGACCTCCACGGATACCACCGAGGTCATCGGGGCTATCCGCGGGTCTTTGATTTCCATCTGAATGATCGCCGAGAGTTCCTTTAATACTTCCCCGTTGATACGGGTATTTTTGATACTGTTTTTTCTCATCTCGGAACCTCTACCATAATATAGGCTTCTACCTTGTCTTCCTCCTGAAGATCATTAAACTTCTCAAATACCAGTCCGCATTCAAATCCGGACCGCACTTCCTTCACATCATCCTTGAAACGCTTCAGGGACGCAAGTGTACCTTCGTAAATCTGATCCTTGCCGCGAGTAATGCGCACCTTGCAGTTTCTCTGCATGATGCCGTCCAGCACATAGGATCCGGCAATGGTACCAACACCGGATGCCTTGAAAAGCTGGCGCACTTCCGCGTGGCCAATCACTTTTTCTTCGTAAATCGGGTCAAGCATGCCCTTCATCGCGGCTTCTACATCCGCAATTGCATCATAAATGACACGATAGAGCCGTATATCGACGTTCTCCCGCTCCGCGGTCGATTTGGCCATCGCATCCGGACGGATGTTGAAACCGATGATGATCGCGTTCGACGCGGACGCCAGAATGACGTCAGACTCGTTGATCGCGCCTACACCGCTGTGGATGACTTTTACGACCACTTCTTCATTGGAAAGCTTCAGAAGGCTCTGTTTTACTGCCTCCACGGAGCCCTGCACATCTGCCTTGACAATCAGATCCAGCTCTTTAAGCTTACCGGCCTGGATCTGAGAATACAGATCATCCAGGGACATCCGCATCTTGGTATCTTCGAGCATCCGCTCCCTACCCTCGCTGATAAAGGTCTCAGCAAAGCTGCGTGCTTCTTTTTCACTATCCATGCAGATGAAAATTTCACCCGCGTTCGGTACATCCGAAAGGCCAAGTACCTCAACCGGCGTGGACGGGCCGGCCTGCTTTACGCGACGCCCCTTGTCATCCATCATGGCTCGGATTTTGCCGTGGCAGGAGCCCGCGGCGATCGGATCGCCGACATGCAGCGTACCTTTCTGCACCAGAACAGTCGCAACCGGACCTTTGCCCTTATCCAGTTCTGCCTCAATCACAAGGCCGCGGGCCTTGCGGTCCGGATTAGCCTTGAGCTCGAGTACCTCTGCTGTCAGAAGGATCATTTCCAACAGGTTGTCAATACCCTCGTGAGTGTGCGCGGACACCGGCACCATAACGGTGCTGCCGCCCCAGTCTTCCGCGATGAGGCCGTACTCGGTCAGTTCCTGCTTTACACGGTTGACATCCGCGCTTGGCTTGTCGATTTTATTGATCGCGACAATGATTTCAATCCCGGCTGCCTTCGCGTGATTGATGGCCTCGATGGTCTGCGGCATAACACCGTCATCAGCAGCCACTACCAGGATTGCAATATCGGTCGAATTCGCGCCGCGCATACGCATAGCAGTAAAAGCCTCGTGTCCCGGTGTATCAAGGAACGTAATCTTCTGTCCGTTAATAGACACAACATATGCTCCGATATGCTGTGTGATTCCGCCTGCCTCTTTATCGATGACATGCGTATGGCGGATGGTATCAAGCAGAGAAGTCTTGCCATGGTCTACATGCCCCATCACGCAGACAACCGGCGGACGCGGGATCATCAGATCTTCTGATTCCTCGTCTTCCTTCAGGAGCTCGCCGATGACATCAACCTTTTCCTCTTTTTCGCAAATACAGTTAAATTCGAGAGCAATCTCCTCCGCCTTATCAAAACTTACTTCCTGATTTACTGTGACCATCTCACCCTGTAAAAAGAGCTTCTTTACAATCGCGGACGCAGCTACCTTCATAGCCTCCGCAAGTTCAGAGATTGTCATTTTCTCCGGAAGCGTAATCGTCCGAATGGTATCCGCCGGTTTCTCAACTGGCTTTGGAGCCGGGGCTTTCGCGACCTGGCCTCTCTTCGGCGCGTTCTTCTGATTGTTCTTTGTATTATTCTTCTGGCCCGGACGTACATTTTTCTCCATCCGATCCAGCTTTTCTCCTTTATCAGCGCGGTTGCGGTCGCCGCGCTCAGTGCGTTTTCTGCTTTCTTTCTCTAACGGCTTGGAATCCGTCTCCGGCTTCGGAATGCTCATCCCGCGGCCGCCCTGACCGCGTCCATCCTGACTCCTGCCGTAACTGCTCTGACCCTGACGGCCTTCCTGATTCCGGCCATA
>JAJBVE010000158.1:24350-46506 GCA_020859995.1 Clostridiales bacterium
CCTGACTCCTGCCGTAACTGCTCTGACCCTGACGGCCTTCCTGATTCCGGCCATAGCCGCCCTGACTCTGACGGCCTTCCTGGCTCCGGCCATAGCTGCCGCCCTGCCCCGGGCGGCCTTCCTGATTCCGGCCGTAGCCGCCCTGACCGCCGCGGCCTTCCTGATTCCGGCCGTAGCCGCCGCTCTGACCGCCGCGGTTTTCCTGATTCCGGCCGTAGCTGCCGCCCTGGTTCCCACGGCCTTCCTGATTTCTGCCGCTGCTGCCCTGGGAAGTCCGCCCGCCATCTTCTCTGCGGCGCTCTTCGCCCGGGCGAGCCCCAGACTGACCGCCTCGAGTCTGCGCATTCTGAGATTTAGAGGGCGCGCGCTGCCCTTTCATTCCCTGTGAAGAATCTGTCTGGCTCTGACCTCCCACTCCGGCCTTCTGGGTATTTTTTCCGTTCGCGGAAGTCGAAGCTGCTCCTGATCCCTGAGCGGACTTTGCTGCGGCGCCATTTTCCGGAGTATTCTGCGGCTTAGCCCCTGCAGTCGGCATCTTCGCGGCCTGAGAAGCGGCCTGCTGAGGCTGCGCGCTCACATTCTGCTGCCGCGCTTCCCCTGCTGCTGTGCTTCCCTGAGGCTTCACAACAGCGCTCTGACTTCCCGGCGCTGTAACATCGCTCTGCGGCTTCGCGCTGGAAATCTGCGCTCCCTGAGCAGCCGCTGCACCTGGCTGCGTCTTTACTTCAGCGCCAGACATTGCGGTTGCGGAGCCCTGAGCCTGTACATTCGTATTCACATTCTGTGGTCCGGACGCCACACTAGGCTGCGGTCTCGTGCCCGTGCTCTGTACTCCCGCGGCTGTTATACCTGCCTGCGCTCTTACTCCAGCAGCTGCCGTTCCTGCCTGCGGTCTTGCTCCAGCGGCTGCCGTTCCTGCCTGCGATCTTCCAGCCGCGCCCTGTGTGCCTGCGGCAGCCATGCCAGGCTGGGGCCTCGCTCCCATATTCTGTCCTCTTGCGCCGGGCACACTCTGGCTTCGTACCTGTCCAGAGCCCTGCGGCCTCGCCTGTCCTGCCGCACCCTGGCCTCTGCCCGCGCCCGCCCCCTGCGGTCTCGGACGGCTGCCCGGTTTTACCATACCAGTCTTGCTGTTCTGAGGACGAAACACCTGAATAATGTTCTTCTTTTTAGCCGCGGGCCGGCCTTCCGGCTTTCTGACCGCCGATTCGTCCGCACTCGCGCCCCTGCCATCCGGCCCGAAATGCGCGCGATCCGCGCCTGAGCCATCTGCTGGAGATGCTCCCGCCTTCTTCGCTGCCTCCGGATCCTGATTTTTCTGCATATGCTCATCCTCCTTCATCATCTTCTGCTGACCTTTCCATTCGGCACTTCCCTTCGAGGCTTCCGTCTCATACAGGGTACCGACCAAACCTTTTATACCCAAATTACCCATTTTCCTGACCTCCCTCTGCTAAGACCTGACCTCGGCAAGCTTCTTTTCAATTGCCTTCGCGAACCCTGCGTCCCTTACGGCAATCACTGCCCGATACTGAGCACCTGATGCTGCCCCAAGCTCCTGACGCGTCCCATAAAGATATGCAGGAACCTGATAAAAAGTACACATATTCTGAAACTTTTTCCTCGTATTTTCCGAAGCTTCGCTGGAAATGATTACGAGACTTGCTGTCCCAGACTTGACCGCCGTCTCAGTCTGATACTCTCCGGAGGCTACTTTATTTGCTTTCTTTGCGATACCCACAAGGGAAAGCACGTTATCTCTTATCAATCAATTCTATCTCCTTTTTCAGGCTTTCATATGTCTCTTCTGGAATTTTTATCTTCAAGGATCGCTCCAGTCCTCTGTTTTTCCGGGCTTTTTCCAGACAATCCAGGCAACGGCAGATATATGCGCCGCGCCCGTTTTTCCTCCCAGTCTCATCAAAAATGATATCGTCTTCAGGAGTACGCAATACGCGCATCAGTTCTTTCTTACTTTTCATCTCCTGACAGCCCGTGCATTTACGCAATGGAACTTTTTTCTTCTGGAGTGTCATATTTACTCCTCACCATCCTCACCAGCGGAGCCTTCATCCTCCTGATACGCAAAAGAGCCATCATCTGCGGTGCCTTCCGTCTCCCCGGAAGCGTCGTCCGTTTTACCTTCCGGATAAGCTCCGTCTTGCGGCCAGGTACCTTCTGGAGTATCTGCTCCGGCTTCCGGCCATGCGCCTTCCTGTGAATCCGCTCCGGCTTCCGGCCAGATATCTTCCTGAGGTTCTGCTCCGGCTTCCGGCCAGCTATTTTCTTCCGGCCAGATCCCATCCTCCGAATAATCTTCTCCGTAATCGTCATATTCTTCTTCATAGTAGTCTTCTTCATACTCAAGAAGATCGCCGGATTCTCTGGCCTGGGTTTCATTTTTAATATCAATCTTAAATCCAGTCAGCCTCGCCGCGAGACGCGCGTTCTGACCTTCCTTACCAATGGCAAGGGAAAGCTGGTAGTCCGGCACAACAACCTTGGCTGAGCGTTCGTCCGGATCCGCCAGAACGGTGATTACCTTCGCCGGGCTGAGCGCGTTTTCAATCAGAAGCGCCGGATTTTCATCCCAGTTAATAATATCAATCTTTTCTCCATGCAGTTCATCCACTACGGCATTCACACGCGCGCCGTTGAGTCCGACACACGCGCCTACCGGATCTACATCCGGGTCATTCGACCAGACGGCAATCTTTGTACGGCTGCCGGCTTCTCTGGCAATTGCTCTGATTTCAACTGTACCATCGCGGACTTCTGTGACTTCTTCTTCGAACAGGCGTTTCACAAGATCCGGGTGTGTACGCGATACCTGGATCTTCGGGCCCTTCGGTGTATCTTTCACCTCCAGGACATACACCTTGACTCTCTGATTCGGGCGATAGACCTCGCCGCGCATCTGCTCATTTGGAGGAAGGGTGGCATCCGCTCTGCCAAGATTGATACTGACATTCTTGCCAAAATAGCGCTGCACAACGCCCGTCACGATATCGTGCTCTTTCTCCAGATATTCTTCAATCAGTACCCTGCGTTCCTCCTCACGAATTTTCTGCAGGATGACATTTTTCGCGTTCTGCGTCGCGATACGGCCAAATTCTTTGGATTTGATATTGACACGGACAACATCTCCGAGTTCATAGCGGGAATCGATCATTTTGGCGTTGGTCAGACTGATCTGGGCAAGCTCATCCTCGACCTGCTCCACGACGGTCTTCATCGCGTATACCTCATACTCGCAGGTCTCCGGGTCAATATTGACCACAACATTTTCCGCCTCCGTCTTCCAGTTATTTTTACATGCCTGGATCAGTGACTTCCGGATTGCCTCGAGAATCGTCTCCCTGCTGATTTTCTTCTCCCTTTCCAGAAGTGTGAGAGCTTCCATCAACTCGATATTCATAATGTTTCTTCCTCCCTGTCAAAAATCAAACGCGAGCCGTATCAGCGCCAGATCCGATCGCGCGAACTGTACGGTCTCACCATTTTCCATCTCAATTGTAACGGTATTTTTATCATAATCCTTCAAGATCCCGGTAAAGTCCTTCTGCCGGTTCTGCGGGCGGAATGTCCGGATCTCTACCCGCTCACCCAGGCTGCGGGCAAAATCCTTATCCTTTTTCAGCGGCCGCCCCAGCCCCGGGGAACTGACCTCCAGAATGTAGGCGTCCTCAATAAAATCATTTTCGTCCAGAAGGTCACTCAGCGCCCGGCTGACCAGCTCACAGTCGTCGATAGTAATACCGCCCGGCTTATCTATATAAGCGCGCAGATACCAGCTGCCGCCCTCCTTCACATACTCAACGTCCACCAGTTCGAACTGATGCTGCTCGATCAGCGGCATCAGAAGAGCTTCTGTTTTCTGTTCATAGGTTTCTTTTTTGCTCATGTAATTCCCCCTGCAGATGATACGATTATTCTGATCGGATAGGGAAACGTCTTTCTCCCCTGTCCGCCGCGCGGGGCGCGTCAAGCGCAGGCTGGACAACTCCTTACGCGGCCATGTGCATAAACAAGAGTGGGCCGCGCGGCCCACTCTTCATGATTAACTGTTATCTAATTCCCGACCATCATAGCACCCTTTTTCCGGAATTGCAAGCATTTTCCTGTATTTTTTATCAACAGATTACGGCTTGCGTTATCCGGGTGTTTTACTTCGGGAATCATGATAGAATTTTTGAGTCGTCGGAGGTATACCACGCTAATTCCCAATCCGTAGTATCATCCCCCTTTTGTCGCCCGAATCATCTGATCAGTCAAAGGAATTCTCGCAGGAGACCTCGATTATGGTGTCTTTCTCAAAATACGAATCTGTTCCAATGTAGATCGTTACCTCACAGCTGCTGCCATAAGAAGGGGAATTGTACGTATAATAACGGAAGCTCGAACTTTCGCTGCTTTCATACGTTACACCCGCTTCCTCAAGGATAGCCAGGAAAGTTTCTTCATCCGTGCCGATCCGGACGCCGCCCGGGAGCGCTCCGTCCATATCCAGCGTATAGCCGCCAACCGTCAGCGACTCCAGCCAGCAGTTCTCCGGTGTCGTAGCATAGGCCTCCTCATTCACAACGGTCGTGCTGAAGAACTGGTTGTTCTTATATAAAGTCACCCAGCCGTAATATTCCGCCGCGATCTCCGTGTCACTGTCCTCATCCAGCTTCCAGCCATCCTCCAGCAGTACGCTGACCGGCACCGGCATGGTATAAACCTCGCCGTCAACCTCGATCTCGTACGCTGTGACATCGCTGCTCAGCTCCTCCGGCTTCGTGTACGCGAGAATATCCGATGGCACCTCCGTGCTGACTTCTCCCGGATCAAAGCCCTCCGGTTCAATAAAATTCTCTACAGTGATATCCTCAAGCACTCCGCTTTCCTTATATACCTCGAGCTCCACCTCCTGGTTATAATCCTGCTGATAGGTATACTGTGTGTAAAGCTCCCCCTCGTACGTGTCTGTCGGTGTCCCATAGGCAGCGGCAATGTCATCCAGCGTGGAAACTCCCCGGGTAATCCCGCACGGAAGCGTAACTGGCGCGTCCGTCTCATCCCAATAATACCGGTCTACAGAAATCCCCGCCACGATCGCCTCCTGGACTGATACCGTATTGATCCCGAGATTCAGAAGATACACGGTAACGGTCATATCGTCCTTCGTACACTGGTACATACTGTATCGATAAGGAGGCAGAATATCCTCCGTCTCCTCGAGTACCCACCCATACGAAACAAACTCTTCGAGCATCATCGGCAGCTCATAGGTTTCGCCATCAATCGTGATCGTGTAATCCATCCAGGATTCCGATTCGGCACTGCTCTCCGTCTCAAGTTCTGTCTGCTGAGCGGCCTGCGCGGTGTCCGCCTCCTCCGCTGCCGCTGGCATTGCGCAAATGGCCAGCACAGCCCCCAATAATAAAGCCAATCTTTTCTTTTTCATAAATCCGTCCCCTAATTCCTTCCCTAATCTGTAGTTTTCCTGAAACAGGGCGCTGCACTGGTAGTCGAAAATTGCACAGAAAATCAGCGCCTGACAAGATTATTAAAGTCTCATACTCGCAACTTCGTTGCTCGTTGACATTCGAAATTTTCTGGCGCAAGCGCCGTAAATTTCTTCTGGTCACATTATAAACGACTGCATGAGAAATAACAAGCCAGGAAATCAATCTTTTTGGGGACGATTGCCCCAAAATCCCAGCTTTAAATTTGCTGAAGCAAAAAACTGCCAAAGTGAAAATTTTGCTAAAAAATTGGCCGATCATTCTTGCCGAAAATTTTTCAGCATTTCGCAAAAAATTTCTTGCCATTTTGCGAAATCTGATATATAATGCATTCCAGTTCCGAATTTCGGATGTGCGGATATAGTTCATCGGTAGAACACCAGCTTCCCAAGCTGGGGAGGCGAGTTCGATTCTCGTTATCCGCTTTGAAAAAGCCTTGGTTTCAGGGCTTTTTTATTTTTGTGATTTTACTTATCAAAGCAGTTCTATCCTAATTTGAACCGGATAAGGAAAAAATGTTCCCTTATCCGATTAATTAAGAGTCAGCCAGGGTACCAGTCATCACTGCCTGCGATCCGCAAACCGCTGCTAACTACTCTACCGTCACACTCTTGGCCAGATTTCTCGGTTTATCCACATCAAGCCCTTTCGCCACGGAAACGTAATACCCGAGCAGCTGTAAGGGAATGACCGCAAGGGAGGCAGCAAAGTGTTCGTCTGTACGCGGAATATAGACAGTAAAGTTGACCTGATCTTCGATCGCGTAGTTTCCATAGGTGGTCAGGCCGAACAAATAAGCGCCGCGGCTTTTGGTCTCCACCATGTTGCTGACGGTTTTCTCATAAAGACCGCTCTGGGTCAGTACACCGATGACCAGGGTGCCTTCCTCGATCAGAGAAATCGTGCCATGCTTCAGCTCCCCGGCGGCATAGGCCTCCGAATGGATGTAGCTGATTTCTTTCATTTTCAGACTGCCTTCGAGAGAAATCGCGTAATCGAGTCCTCTTCCGATGAAAAAGACGTCCCGTGCTCCGGCATATTTGGCCGCAAACCACTGGATGCGCTCTTTGTCTTCGAGAATGCGGGTAATCTTGCCCGGCAGGGTCAGAAGTTCTTTGATCAGAGCGTCGCTCTGCTCTGGGCTGACGGTCTCACGAACCAGCCCCATCTGCAGCGCAAGCAGATAGCAGGCGATCAGCTGTGTACTGTATGCCTTGGTCGTGGCTACCGCGATTTCGGGACCGGCAAGCGTATAAAAGACATGATCCGCCTCCCGGGCGATGGAGCTTCCTACCACATTCACAATGGCAAGCGTGCGCAGATTGTGTTCTTTTGCTTTACGCAGAGCCGCGAGACTGTCTGCCGTCTCACCGCTCTGACTGATGATGATCACCAGGCCGTCCGGATCCAGCACCTGATTGCGGTAGCGGAATTCACTCGCCAGTTCCACGCGCACCGGAATCCGAACCAGGTCTTCGATGACATACTGCGCCACCATACCCACATGATAAGCGGAGCCGCAGGCCACGATATAGATCTGGCGGAACTGGCGGATCATCTCATCAGTCAGTCCGATTTCGGTAAAATCCAGTTTTCCGTCCTTTATGATCGTGCGCAGGGTATCATCGACTGCCTTCGGCTGCTCGTGGATTTCTTTCATCATGAAATGCTCAAAGCCGCCTTTTTCCGCGGATTCGGCATCCCATTCAATCTCCACAAGCGGTTTTTCTACCAGATCGCCGTTCAGATCATAAAACTCCGCTCCGCCCTTTGTCAGACGCGCCATTTCCAGATTGCCGATATAATAAACCTTTCTGGTGTATTTTAAAATTGCCGGAACATCTGACGCCAGATACGACTCCCCGTCTGTCACTCCGATAATCATCGGGCTGTCTTTTCTTGCCGCGTAGATTTCTCCCGGGAAATCCTGAAACATCACTGCAAGCGCGTAGGAGCCGCGGATGCGGACCATGGATTTCGCGAGCGCGTCGATCGGGCCGACCTTGTACTTTTTATAATAATAATCGATCAGATTGACCGCGACCTCTGTGTCGGTATTGGAATAGAATGTGTAACCCTTGCGCGTCAGCTTATCCTTCAGTTCCTGATAGTTTTCGATGATGCCGTTGTGCACCGCGACGACCTGCATATCCTCCGACATATGCGGATGCGCGTTGGTCTCGGAGGGCTCTCCATGCGTCGCCCAGCGCGTGTGACCCAGGCCGCAGGTCCCGGGAACCGCCGTGCCTTCGTTCGTCTTTTCGGAAAGCACCCGCAGACGGCCTTTCGCCTTTACGACTTCCGTCCTCTTTTCTCCGTCCCTGACTGCCAGCCCTGCCGAATCATAGCCCCTGTACTCCAGCTTAGAAAGGCCGTCAAGAAGTATTGGCGCTGCCTGGCGGCTGCCGGTATATCCTACTATTCCACACATAAGCTACTGCTCCTTTCTGTATAAACGCCATACAATTTCATACATCTCCAGCCTGATGGATAGTATAACTCACACCCGTTTTTCCACTGATCAATCGGATAATGGGAGTCTTCTCACCCTATCTGTTACGCGGGCCGGGTGCAGCTTTAGCCACAAAATTCCTTATCCGGCCCTATGCATCATGAAAGACCAGACACATGTTTCAGCCCCGGCTGCCATCGAGCATATACAACAATGCATTGCAGATACATGCCGCAACGTTGCTTCCGCCCTTACGCCCTCTGGCCACAATATACGGTATGCCAGTCTGCATGATCAGTTCCTTGGACTGCACAACATTGACAAACCCGACCGGGACGCCGATGATGAGCTCCGGGCGGATTTTTCCATCCTGAATCAATTCGTACAGGCGAATAAGGGCGGTAGGCGCGTTTCCGACCGCGTAGATCAGCGGATGTCCGCAATCAGCCGCCTTGTCCACACAGACGGACGCACGGGTCACTCCCAGCGCTCTGGCCTTTTGCGCCACATCTTCGTCCGCCATAAAACAATACGCCTCACAGCCCGCTTTTTTCAGGCTCGGTTTATTGATACCGGAGAGAGCCATATTCGTGTCAGTGATAATCCACGCGCCTTTTCGCAGAGTATCCAGCGCGTGTCTGACAACTCCCTCTGAAAAACAAAGATTGTCCAGATAATCAAAATCCGCAGTCGTGTGAATCACGCGTTTGATAATCATCGCCCGCTCATCATCCGGAATACGTCCGAACGCTTCTTCTGAAATAATTTCAAAACTCCGCCGCTCAATCTCCATGGGACCAAGACGTTCAATATCATCCAGCGTAACCTCTCTTTGAATGGATTGCTCCGAACATCCGGGTGTCCCCTGAAAGTACGGCTCCTGTATTTTTGAACTATATTTTTCCATCTTTTTTCCTGTCCAGGCGGACTCGTCCGTCAGGGGAACCTTCATTCCGCCTATGCCTGTCTGTTCCAGCATTGCTCTGGTGTGCCGTACGCCTTCTCGTCATGTCGAAGCTGCTTTTTCAGCAACCACACATGCATCTGCAGGCATTTTCCATCGTACAGTTTATTCTCGAGCTGTCAGCATTTTCAATCCTGCGCCACCACTTCGCGATAAAATTCTGTATAATCCGACCGGCCCTCTTTGGTAAAGGCGATCGCTGTGCGCGGATGCTGATTCAGAAGACCAGTCATCAGATACTGCAGATCATATCCCCAGACAACGCCCTCCTTTTTCAGCTTGCCAATCTGCTCATCTACAAACTGGATGGCCGGAAAAACGCTGTATTTGGGATTCTTCAGAAAACCAAGCAGCAGCTCCATTGCACAGTTGCCTGCGCCGCGTCCCATCCCGGCATAAGTGCCGTCGAGCCAGTCCGCGCCGTCTCCAACCGCCTCGATTGTATTTGCAAACGCAAGCTGTTGATTGTTATGTGCGTGGATACCGACCTTTTTTCCGTATTTCGCGGCAAAATTCATATAAATATCGGCGATCCGCGCGATCTGCTCCGGATAAAGGGAGCCATAGCTGTCCACAATATAGCAGACATCTACCGGGGTCTGCCCAAGGAGATCCAGCGCGACTGTAAGATCACCCTCCTGTGCGTTGGAAATCGCCATAATGTTGCAGCTCGTCTCATAGCCCTTCGCATGCGCGTCCTCGATCATATCGATCGCGCCGGGAATGGTATTCAGATAGGTAGCCACTCGGATCAGGTCAATCGGGCTGTCGGCGCGGTTGATAATATCTGTCTTATAATCGCAGCGGCCGACATCAGCCATCACGGAAATCTTCAGATTGGTATTGTTGTCGCCCACGATGGCACGAATGTCATCGTCATTGCTGAATTTCCATTTTCCGAATTTGCTGGTATCAAACATCTCGCGGGAAGCCTTGTATCCAAACTCCATGTAGTCCACACCAGCCCGGATGTTTGTCTGGTAAAGCGCGCGGACAAAATCATCCGTAAAGTAAAAATCATTGACCAGCCCGCCATCACGCAGTGTCGCATCCACGACCCGCACGCTTTCCCTGTATTCCATCAGTTTTGCTATCTCTTTCATAATCGTCTCCTTTGTGATTTATCATTTGTTGCTTTTACGCTGTCGGGCTGCAGTTCTGGATAACCCATAGCGCACCGCCTCTTGTCCAGCATTTTGCATCAGATCATTTTGTCTGAAAGCAAGAAAGCAGCCGTTCCTGCACATATCAGAGAATTCCTTCCTCCAGTATCCGGTAAATCGCGTCCATATCCAGATTTGCCCGCAGGCCGTCCGCCAAAAGATCGTACTGCGTCTCCTTAAATGCCGCGAAATCCATCGATTTTCCCATGCCTTCGGTAATACCTTTCGAGGACGCGAGCGCACGCACGATTGCCTCTGCCACTTCTTCACTGTCAAAAATACCGTGTACGTAGGTGCCGTAGACATTTTCTTTCCAGGCGCCTTCCTGCTTTTCTTCTCCGGTGATCGAATCGCGGATCTCAGTCAAGGAAGAGCCCGCCAGATCCGGCTGAAAATCTGCCTGCGGTACCTCATCCGGCTCCGACGGGATTTCCATAGCAGCCGAAGCGTTCCCACAATCAGACGGATGGGATCTTCCCATATGGATTTCATACCCGTAAAACGGCACGCCCGCAAGCTTACTCAGAACGCCGCCCGGGGCCAGAAATCTGCCTTCCACACGAGTCCGCGCCTTTTCACTCTCAAAAATGGTGTCCATATCAAGCAATCCCATGCCACGGATGGTGCCGCCTTCCTCGACGCCTTCCACATCGGTAATCGTCCGCCCAAGCATCTGGTAGCCGCCGCAGACGCCGAATATCACGGTACCACTTTGCCTGGCCTTTAATATAGCTGCTTCCAGACCATTCTGCCGCATCCAGAGCAGATCGCGCATCGTATTTTTCGTCCCTGGAAGAAAAATCAGATCCGGACATCCCAGCTGATGCACGGAAGAAACATAGCGAATGGACACGCCCTCAATGCTTTCAAATATGTTGAAATCTGTAAAATTGGAAATCCGCGGAAACCGAATGACCGCCAGATCAATCAGCGGAACGCCCGTATCCTCTAAAGAGGCCGAATCCGCCGTCATCTGCTTTCCTTCAAGCCGTTCGCTTAAGGAATCCTCATCCTCCAGGCTGACATGCAGATAAGGGGTCACACCTACGACCGGAATCCCGGTCAGATTCTCCAGCATCTCTACACCTGGATCCAGAATGGACTTATCCCCCCGGAATTTATTGATCACCAGTCCTTTGATCAGCGCCCTCTCATCCGGTTCCAGCAATTCGCAGGTCCCGTAAAGCTGCGCAAATACGCCTCCCCGGTCAATATCTCCAACAAGCAGCACAGGAGCCCTCGCCAGCTTTGCTATCCCCATGTTTACGATGTCGTCCTGCTTCAGATTGATCTCCGCCGGGCTTCCCGCGCCCTCGATCACAATAATATCATACTCCTGATCCAGAGATTCATAGGCCTTCATGATGTCCGGAATCAGGCTTTTCTTCATTTTAAAATAATCCCGCGCGTTCATCGTGCCAAGCACTTCGCCATTCACAATCACCTGCGAGCCCACATCATTGGTCGGCTTTAACAGGATCGGGTTCATCGCGACAACCGGTTCGACACCGGCAGCCTCCGCCTGCATCACCTGCGCGCGTCCCATCTCCAGTCCTTCTTTTGTGATGAAAGAGTTGAGCGCCATGTTCTGCGATTTAAACGGAGCCACGCGGTAGCCGTCCTGGCGGAAAATCCTGCAAAGTCCCGCCGCCACTACACTTTTTCCAACATTGGACATCGTCCCCTGGATCATGATCGCTTTTGCCATTGCTTTTTCCTCTTAATTTATAGTCTCATCGCTCGTACCAGTATTTCATTTTCCCAATCGAGATATCGGCTCTGGCAGATCATCGCTGTGTCATTCCCATCGCTCGTACCAGTGCTTCATTTTCCTCCCGGCTGCGCACACAGACCCGGAAATATCCCCGCCCATCTTCGCTATTGGGCAGTCCAGGAAAATTACTGCAGTCCCTGATCAGAAATCCTTTTTTCAGACAGACTTCTGCCAGATTTGCAGGAGCGCGAAGCAAAAGAAAATTCACACATGATGGAAAAACCTCGAATCCCGCTTCTTCAAGAGCTGCCTTCATCTCTTCCCGGTTTTGTGCCACATAAGCCGCACTTTCCCGGGCAAATTCCTGCTCCGAGGCTGCCGCTGACGCGGCCTCCTGCGCGATCAGAGAAACATTCCAGGGCTGCAGCAGCCGACGCATCTTTTCCAGAAGCTGCCGGTCCGTACACAAGCCATAGCCAAAGCGGACCCCCGGCATGGCATACATTTTTGTAAAAGAACGAACCAGAAAAATACAGGATGTCCGCCGTCGAGCCTTTTCCTCCAGAAAACGCACCCCTGAACACGTCCGCTGCCGATCATCCTCGTCCAGAAAATCGATAAAGCTCTCATCAAGCACCAGAAGGATCTGCCGCTCCCGGCATAAATCCACAAGCTTTGTGAGGATCTCCTTCTCGATCAGCCGCCCGGTCGGATTGTTCGGGCTGCCGAGGATCACCATGCTGCGTACTCTCCCGGAAGCTGAATCGAGCGGTGCGCTCAATTCCGTATCTGCCGGACTCACAGCTGCGGTTTCGGTCCTTTCCAGGCCGGCAAATATGTCTGTCTCTGTCAGCCTGGCGTTTTTCTCCGAAAAGCAACGCGCCGCTTCCAGAAAATCTTCCCCGATGGTGAACCCCCGCTCAGGCTTAAGCCTGAATCGGCAAATTTCACATCCGACCGCGGCCAGTGCCTGCTCATATTCAAAAAAAGACGGGACAGCCAGCAGCGCTCTCTTTGGCCGGAAAGCAGCTGTGAGGGCAAACATAATCTCCGCCGCTCCATTTCCGCAGATCAGATCTTCCTCACTGACATTCCGTGCGCCATAAAATGACTTCTCCCGCTCCGCCAATGCGCAGCGAAGTGCGCGGCAATCCGGATCCGGATAATGCACCGATGCGTCTACCGCCCGTACCGCTGCCTCCCGAACGGATGAGGGCATCCCTCTGTAATTAATATTCGCGGAAAAATCACTGACATTCCCGTATGTATAAATGTCCCCGCCATGCCTGTGTATCATAAATTCTATACCCACGCTGCTTCTGTCATTCCTGAATACACGAATGGCTGACGCAAAAAACGTGCTTCTAAGTTATTCTTAATCCATGTCCTTGCTATGCTTTATCCTAAAACTGTTTCAGGATAACACACCCCAAAAATAAAGTCAACATTTGATCAAAAGGTCAGCGCTGCGCTCTGCGCGGCGCTGAGATGACATGTCTCATCCATTTCGTTTGAACACAGGATAATTTATCTGGCAGCAAAAATGACACCGCAGAAGGATCGTAAATCCGCAATCAGCTCAGTATCTGCCGGAGGAGATTAGCAATCACTGCCATCGCGTTTTGCTCTTCCTCCACTGTATTCAGCTGGGTCCCGGCCTCGATCAGGAGAGAGCGGGCGCGCAGATGCAGATTATAGCGCTCTGCCTGCAGATAGATTTTGCGCGCAAATCCTGGATATTCCGCATTCGAAAGCACCTGCAATTGCAGAGAAAAAGCCAGATTTTCTTCCAGATACGCATTCGGCAGCCAGCTGAGCGTCTCACCGTTGGCGCTGCGGGAGAGCCCATTGAAGAACATAATTCTTGAAGTCGTCTTTCCATCGATCTCCGTCACAAAATCTTCCTCACTGCCTTCTACTCCATCGCGATGCAGATCAATAATCACCTCGATGGTCGGGTATTCTTCCAGAATCTCATCCACCGATTCCCTGGCATAATCGTATGCCGCGCTGCGGTCCAGAACTCCATCCACCAGGTCGTACACTCCTGTGTCATGAATCACATTGTATCCGTAGCCGCGCAGCTCCTCCGCCAGGATCTCCCCCATTCCCACCACCGTATCACTCACATCCCCTTCCCGGGAATCTGCAAACGCCTCCTGAGAATGCGTGTGATAAATCAAAATCTGCGGAACTGACGCATCCTGTTCTATCGACAGGTCTATGGAAAGCAGAGTCTCGGCGTTTAAAAGTTCCGCATCCGCCGCCGTATCCGCATCTACCGTATAGTAATTGGCAAGCAGATACGAAAAATCCGACATTTGCGGAAGCACCTGTGAAAAAATCGAATTGACAGATGTCTCCTGCGCAGGCTCGTCCTCTGTCAGCGTCTCATTGGATTCACGTTCATCGGGCATGTCCATAGTCTCACTTTCGTATGCGGCACTTCTGCTTTCCGTTTCACTCTCATTTTCATATGCGACATCTATACTGTCCGGCTCGCTCTCGTTTTCATCTGCGGCATTTATACTTTCCGGCTCGCTCTCGTTTTCATCTGCGGCATTTGTACTTTCCTGTCCGTTCTCATAATCGTCCTTTTCGCTTTCGGTCTCACCTTCATATTTTGCCAGCGCGTTTTCAACAGTGTCATCGCTTTCTTCTACGCCTTCACTGACAATATCCTTCCCATTCTCTGTTTCCTCTCCAGCGTCGTCTGTCAGATAACTCAGCACCGGTACAACCTGCTGAAACCAGGCCGCAAACCAGCTTGAAGCTGTCTTTCCCTCCAGGACGGCTGAATAGCCTAAAGACCAGGTACGCATCGCGGAATCTTCAACCGACTGCTGTACACTGCCATTCTCCAGTGCCTTTTTCATCTGATGACGCGCTGCCAGCAGAGCACCGCTTTTATACATAATATAGGCTCCCAGAACAGCCATAATCCCATACAATAGTTTTTGCAGACGACTGTTTTTTCGCATAGATCCTCCAGATATCGCTGCACAGCTCTGTGCAATCGGATAGGGGAACGCTTTTCTCCCCTATCCGCCTGCGCGGGGCGCGTGTAATGTCATAAGGATTGCCGACAAAGTCGGAGGATTCCTTATGACATGGGCGTAAGCCACAAAACACCCTCGCCGGGAAGCATCCCACGCTTCGCATGGGATATGCCTTACGCGGCCGTGTGCAATCGGATAGGGGAACGTTTTTCTCCCCTATCCGCCTGCGCGGGGCGCGTGTGGCGTAAGCCACAAAACACCTTACGCGCCCCTGTGCATAAAAACAAAGACCCCATACCTGATGGACAAGTATGGGGTTTTCCTGTTTCCCTTATATAATCTATGCGTTTCCTTCTTTGTTTAGAAGTAAAAAATCTGCTGCCTAAACTACTATAACTGCTGGCGTTCCTTATGCATCACAGTGCGGCAGCCACCTCCTGATACAGCTCATCGCCCTGCGGGATTTCGTAAGAACTGCCATTTTCCTGGAAATAACAATAATGATCTCCCTCTTTTGAAAGATAGATGTAGTGCTCGACACCCTGATTGTCTTTCACACTGATCTCCAGATCTCCCTTGCGAGGGCTGAACTCCTTTTCATCCGGGCTGTCCGCCGCGTCTTTCCCGACATATCCATTAATCAGCCTGGCAATTTTCTCTTTCCTCGCCTGACCTGTCAAATCAATCTGCTCCATGTCATCATTGATCCAGGTGACCTCGATACTGTCCGCTACCAGTTCCTCCATCTCTGTCACGGCAACTCCTGTGCGAACGCGATACAGAGCAAAACCAGCCAGCACCAGAATTCCTGCCGCGATAAAAAGCCAAAATACCTTCTTTCTCCCCTCAAGTATCCGATTTCGCATCATTCACGCCTCCCCTTATATGCTGTTGTTTTCCATCTGTTATTTTCCGGAATGACAAACGGCTCTGTCATTCGCTGTACTTAACTAACATTATACAACAGGATATGTGGGAATTTTCGAATCTTTTCTTAAGATTTTCCAAATCAATCATTATTAAAGATAGCGCTGTATTACTTCTTTATTCCTTAGCGCACTTTCCAAAATTCTGGAAAGTACCGATGTATATCCTTTCCCCAGAGATTTTGCAATATCTAAGGCTTGCGGAGAAAGCCGAATCGTCACTGTCTGTTTTCTGCGTTCTTCTCTGCGGCGTTCAGAAACCCTGTAAAACTGTGCAAGTTCCTCATCAGTTAGTTCAGGGCTGTCTTCATCAAAAACGACAGGTAGCTTTGCTGCATCCGTAAGCATTTTTTCCTGTTCTTCTGTCAATTTTGTTTCTGGTTTAAGTTCATAATAAACCATCCTGATAAAATCTCCTTTCCTTATTTCATTACTCTAATACCATCATCTCCTGAATCTCAGCACTCAGCCGTTCTCTCTGATCATATGTGAGAAGATCCTGATTGTACCGAAAATATGACTTGCTGCCCCACTGCTCAATGAATTCCAGGCTGTCCATTCCTGTAGTGAGTTCCGTTACAAACAATACCATTTCCTGTGTATTTCCCCATACCCTTTCGATGAAAGAAAAGGCATGCTCTAACTGGGCAGCGAGATCTTTCGCGTTTTTCTGATGCCCTCTGACTTCTTTGTCAAAACACTTTTTAATCCTGGCAAAGCCATTCGTGTTCTTTTCTTTTGCCGAAGCATCTGCAGGATTATTGGAACCTCCAATGCTGGAATCATCTGTGAAATTCTCGGTTTTCGCCGCAAATTGTGCGTAATCCTCCAGCATCTGTATAGCCAGCAGTCCTTCATTCCGTTGCTGCACGGTAAGGCTGTTCGCGGCAGACTGCTCCTCCAGATGAATGCGAAGATTTTGCGCTTCCTGCTCCAGCAGTTCTTTAAGACGGCTTTCCTGTAAACCGGAAGCCAAGTCTGCCTTATCCAGCTTTTTCACCACGCGAAGAGCCTTCACTACCTGCAGAAGGCTGCGGTTCCGGCTCATAGAGGCGCGGAATCCGTCATTTAGCCGACCAAGCAGCAGCCCCAGAATAGAAAAGCGCTCATCCATTTTTGCTTCCTTCGCCCGTCTGGCGATCTCATTCGTGACTGCCCCGTTCAGGATATCTTCAATCTGGTAATCTGACTGATATTTTTTATAAAGCTGATAGTAAACATTAAATTTTCTTGCAATCTCGTCATCAGAAAGATACTGCCCTATCAGGCCTTTTTCAACCGGGAACCCCTTTTTTTCATAAATCCGTATCGCAGTGGACAAATCCTCCCAGCCTCGGGCCGTTACATAGCGAGTGCCGTCCACCGATTCCTGAATAGAATAAAACCACTGACGGTTGATTTCCAGAAACGAGAGAACTGCGTCGTGGATTCCCTGGTGATACGCATACTGCTTCCAGACGCCAAAGTCTTCCTTCACATCAATACATCTTAAACGATCCATGGTGGCCACGTCAAATTCCTTTACCGATTTATTGTACTGGGGCGGATTTCCCGCGGTCACCACTACCCATCCCTTTGGAATCTGCCGGTTTCCGAATATTTTGTACTGCAGAAAAAGAAGCATCGCGGGCGCAAGCGTTTCTGAGACGCAATTAATCTCATCCAGAAAAAGGATGCCTTCTCTTTTTCCGGAAGCCTCCATCACCTGATAAATTGCAGCAATAATCTCGCTCATGGTATATTCCGAAACAGTAAAGCTTTTTCCATCATATTGCTTCGACTCAATCACCGGAAGCCCCAGCGCACTCTGCCTTGTGTGATGCGTCATAGAATAAGAAACCAGCGCAATGTCCAACTCCGAAGCGATCTGTTCCATAATCGCCGTTTTCCCGATCCCGGGCGCTCCCACCATAAAAATCGGGCGCTGTTTTGAAAGGGGAATCGTATAATCTCCAAACTCATTCTTGTCCAGATATACCTCGACTGCCCGCCGGATTTCTTCTTTTGCTTCTTTAATGTTCATTTTGGTCTCCATTTTCCTGTAAAAATATGTCATGCCGAAAGAGCGGCAGCATTTTATGCGTTTTATGCCATAGCACTCGTACACATTTGATCTGTTTTCGAAGCTCATGCATTCAATTACTACAAATAAAATATGCTCTGATATGATAATTACTTTAAGCAATCCAAATCAATCAGAATTCAGACATCTGCTCCATCCAGATACATACGCATTGCCCATGGCGGTACCCGTACCTGATCCTCTCTGTTTAAAAACACAAAGGCGGTCTTATATTTAGGCGGTTGTCCCGGGAAGATGCCATATCCGTCGGTAAAATAGATCAGCCCGCGCAAATCACGAAATTCATGATTTGTGCACAGCTCGTCCACATATGCAAAAACCGGGCGAAAGTCTGTGCCTCCCAGTCCTTTCAGTTCCAGATTCTTTGTATAGGATTCCAGATCGTCAAGACTTTCTATGACCGTATCATCCTGAATCACGCAGTCACACTGGATCACATGAATCACCACTTTTCTGGTAAAACTCTCCGTACTTTTCAGAATATTGTAAGTTTTATTCAGGAAACGCTGTACCAGCTCGCCGCTGCAGGAACCGGAGGTATCTATTGCTATCACAAAGTCGCGGATCAGATATTCTTCTTTATATTCCAGAGGCTCAATCAGTGCAATTCGTCCCAGCTGATTTAACCCGTATAAATAATATAGATAGTCAAATTCGTCCTGATTCAGCTTCATGCTTTCTTCGAGTACCGCAAATTTTTTCAAAAAGTCAGTGTAATCATAGGTCTCTCTTGTCAGTCTCTGCAGTGTCTGCACCATACATCCCGGCAGATCTCCCTGCGTTTTTGCAAAGCTCTGCGCACTCAGCATCACATTTTCCGCAATCTCACTCCAGTCTTCCCGGAGCTGATCGTCTGCTTCTGCTCCGCTACTCATGCTTTCCGCAGCATTACCGATCTCTTTTATTTCTTCCAGGTACTCATCCTCCAGGCGTTCATCACTGAGGGTTTGTGGGGTTTGTGGGGTTTGCAGGATTTGCCGGGTTTGTTGGGCTTGTTGCTCTTGCGAATTCTTCTTTCCCTGGAGTTCTTGCATGTTTTGCAGTGTTTGCTGTTCTTGCTGTTTTTGCATTTCCTGCGGAACTTGCTGTCCTTGCGGTTCTTGCTTCGTTTGTGCTTTTTGTGAACTCTGCGTTTTGCGAGGTTTATTAGTGTTTTGCTGCTTTTGGATTTTACTCGTTTTCTGCGGTGACTCCTTATCCGGCATTTCCCGATATTTCCAGAATGTGTGCTCATCTCTGGCAAACAGTTCCTGAAGCTTCTCATATCTTAAGCCGAAATTTTTCTCGATGCTCTTTTCCTCCATCATCAGATAGCGTGCAATGTGAGGCGCGGACATCAGCGGTACTTTCTGCTTCAGGCGTCCAATGACGGCCAGACATTGCGCCGGTATTTCACAAATCATCTGCGGCAGCAGCAGTTCTGTGAGTACATCTGTCACTGCGATGTCCGCTGCCAGATCCCAGTACCGTCGGTCGTACGCCTTTGCCTGAAGCGGATGCTGGTAGAGACAATGAAAGACTGTATGCAGGAAATCACAGTTCACCGCATCTGGCGACTGTAAATATCGATGCAGCAGATGGTCCACTCCATAATAAAACTTTCTGCCGTCACTGCCTGCAGTAGTATTCTCACGTTCCTCCAGTCTCAGATAAAAAATTGCGTGTTCCAGGTATCGCAGCTGAAAATAAGTCTGATTCCGGCAGGACTCCAGTACTTCAGCTGCGATCTTTTTTGCCCTATCCTCTTCCATGTGTTTTCCCTCACGTTCCCGCCCCGCACCACTTTGGCAGCGTATAAATGTGCAGTCTCCCCATTTCAAATTGCTTTGATCTTCGCCGCTCCGGCTACTTGGCTCGCTGCTTCCCAGGAATATTCAATTACAGCCGGAATCCAGCCTTCTTCTGCTCTTTTTTGTTCCGCATCTCCATAATGTAAGCGGAGCAGACTGTCATCCCTTTCTGATTGCTGAGTCTAAGCAGCTTTGTAAGGGAATCCGCAGACAGAAAATCCATCTTCAGGAAATCCAGAAATTCTTTTTCCTCTCCTTCTTCCAGAAATCCTGCGCCGATCTTATAGGACATCCGGCGGATAAACTCCGTATAAGGACTGTTTTCCCCGGCTCCCTGCCGCAGGATCCCTCTCCTTGCAAATTCCAGCTTTTCCTCGGACTGACTGATCATGTCCAGGCATTCGTCATATTCTTCATAATCAACCGGCTCACTGTTCCAGGCCATATCCAGATGATAGGCGGCGCTCCTCTTCAGGCTGGCCGGAATCAGCAATTCCTCCTGCTGCTTACTGTTTCTATGCAAAACTGTAATTACAAACCGGGTCCATACGACATTTGCGCTTTTATCCTTCGTATCCGGCTCTGTCGTATTCACCGCACTGATCAGACCTTTCGCACTCCCCTCATAGGCATGAACATGATCCACATAGAACAGGGAGCCTTTGCCAAGTCGTTTCACAGACTCCGGAATCCGGATTGTCGTCAGGCCTTTTGCCATCAGAGCGTACTCTCCAATTTGCTGCAGATCAGAATTCAGAGTAATTTCCTTTAGCCCGCTCCTATAGAACGCATAGCTGCCCAGGTATTCCAGCTTCCACGGCAACCTGATCCGTTCCAGATTCTGGCAGCCCTGGAAAACGCCGCCCTTCTGGTACGCATTTGAGTCCGGGATTTCCCGGATGTTGGAGGACAATTGTACGGTATCCAACGCTTTACAGTCGTAGAAGGCTCTGGTGCCAAGCGTGCAGACGCTGTCAGGCATGACAAGTTCTTTCAGATATTTCTGTGACGCGAACGCGGACTCCTCAATTTTCTGCACGCCATCTGGTATTTCATAACGAGTGTTTTTCCTGGAACTCGGATAATATACCAGCTTCTTCCCGTCAGCAGAAAAAACTACACCGTCTCTGGTCTGATAGCGCTTATGGCCACTGGTGATCACCACCTCTTCCAGAGTTTCCAGCTTTCTCAAGGTGCGAAGGTTGATATTCGTCTGCGCAGAGGTGATTTCCAGCGACCTGCAGCATCCGGCCTTGTTGATCTCCGATACAACCGTCAGATTGGGAAGGAATGGACTGATGATTTTCTTCGTCCGGGAGTTCCAGTTAAAAAGATTGGCATGAAAACGCCGTACTGACTTTGGAATCTCCAGGCACTCGGCCTTCTGATCAATTTTGTACAGCATATCCCCAATCACAATCGGATAAACTCCTTTTTCCAGCCAGATGGATCCCTCAAAAGCCTCTGAGTCAATTTCAATCTCTGCATCAGGAAATTGAATCTGCCGGTACCGCGTCCCATAAAACGCTCTGGCGCTGATCCCTTTCACGTCGTCAGGAATTACGACAACATCCCCTTCGCAAACCGGGCAGTATTTCAGCCACTTTTCCTTTTTCCCATAATATCTCCTGGATTCCTTTGCAAAAATCAGGCGTCCATCCGTCGAGAAAGTCTCATTGTCCGCATCGATCTCTACTCGTTCCAGGTTGGGAAACATATCATTACGAATGAAGATTTCCGATATTCCTTTGGAAATATAAAGTACACGCACATCCGGGAAGGAGCTTTTCCTGTTTTTAAACTGTCCTTTCTCTTCTTCCATCGCCCAGGCTTCCACCTGGCTTCCTCCATAAGTGTCCGGTATCCAAAGGTCAGGAGAAGCTGTCCTGATATCTGTGATCTGATAGCGCGTTCCCCTGCTTGGCCAGGAATGAATTTCCTCCAACTGAAAGCTGCTGCCTCTGTATTCATACATCATTTTTCTGTCCTGCTCCTTAATAATCATAAAAATTGCCGTTGATTTTATTTATTACATATATTATATATTATTAGTATATATATTTCAAGCATTTTTTGTAGTATATTTACAGAAGAGAAACTGAAGAAATAAAAACTCAATCGGAGGAAAATTTTTATGACTCAGAGCGACTATGAAAAACTTGGTGGAAAAATCAAAGAGCTTCGTATACAAATGGATCTGACGCAGGCGGAGGTTGCATCCGCGCTGGATGTTACTCCCGGCTATATCAGCAACGTGGAGAACAATCGCTCTGCCATGTCCCTGCGCATCCTGATCTATTACGCGAAGCTGATGGGGATCTCTCTGGATGCACTGATCGGTACGATCGATTCTGAGTACAAACCAGTGGCACTTGACCGTGAGATCATGAATGAACTCTCAACACTGGATACAGAAGCAAAGGAGAAACTGCTGAAAACCATTCGACTGTGGAAAAAATGAATTTGCATATGAAGCACAGTCATTTTTTCACCGGTTCAGAATTTCCACTGTCTGGCAAATTTCCAATTTGATATGTATATATTATATACCATTG
>JAJBVE010000206.1 GCA_020859995.1 Clostridiales bacterium
AGGCAAAAAATCTGGGATTCGGTTAAACCACAGCTTTTTATTCTTTGGCGCTGCGGATGTAATATGGTATTTGCACCTGTCTGCAATATCGTGTATAATTAGGAGAACACCGAAGTCATCAACCGCGCGTTTGGCATGGATCCGATCGACAGCTTCTGCGGGCTGTTTGACGCGCGGCTGTGAGGGACGGTTCGCAGCTGGCTGCTGCTGCCCGCCCTGTCTGGTGTGCGCTGGCATACAGCAGCGGCGCGGGCGGGCAGGGAACGGGGCAGGCCGCGCCTGCCTGATCCCGGAAGGCACATGCAGGAAGATGAAATCGGTGTGCAGTGAGTTTTAACCTGCAGAGCATTGCAAAATCAGAAAGGAGGAATACTCATATGCAGATGACATTTCGCTGGTATGGCGAAGGCAATGACAGCATCACGCCGGAGATGATCAAACAGATCCCGGGCGTGACCGGTCTGGTATGGGCTCTTCACCACAAGCAGGCCGGAGAAGTCTGGGAAGTGGACGAAATTGAAGAAGCGCGCCGCCAGATCGAGGGCGCAGGCTTTAACATGGATGTGGTCGAGAGTGTCAATGTCCATGACGATATCAAAATCGGTCTGCCGACCCGTGATCAGTATATTGAGAATTACAAGACAACCCTGCGCAATCTGTCACAGTTTGGTGTGAAGGTCGTGACCTACAATTTCATGCCGATCTTTGACTGGACACGCACGGACCTGTTCCACCCGATGGGGGACGGCTCAACGGCTCTTTTCTATGAAAAAGCGCGCATTCAGGACGATTATAAGGAGATGGCCAATTACATCCTTAACAATCTGAACGGCCTGACATTCCCGGGATGGGAGCCGGAGCGTATGGCAAAGCTGGATGAGCTGTTCGCGGCCTATGCACCTGTTACCAAGGAAAAGCTCTGGGAGAACCTGAAATATTTCCTGGAGGCGATTATGCCGACCTGTCATGAGACCGGCATCAAGATGGCCATTCATCCGGATGATCCGCCGTGGGACATCTTCGGACTGCCGCGTCTTCTGGTGGACAAGGAGTCCATCGGGCGGTTCCTGAGCATGGTAGACGATCCCTACAATGATCTGTGCCTGTGCTCCGGATCTCTCGGCGCGAATCCGGATAATGATATCCCGGATATCGTGCGCACCTACTGCGACCGTATCGCTTTTGCCCATGTGCGCAATGTAAAGCATTTCCCGAATGGAGACTTCACGGAGGCTTCCCACCGGGACTGCGACGGCGATGTGCGGATTCTGGATATCATGAAAGCGTACCACGACTGCGGATTCAAAGGGTATATGCGTCCGGACCACGGCCGCCACATCTGGAATGAGCAGTGCCGTCCCGGCTACGGCCTCTATGACCGTGCCCTGGGGATCATGTACCTGTGGGGCTGCTGGGATATGCTGGAAAAGATGGACAGCCACGCCATGTAAAATCACGCAGATGCGTGATGGCGTGGCCTGTGTCGTGCATCTGCGGGCAGATGCACGACCTGTGATGGGAAAATTGAGTGATCAGGAGACGGCATAATATTGCTCTCGACATCAAAAGAAAATCGGGATCATACCATTGCTATGAAAAATGGATCTTTTGGGGCACTGATCAGTGCCCCGAATTTATTCCCGCGAAGCAACGAGCCAGGTAGCCGGAGCCAGAAGCTATCCAACGGCGAGCCAAAGGATCTGGAGGGTGCGCTTCTGTTTCTGGTAAACAATGAGGCAGCCGGATTCATCACCGGAGTCGTGCTTCCGATCGACGGCGGATTCCAGGCGTATTCTGGAGTGCAAGGTCGGATGGGGAAGCTTGTTTCTATGTAAATTTTCAGGGAATAAAATACATACCCTCTTTTATCAGGCTCGATTTTGTGATAGAATTTTTCTATTGGAAAACGGTTGCGGATTTTTTGAAGTCGGTTTTTGGAAAAACGATTATGCTAAAATGAGGCGGCGTTAAAAAAGAGGGAAAGGACACATACAGATGAGATTATTCGTTTACAGCATGCGGGAGTTTGACGAGCTGCCCTGCTTTGAAAAATTCTGCGCGAAATATGAAATTGACTTTGACTATACGACACAGACTCCCTGCCTGGAGAATCTGAAGCTCTGCGCAGGGTATGAGGTGGTGGACATTATCACCACCGTTATTGACCGCCCGATGCTGGATGAGTTTCACAGGCTGGGGGTGCGCTGCCTGACGACCCGGACGATCGGTTATGACCATATTGACACCGAGTATGCGAAGCAGCTGGGCATCGGTGTCGCTCATGTGAGCTACTCTCCGAACAGTGTGGCAGACTACACGATCATGCTGATGCTCATGGGATGCCGCCGCATGAAACACATCATGGAGCGCGCCGCCGTGCAGGATTATACCCTCAAAGGCAAGCTCGGCCGCGAGATTCAGGATTGCACGGTCGGGATCATCGGCACCGGACGGATTGGAAAAACGCTGATCCGTCACCTTTCCGGCTTCGGATGCAAAATGCTCGCTTACGATATCTATGAAAGTGACGAGGTGAAAGAGTACGCGCAGTATGCGGATCTGGACACCATTTACCGGGAATGCGATATCATCACGCTGCACGCACCGGCTACGGAAGACAACTATCACATGATTGACGCGCGTGCGATTGAAAAAATGAAGTCCGGCGTGATGCTCATCAACTGCGCGCGGGGCTCCCTCGTGGACACTGACGCGCTGATCGACGGCATCGAGAATGGGAAAATCGGCTTTGCCGGCCTCGATGTAATCGAGCATGAGAGCGGCCTCTATTATTTCAACCGTATGGGAGAGCCGCTCCACAATCCGAAGCTTGCTATCTTGCGCTCCTATTCCAACGTGATCGTCAGCCCTCACACCGCGTTTTACACCGACGAGGCAGTGGCCAACATGGCGGAAAACTCCATTCTCGGAGCTATCAGCTTTATGAAGGGAGAGGAGAATCCGTTTTTGCTGCAATGACTATTCGCGCGATCTCTTCCGGGACACTGACCACCATTTTCGCCCCATGCTGGTATAGAAAAGCTTCGTCACGGAATCCCCAGCTTACCAGGATGCAGTCAACCCCAGCGTTTGCTGCTGTCTGGATATCTACGTCGGAGTCGCCGATATAGACTGCGTCCGCGCGGTTTACGGCCAGCTGCTCTAGCACCAGATTGACAGCATCAGGCGCCGGCTTTTTGCGCACTCCGGATTTTTCTCCGGCAATGCTGTCGAACAGTCCATCAAAGAAGTGCTCAGATAATTTCTGTACCGCATAATCTGCCTTATTGGAGATGACTGCGGTTTTGATGTTGCGCTTTCTTAAAGCACGCAGCAGATCCGTAATTCCATCATAGGGACGGGTCTTGTCCATGCAATGGGTCTGGTAGTGTTTGGTAAAATCCGCAAACACCTGCTCCTGCATTTCACAGGAAGTGCCTTCCGGCACACCTCTTTCTATCAGCTTTCGTATTCCGTTCCCGACAAAGCGGCGGACATCGTCAACAGAACGCTCCGGCAGAGCAGATTTGCGCAGAGCAAAATTCAGGCTGTCTGCCAGATCATCCAGAGTATTCAGAATCGTTCCATCCATATCAAAAATCGCTAATCGATAGTTCATAATAGGTCTCCTTTTATCATACGTATGTGCTTGCGCGGCTCTCATTGTATGTCCGTACTCGCTAGCGAGTATGGACGAAGGCCGCGCCTATCGCGCAGCGATCTTAATTGCGCGGCTCTCATTGTACCATAGCTGCGGCTTTTGGAGCAACAGGCAATCGGATTCGATAAAAAGTAGTTGACAATCTGCTGCATCGGTCGTATAATGCAGAAAAACATATAAAACATATTAAAAAAGTAGGAAATAAGACAAAGCGAATTCAAGGAGGATACGACTATGGCAGATATTAAGCAGAGCTCTCTGGAACTGATTGGAAAGACGCCGATTTTACAGTTAAACCGCTATGCGAAGGCAGCCGGCGTCGAGGATGTGACGATCCTGGCCAAGCTGGAATATCTCAATCCGGCGGGTTCGGTAAAGGACCGGATTGCGCTTGCGATGATTGAGGACGCGGAGGAGAAGGGCATTCTGACGCCGGGCGCTACGATCATCGAGCCGACGAGCGGGAATACCGGCATCGGACTGGCCGCAGTGGGGACGGCGAAGGGATACAAAACGATCCTGACGCTTCCAGATACGATGAGCGTGGAGCGGCGGAATCTGCTGAAGGCATACGGCGCACAGCTTGTATTGACCGAGGGCGCGAAGGGGATGAAGGGCGCGATTGCGAAGGCAGAAGAGCTGCAAAAGGAGATTGAGGGAAGCGTGATCCTGGGTCAGTTTGGCAATCCGGCGAATCCTGCGGTGCATAAGGCCACGACCGGGCCGGAGATCTGGGAGCAGACGGACGGGCAGGTGGACATTTTTGTGGCTGGAGTCGGTACCGGCGGCACAGTGACCGGTGTTGGAGAATATCTGAAGGAGCAGAATCCGGAGGTGAAGGTCGTGGCGGTAGAGCCGGCTTCTAGCCCGGTGCTTTCTAAGGGGACAGCCGGAGCGCACAAGATTCAGGGCATCGGTGCGGGATTTGTGCCGGATGTGCTTAATACGAAGGTTTACGATGAAGTCCTTGCAATTGAGAATGACGACGCGTTTGAGGAGGGCAGAGCATTTGCCCATACAGAAGGGATCCTGGTGGGGATTTCGTCAGGAGCTGCGCTGAAGGCAGCTGTGCAGCTGGCAAAGAGAGCGGAGAATGCAGGCAAGACCATCGTTGTGCTTTTGCCGGATTCCGGAGACCGGTATCTGTCGACACCGCTGTTTTCGGAGTAAGGATTGGTTGGATTCTGATTTACAAAGATTTGGAACTATGCAGCACATTCGTAGCTGCGAGGCTTATCCCGCACTCTGCGCGGGATGAGTCTCTGGCTTGTGCTGGTTTTTATACGATTTTCATTCCTCATCCCGAATATTTAAATATACATCATCCTTCGAATGATACCCTCCGGCGATGATGACCTCGTCAATGTTATCAATGGTCACTGCGATGGGATCAAGCTTGTAGTAGGGTACCTCATAAGAACCGGAGGCAACGGTCTCTGTGACCGGCCAGGCGCAATCCTCTGCAGTGATATCTTCCCCGCGCGCGAGAGCTACGGCAAGGGTTGCGGCGACCATCGCCTGATCCTCGACGGATTTATAGACGGTCATTTCCTGTGTGCCTTCGACGATCCGCTGGCAGGCGGAAAGCTCGGCGTCCTGCCCGACCACGGTCACCTGACCTGCAAGCTGATTTTCAGAGAGAGCCTTGATCGCCTGACTGGCGAGATCGTCGTTGCCGCACATGACAGCGACAATATCCTCTGTGACCTCCAGCCCCTCATTTACATAATCAAAGGCAAGCTCCGCCAGCCAGTTGCCGCAGTAGGCGGAATAGACGATGTTCAGTCCGCTCCCTTCAAGAGTTTCAGTAAATCCTTTTTCCACATCATTTACATTCAGATCGGTCGGGGAACCGTAAATGGCAAAGATATTTCCGCCGTCCGGGCAGGCACTGATCAATGCTTCCGCCATCAGGACGCCGACCTCGCGGTTGTCAAAGGAAATGTAAAGATCAGCGTTTACATCAGAAATCAGGCGGTCATAGCAGATAACCCGGATACCGGCGTCTATCGCGTCATTTACCACATCCTTGAGGGCGTCGCCGTCCACAGCGATAATCACGATCACATCCATTTTTTTCTGGATAAAGTATTCAATTTGTGAAATCTGTTCGTCCACATCGCCGCTGGCTACCTGTACGTTGACATCGGCACCGAGGCTCTGGGCAGTGGAGACAAACATGTCCCGGTCGCGGAGCCAGCGTTCAATCACGAAAGAGTCAAAGCTCAGTCCGATCTGAAGACGAGCCTCCGTTTCGGGGGTCTCCGTCTCCATGAATTCATCGGACTGCGTACAGCCCGTCAGGGTGAATACTGAGAGAAATAGCAGCAGAAAGAGCAGTGGCCGCAATAAAATGCAGACACTGCGGGAGTGGAATACCCTGCTCGTGACATCGCCGCTGGCTGGATGATTTATTCCCGCGAAGCAACGAGCCAGGCAGCCGGAGTCATAAGGAATCCGTCGGCAAGCTGACACCTTATGACATAGCTTGCACGGATAGTTGCCTCGCTTGCAGCAGCGCTAAAGAATAAAAACTTTTCGCAATAAAAATACTTGTATTTTCCCACA
>JAJBVE010000055.1 GCA_020859995.1 Clostridiales bacterium
ACATCCTGATTGCTACGGACTGTATTTCAGAGGGCCAGAACCTGCAGGACTGCGATTTTCTGGTAAACTATGATATCCACTGGAATCCAGTGCGGATTATCCAGCGTTTCGGAAGAATCGACCGAATCGGCAGTAAGAATGATTATATCCAGCTGGTGAATTTCTGGCCGGACATGGATCTGGACGAATACATCAACCTGAAAGCCAGAGTGGAAACTCGCATGAAGATTTCCGTCATGACTTCTACCGGTGATGATGACCTGATTAATGCGGAAGAAAAAGGAGATTTGGAATACCGGCGCAGCCAACTGAAACGCCTGCAGGAGGAAGTGGTCGACATCGAGGATATGTCCGAGGGCATATCCATCATGGATCTTGGATTAAACGAATTCCGGCTGGACCTGTTGGAATATATGAAAACGCATCCAGACATGGACAAAAAGCCCCGTGGGCTTCACGCTGTGGTTCCGGCAATTGTGGAAACACCCCTTCGCCTTCGCTCGGCGGAAGAATGCACCGGTCAATTAGAAAACGCTTCGCGTTGGACCGGTGCTGAAGAACTCCCGGAGGGAGCAATCTTCGTTCTGCGGAATGTAAATAACAGTGCGAATGTAGATAACCGGAACCGCATCCATCCATTCTATATGGTTTACATCGGAGCGGATGGTGAGGTGGTCTGCGACTACCTGAACCCGAAAAAGCTTCTGGATGACGTGCGGCTGCTCTGTCGCGGCAAAGATGAACCGATACGGAGCGTTTACACAAAATTCAACGAAGAAACCGATGATGGACGGAACATGGCGGAAATGTCAGAACTGTTAAGCCTTGCGATTGATTCCATCATCGACGCCAAAGAAGAAAGCGATATTGACAGCCTTTTCTCCGCTGGTGGCACTTCAGCCTTGATGTCTAACGTCTCCGGCCTGGATGATTTCGAACTGATTTGCTTCCTTGTCGTAAAACAGGAGGACGCACAATGATCGGTTTGCCAAAATCAACGGAATTCAACAAACGGATTCCAAAGCAGAAATTTTATGAAAACCTGACCGTCACTCCGGCACTCAAAACCGCTTTCAAAGAACAGATTAAGGTGATATACTGGCGGAACAAAATTGCTGCCACCACTATGAATCTAGCACCTGGGGCAACCGTCACAGAATTAGAGGTATTTGAAATCAAGCTGAACTCAGGAAATCTGGACGAAACGGTACTGCGTCAGATTGATAAAGAAATCCCTTACCATATCCTCTTCCTGCTAGAGTATGGAGGAAAATACCAAGCATGGATTGGGTATAAAGAAGCAGCGCAGTCTGGCAACAATGCATTCAAGGTTACCGGGTATTACCACACAGACTGGCTTTCCGAAGATGCACTTGACATAAAGGCAGATGGACTTAATGTAGATGCTGTATATGAAAGCTTTGTGCGGCAGATTGCCGGAGATCAGCTGCAAACCGCGACTGGAGAATCGTTAGAGGAAACGGTAGCTCGCGCTGAGAAGAGGAAACGGTTGCAGAAACAGATTGATGCGTTGCAGGCGAAGATTCGTAAAGAAAAGCAGTTGAATAAGCAGATGGAGATGAATGAAAACTTGAAAATACTGAGAAAAGAATTGGAGAAATTAACGTGAATATTCCGGATCAGATTATAAGCATAGCGGTTTCGTGTATAATTAGTGCTGGCGGTGTTGGTGCCATTATTATATGTGTTGTAAAATTTACAGTTTCGTCAATGGCGGATGCATTAAGCAAAAAATATGAGCTTAAGCTGAATAAAGAATTAGAATGTTATAAGAAAAGTGTGGAACATAAAATATATATTAGTAGAACTAGATTTGACACAGAATTTGAACTTTATCGGAAATTATCAAAATCGTTTACAAACATGGTCAAAGAAGTATCACAGCTTTTTCCAGGATTTACAAAAGATACTCGAGATGATTATGAGAAGTATAAAAACCAATATGATAAAGCGGTAGAAGTGTTTATTGAAGCACAAGATGAACTGTATGCTAGTGCGCCTTTTATTTCAGAACAAATGTATACTGCTTTTATGGAAATCAAAGGACTATGTAAACTTCAGCTAAGTGATTTTGAGGATTTTAGATTACGTTCGGATGCAGAATCATACAGAAAAGAATGTATAATAGAATTTAAGGATGCGTATAAACGCACACATGAAATAAATAAAAGATTTGATGAGTTAATTATGTTGATGCGAGATTATATTTCAAGGCTTGATGTTATTGAGTGACAGAGAAAGGGAAAAAGAAAATGGAAAAAATGAAAATGGAATCCGTTGATATAGCAGAACAGAATTTGAAAAAGATAGCAGAGATTTTTCCGAATTGTATAACAGAAAAATTTGATGCGGGGGGGGTTATGCGAAAAGTAGTGAATGTAAAACTGCTTGAGCAAATGTTATCTGATGAAGTGATTGATGGAGACGAAGCGTATGAATTTACATGGGTGGGTAAAAAGGCTTCTATCGTGGAAGCCAACAAACCTATTCGTAAGACATTACGCCCATGCCCTGAAGAAAGCGTAAATTGGGATACCACAGAAAATCTTTATATTGAAGGTGATAATTTAGAAGTATTGAAGCTTTTACAAGAAAGCTATCTCGGCAAGGTTAAAATGATATATATCGATATAAAGACTCCGAAGATAATACAATTACAAGTTTCCTCTGACCGCTTACCCCTTGCAGGGTAAGCCCCGATTTGTGGGGTAAGTTGACACAGCAGGTTCGACCGGCTGTTATTTTTTTGCATCAAAAAAGCCTCCCAACCGCAATGGCCGGGAGACCTTTCTTCATGTCGCTTACGCTTTGATTTCAGTTCCGTCTTTAAATTTGACTGTGATGTCATCCTTGGCAGCGACAGTCATGTAATCGACCATCGAGAACCAATCTTCCTCCCGGAATTCTGTAAGCAAATCCCGTTTCTGCAGCTGCTCCAGATACATCTCGATTTGCTGGCGGCGTGCCTGTCGCTCGGTGATGAGGTCGGAAACCTCTGCGTGTCTGGCTTTCGCCTTGTCGAAGCGCTCAACTAGCGAATCGTAGTGCTTCTGGTATTCTGCCTGGTCAAGAGCAACGTGAGCGTTTTCGCGGATGCAGTCCTCGATAAGCTCTGCCACCACATTAAGCTCCGATTCCAGTTCGGTTTTTTCCTGCTCCAGTTCTTCCGTAGCGAGGAGCGGCATGACTGCATCTCGATAAGTGGCGAGGATTTCATCTTTTTCGTTGATGGCTTTGTTTGCTGCCCGTAAGAACACCTCTCGGATTTCTTCCTCGGTCAGGCTTGGCGTGGAGCATTTTTCGCCTTCAAATTTATGGTTGCACTGCCACATGGTGCGGCGGTATTTGTTATTGGAGTGCCACACCTTCGGACCGTACCAGCCTCCGCAGCAGCCACACTTAATCCTGCTGGAGAAAATGCTTACGCAGCTGACTCTATTTTTTCCCGGAGTGCGAGCAGCCATCTGCGTCTGCACCATATCAAAGGTATCGGGATCGATGATGGCTTCGTGATTCCCATGAACATAATACTGCGGTATCTCGCCCTCATTGACCTTTTTCTTCTTGGTAAGGAAGTCAACCGTGTAGGATTTCTGCAGGAGGGCATCGCCTTTGTACTTTTCGTTGGTGAGTATGCTCTTGACACAGCTTGGATTCCAATGGTCGCTGCCGCCAGGTGATTTGATACCTTCATCAGTCAGCGTTCTCGCAATCCGCATGGGCGACATCCCGGTGAGGAACATTCCGTAGATGCGCTGTACCAGCTTTGCCTGTTCTTGATTGACCACAAGGTTCCCATCCTCACCACGGTCATAACCGAGAAACCTTCTGAATGGGACGGTCACCTTTCCGTCAGCAAATCGTTTTCTCTGTCCCCAGGTGCAGTTCTCCGAAATTGAACGCGCCTCCTCCTGCGCCAGCGAGGACATTATGGTAATGAGCAGTTCACCCTTGCCGTCAAATGTCCAGATGTTTTCTTTTTCGAAGTAGCACTCGATATTCTTTTCCTTCAGCTGGCGAATGGTGGTGAGGGAATCGACCGTGTTCCTTGCAAACCTGCTTACCGACTTTGTTATGATGAGGTCGATTTTTCCGTCCAGCGCGTCAGCGACCATGCGCTTAAAGCCCTCCCTGTGTTTCGTGTTGGTCCCCGTGATTCCTTCATCTGCATACACGGAAACAAACTCCCAATCGTCACGGCTCTGGATGTAGTTGGTGTAATAATCGACCTGTGCCTCGTAGCTGGTCAGCTGTTCCTCCATATCGGTGCTGACACGGGCATAGGCCGCGACACGGCGCTTCTTTGTGCTGTTAATCGGCGCTGCCGTGAACCTGCTCAGCGTCGCCGGAATTGTTGTTACTGTTTTCGCCATCCTCTTTCCACCTCCTTCTTTCGCGGATAGCCTTACTCTGATTTAGCTTGCGTTCTTCTGTCCAGGGAATGCCTGTACGCCTGTCCAGATATTCCTTTGACTCCGTGTGACCATCACGGAAGTGAAAGGTCACCGTATGATCCAGAATCGTTGCGCGCTCAATGGCAGCGTCCATTTTTGCCTCATCAAATTCCGAAAGCATCAGCACCTCGGTCACCAGACGCTTCATGGTCTCGTCCTTGATAGAAGAACGATTGCCGCATTTGGTGCGGGGAGATGTGCAATACCAATGTCGGGACATTACTCCGTTTGACATCTTCCGATTTAAGCTACGGTAATTTGCCCCACAGCAGCTGCATTTAATGAAGCCCGTGAATTCATAAAAGTGGAGCTGGTTTGGATTGGTATCCTTATTCTTATGAAGCTCTCCCCAGCTCTTTCTACGCTCCGGTGTCCAACTGTCTGATTTTGCGGTGGATTTAAATTGCCAGGTGTAGGAAATCTCGGAACTGTCTGTCATGTGAAAGATAAGAAGATTCTCTGGGCAGACCGTAATGTGCTCAACTCTTTCCAGAAAAATGTCCTCGTCAAATTCGTTCAGCCCCAGCACCTTGCAGCAGGACTCTATCAGAGCTTCATCCGGCACGTTTCTGGCATTACAAAATTTAACACCTTTATCATCCTTGCCACGGCATGCCCACGTGACGGCTGTGTCATTCATCCGTTTATAAGCGTGTCTGCGGTAGCTCATGCCGCAGTGAGAGCATTTTAGCTTGCTGGTAAAGCAGGAAGTCGGGATGTGAGGATTGGCGACTGCACCGAGCTTTCTGCGACGGGCGATTTCATCCTGCACCTTCTGATAGGTCTCCATGCTGATGATGGCCTCGTGCGTATCCTGCACCCAGTACTGCGGCAGTTCCCCACGATTTTTTCGTTTCTTTTTGCTGATGGGGTCAACTGCGTACTCCTTCTGGAACAGCAGATTCCCGGTGTAGGTAATGTTTGTAAGAATATTACGGATGGAGGCGTTGCTGAAGTGTATCCCCTTGTAGGACTTTACACCCATCTCATCCAGCTGCTTTTCTGTAGCCTCTGCCGACAGACCGTTTAAGAAATTGTCGTAAATGAGCCGGACGATTTTTGCCTCATCAGGCTGGGGAACCAGATGGTCGCCCTCCCAGCGGTAGCCGTAAATCTGAAACCGACCATTCGGAATGCCCTGCTTGAAGCGCTTGACCGTTCCCCATTTAACATTTTCCGAAATGGAGCGGCTTTCTTCCTGCGCAAAGGATGCCAGGATGGACATCATCAGCTCACCGTCACCGCTCATGGAATTGATGTTTTCCTTCTCGAACCGTACCTCCACACCGATGTCTTTTAAGTGCCGGACGGTTTCTAGCAGGTCGACCGTGTTCCTCGCAAATCTCTGAATCGATTTTGTGAGAATCATGTCGATTTTTCCTGCCTCGCAGTCGGCAATCATGCGGTTAAACTCGGTACGGTTCTTTGTGCCGGTACCGGAGATGCCGCTGTCTGCGTAAACGCCAGCGTATTCCCATTCCGGGTTCTTCTGAATGTAACTGCTGTAGTAGCTGATCTGTGCGGAAAGGGAATGGCGTAAACGCTCGGTCTCCATTGAAACTCTGGCGTATGCCGCAACCCGTTTTCTCCGTTTTAGTACAGGCAGTTTCTTTTCGATTTTTTCTACTGATTTCACGTAAATCACCTTCTTTTCACCGTTTATCTATCACTCTAAAGCGGAGATTTATCAAGTGTTTTCCGACAATAATGTGCCCAAATATGGGCGGTATTTTTTGAGCAGATTTGTATCAATTATGGCATATTCCTCCTCGGTGATGAGGCGCTTTTCCAGCATGGATTTCGCAATGGATACGGTGGCGTGGTAAAGCATATCGCTGCGGATTTCTTCATCGGTCATACGACATCACCACCTTTGAACCGGTCTGCGATGTAGCAAGGGTGGGAGCAGTATTTTCTGTGGCTGTTGCCATAGGCAGTGAATTCCTTTCCGCAGGCAGGGCAGACATAGTGATAGACCGCCTTCTGGTGGACCTGACCCTGATGCGAATTCCACCAAGCAGTACAGCAATCCTTACAGCAGAATTTTCTCTTCTTCACCTTCGGTTGCTGGGTGAGCGGTTTTCCGCAGTTTAAGCATTTATCTGCTGTTATATTTACACGGGCATTGCTCTCAGCAAGCACACCGGCAAGGCCGTGGGATCGGCAGTAGGCTTTCACGCTGTCTTTTGATAAACCGACCGCTTTTGCTATCGTCGTGTAACCATAGCCGTCATGCCGCAGGTCAGTAATGGATTTTCTCTGTTCATCCGTCATGAGTATTCCTCCAGTCTGAGAGAAGTTCCTCTCAATACCCACTGGAAGAAAAAGGGCGAAGTGGTCCGCTAAACGCAAAAAAATAGACCCGCAGAGAGCAAGTCACTCTCCACGGGTTCACACTTAAACCTTTGTAGCGTAATCCAAACTTATCCATCCCTTTCGCGTGCTCTGGTATGCCTTAAGCAAGCCCCAGCCCTTCGCGGAACCCTCACCAGTGGATTCCTCCACGATGGTAAACGTTCCCTTTCCAGTCTGCTTGCCGGTCTTAGAATAGTTAGTTCCGGGACCTGTGCGGATGTTCAAATCCGTAATCGTCACCTTAACCATGTACGGCACTTCCGATGTGGACGATGCCGTGCTATCGCTTACCGTAGAGCCAATCGTACAATAGCTGGTGTTCAGAAGATAAATCCACCCAGCTCCGCTTTTCAGCTTGCCCCAGCCGTTGCTCACCTCAGTGATAGTAAAGGTTCCAATGCCGGTCTGGCCTTTGACCGCGCCGCCCATGGATGGCTGGTCGCGGTAGTTCAAATCGCTGATGATGACCTTCACCAAAAACGGCACAGCAGGAAGACTGGACTCTTTGATAATGGTAGCGGTGCTTGTAACCACATCATACTGGGTAAGATTCCACTTTTCGATGATGCTGCACAGGTTATCTACATAGGTCAGTGAGGTTGCGTAGCCGCCGTCCTTGATAAGCTGAGCAACTTCCTTGTAGTTTGTCATCCCGGCAATGCCATCATAGCGAAGCTTCTTGCCGTTCTTTGCTCCGAGCAGGTAAGCAGAGTGGTCGGTAATAGAGTCCTCAACACAGCTGTACTTGCGAAAATCCGCTGTAATGGTCGTATAGCTGCCATCAGAATTCTGTTCCTTCGTCTCCTTGGTATAAATCGACGAACCATCCCATGTAGAGCCGCTCCATGTGTTTCCAGACAGCGACTTTTTCATGCCAAAGCAGTTGTTTGCGTTCTGCGCCAGCTCGGACTTACCATAGCCGGATTCCAGAATAAACTGTGCCAGGGTGATGGATGCCAGAATACCAGTAGACTTCATATCCGCCGTGGCAAGTGGACCGACCTTTGCAATCACATCAGCCTCCGACAGACTCTTAAAGGCTGTCGCCTGTGTGCCACTATTTACCGTTCCCATCGCCGCCTTGACCGCAGCGCGGAAGGTGTCCATCGTATAGCTTAATCCCAGCCCCTTCCAGAGGTGCGCCGGGTCCGCATGGTTTGAAGCCACTCCACGGCTGTAACCTTCCGCATGTGAGATAATGACTCCGTCCGCTGTCGGGTCTAAGCTGTATTTCTTACAGAGATAGGCAAACAGCTCAACCGCCGCCTCATAGGTTCGCTTTGCCACAGTTTTTGCCGTTTCCGTATCGGAACAGGTGAAGTTTGCGCCGGATGAATACGTGATACATCCTGGCTCACACATCTCGACTCCGATGTGGGTGTCATTTGCCGATGAGCCAGAAGTCCCCTTGCCGCAGTGCCAGCCGCGATGGTTCCACGGGAGCGTCTGATAGACGGTTCCGTCATTTCCATCAATGAAAGCGTGGACACAGGCGGATGAATAGCTTTCCTTATTCCAGTTCTTAATAAACACAGATGCAGAAGGCTGTGCGCACCCAACCGAATGCAGCATCAGCCCTTTGACCGTAATAGTTTTGCCTGCTGTGTAGCAGGGATTTTTTGTTAAAATGCTTTCTACCAATTTCATAATCAGTTGCCCTCCTCATTATCGTTTTTTGTTTCTGCTTCATCCTCCGAGCGGTCATGCAGCTGCTCCAGGACGAGCTTCAGCCTGTCCGGCACCGGCAGCCCCAGGTGCGCCGCGTTCTCCAGAATGGAGATTCCCTCGTTGGAGAGATAAAAGAAAATGACTGCCGTCCGCAGCACACTTCCCGTTCCAATGACCTGTGCGTCCAGAATGCTCCCAATGCCAACGAGCAGAAAGATTAAGACCTTGCGGCAGATACCCCGAAAGCCCACCTCGCTCGAAAGCTTCTGGTCGTTAATCGCGCACATCACCCCGGTGAGATAATCAATCACCACAAAGGCAATCAGGGCAAAGAGCAGCCCGTCGCATCCTCCGAGGAAGTACCCCAGCCACCCGCCGATTGCAGTAAAGACCATCTGAATCAGGTTCCAAAATTCCTTCATAACACTACCTACCTTTCTTTTATTGTCCCGAGCTCTGCTCGGGATGTAGGCCTGCCCTGCGCGAAAGCGCACTTTAAATGGGCAGGCTCTCCATCTTGTATTAAAAAAAGCAGTCTCTCCCATAAGGACAGCTGCCAGTTTCCAAGCCATAATCAGCACAAATCTCCGCGCTGATATTTGTACAATTTATGCCTCCGATTGTGCTTGCTTTTATTGGCTTTCAGAGTGATTAATACACTACAAAAAAACAACACCGCCGCATGGGCGGCGAAGCCAAAAGGAGGATTTTTCATGAAGACAAAGAACATCAAAGTGCAGTATTCCAACAAGTACCAGGCAAACGGTGGCCTGCTCCCCAAAATCCAGATGGAAGGCAAGTGGCTTGAAGCCCTCGGTTTCTCAGTAGGCACCCGCCTCGTGGTCGAGTACGAGGAAGGCTCCATCCGCATCCGGACGCTTTCCGAAGAGGAAGAGAACGTCATCCGCGAGAGGGAGCTTCAGCTGGAATTCGAAAAGAAGCTCCGCGAAATCGATGAACTTCGGAGGCAGAGGACGCCTGAGCCGCTCCCGATGGTGGCCGAGCCGCAGGTCAAATACGGTTCCAACCGCAAATCCCGCAAGAAGTAATCCAGCCGGACATCCCGGCGACCTTTCCCACCAAAATCACCAAGCGGCAGAGGTTCATATCCCTGCCGCTTTTGACATTACTCACTGTCTGCTTCTGTCAGCGTGTACGTTATCTTCATCGTCTTGCTCGAATCCTTAACCACGGACGAGTCCAAGTTGTTGATGGTCGCCATGTACGGAGTTAAGAGATATGCCTGCCTGTAGTTCGTGCCGATAGCACAGCCCCAGCCAATAAGGAAGTTCTTGTACTGGAACATCTGCGTACACAGAAGCCCAAATTTCGTGCTTCCCACTGTGGCAATAACCGTATCGTCTGCCGTCAGAATGAAATCATAGCCAATAATCAGATCCTGCACCCGGAGCATATACACACCGCCTGCGCTTCCGGTCTCGCCGACTGATTTCCACGCGGAGGAAAAACCAAGGTCAATCAGCGTCACGTCGGCCGAGTTGGAGATGTTGATTTTATAAATTCCTGCCGCGTCATATGCCATGACATACAGATATCCGTCACGGACGCAGGCGTACTGGTAGAAATACATATAGTTGCTGGCCAGATACCGGTATCCCACACCTTTTAGTGTGGCATTGGAGAGCGTCCATGAGCCTTCGGTGTAGGAGTAATCTGTCTTACTTATCTTAATCCACGTCATGGACGCGCTGCCGCTTGAATTACCTGAGCCGTTGGCAAAACCATACCAGTAGCCATCCTGACCATCCATGAACGCCCCATACGAGTAATAGCTTGTCGTGAATTTAAATGTTGACGGCGTGATGACCGTCTCATCAAGTAACGTGATTGTGGTATCATTCAGCAGCTCAACAAGTCCGATGGAAGTGATGGGAATCCGTGCTTTCTTAATCACTACGGAAGAATCCGACCAGTCAAACGAATACAGCACCTCATTGTCAAAATCAATGCTGACGGTCTCAAACAGCACCGTCTGGTCGGAGAAATCCGCATCCATCGCCATTTGGTTTACCTGCAGGTAAGCTGTGGTATCGCCTACGTCATTGCCATAGGCAAACTGGCCGCCAAGCGACCCGGTAAGGGCCGCCGCCGCAATCGTGCCGTTTCCCTGGCTCGCCGTAAACTCCCAGACAAACTTATAACCGTTGTCCAGAGCCTTGCTTTCCGTCTGATTAAGGCTCCCTCTGGCAAGGTCGGTAGTGCCGTTTACATCATTGGAAGCATACGCCACAGGTAGGTTATCCGACTGCGGATAAATATTATCCACATCCTCATCCAGCGCAGATGAGAAAAGCAGGATGCCTCCAATCATGTTCGGACAGATGGGGAGCAGATAATCATTCCAGGTCAGCATCGTGTCATAGCCGTCACCCGCGTTATAAAAAATCCCCAGCGGATTAGCGCCGAGGATGTTATTCACCGCATTGGTGACCATGTTTTCTTCCGTATAGGTTTCCACGTCTCCCGTGTCTACATCGGTCAGTTCAATGACCATCGTTCCTTTCAGTTTCATATCATTCCTCCGTTTCTACGGGAGTGGCGAAAGCACCGATACTAATCCTTGCGACGCTCTCCGTGTAATCATATTCCTTCTGTTCAATCATTTCGTAGTCCATGCTGTCGCTAAAGGACTTCACGGCAAGACCGCCGCCAATCGTAAACGGCATGTATTCATCCTCAAACTCCAGCGTGCCGTCCCACTTGTATGTCGCGCCAAGTGCCTGACCGGTAATAACCGCAAGACAGCCGCCGATTTCCACCGTTCCGGTTCCATTCTCAAGTCTGAGATAAGCCTTAAAGGTGTTCAGTACATCCGAGGCGATATCGGAAATCGGATAATAAAGCGTTAGGATGTGCTTGCCGCTGTGCCAGGTCTCAACCGGATAGAATACGGTAATTTCATCGTCATTCAGTTCATAGACCACATAAACAAGCGCCTCGCCGTCCTCCGTCCATGTAACAGGAAGCGAGACTTCAACCTCCGTCCCGGATGTCTCTGTATCCTCGCTGTCAGAGGATGTGTCTGGAATGGTAATCGTTCCTTCTGCAGTCGCCGTCTTTGTCACCGCATCCGCTGTGATGTCAATCAGTATCTGCGCGATAAATTCCGCGCTCGTGTCCTGCGAAGCGGCAAACTCAATGCTCACCACCTCGGTTTTTGAACTTCCAATTGTATAAGCAGAAGCGTTCGTATAGGTGTGTATTGCAATCTCGGCAGCGTCCACCTGGCTTAAAAGCCCTGAGATGTTTTTATCGTTCTTTGATTTCGCCTGAGAGAGCCTCGGATTTTTGCCCACACACTTCAACGTCATCTTGCCGCCGATGACACAGTTAAAGGACGTGATACAGGTAATCTGTTCCTCATCCGCTGAGCCGCCGGAGAACCTGAGAACATCTCCTAAATCCAGCGCCGGATTCCCAATCGTGTCCGAGTCAAACGGTACATAATTGACTGCCTGCAGGTCGGAAAGGATATTCATGCAGATTTCCTGCCTGGTTGCCTCCAGACCAAACTGCAGTAGGGGATTTGTGCCAAGGTTCATGGTCAGCCCGTCATCCGGATCAAGCGAATAATATTCCGCCGTCTCTGTCCGAAGATTGGTGGAGCTTATCGCCGTGTACCTCGTGATGAAGTCGGAGAAGCTGCTTGAAAACCTGTGCTTGCTCTCAATCTCCATCACAGGGTCTGTACCATACTTACGAAGCTCCAACTGGCCAGTCCTGTTTATAATAAAGAAGCCGCCGAGGATTTGCGCCACATAGTAAAGTACATCCCGGTAGGTCTCGATGTCATTCTCCGAGTAGATGGAAAGCGTAATGTTTCCGTTCGCCATCGCTTCAATTTCTTCCTGTGTGTGGGCGCATTCCACATCACAGGCTGTGCAGCATAAGGAAATAAAGCCCCAAGCCGTACCGGTCGAGTCCGTACTGGAGAAGTCCTTGTCAAAGCGGAGCATATAATCATAGGCTGTGATTTCAAGGCAGTTTAAAGTTCTGTTTGCCTCAGCCACCTCATAAATGCCCATCGGAACCGTCTCATAAGAACCATCCGCAAGCTTCAAATGGTAGTACAATTCCACCACGGCATCTTCCAGAGTGTATCGGTCAACATCCGAGTAGAGCGTGATTCCCATCTCTGCGGAATACACCGTACCCAGTTCAATCTCCGAACTGGAGCAGCACTTTGATGTCACGTATCCGCTTCCTTTTACGATGTTCTTGTAATCAAAGTCATACACTTTTCCGGCAGTCGTTGTAATCGTTCCTGACCAGTAGTAAGTACGGGTATTTTCCTGCACCGCTGCCAAAAACTCATCACTCACCGCATACATCAAAGCACCTCCCCTCAGAGCATAATAAAAGCACCAGCCATTTCTGACTGATGCTTCGTAAAAAGCATTCTGTTTAAAAAGTCACCGAAAACCTGAATTTTGTTCACTATACGCGTTTAATATATAGAACATATTCACTGACACAAGAGAAGCCAATGTCCAGTGCCGCAGACTGACTTTCCTCATCGTCATTAAAAAATATCACGTGTTTATGCCCTGCCGCTTGTAAATCTTTCAATATGACGGTCACTAAAGCCTTATAAGCTGATTTATCAAATATATTATCCCGATAGCCTAAGCTGAAAATCTCACCGTCTCGTGCACAGATGTATCCTACAGCGATATTTTCCTGATATAGCATATATATCAACCATTCATTGAGCGTTGAAAAAATACGTTCCGAACTCCAATATGTCTCTGGGTCGGTCTGATGCAGTTTTCTGAATTCAGAAAAATTGCTTTCAGTAACCCTTTCAATTCCATCTGTTTCGACTTGTATGGCAGAACCATCAAAAACAAAAATATCGTGATATGATTCCTGAATCAATCTGCAACCTGTTTTTTGCAGGAAAGAGATTGCACTGGCATTTCTTTTCGGAAATCCTAAATACAAGTCATATCCTGTAAAATGTGTACAGGCGTATTCCAGAAACTCTGTGAAAGCCTGCTCTGTATTTCGATTAATAAGAAAACCGTTTGTTTGGAGATACCGGTCCTGTTCAATATAGAAAAACTGAATCCAGCCCTCGACTGCTCCATCAATAACAAAAAGAAGAACATCCCTATAATCACTGTGGAAACTTTTCCAAACCTGCTCCACAAACTCCTCTTTTGTAGAAACACCGTCTGACCAAAGAGGATAGCCGGATTTCGTCTGATCCATCGCCAGCGAGTAGACGAAATCCATATATTGCTCGATATCTTCTTTTGTGGCCTTTACTAACATTCCCCTATACTCCCTTAACTTTCGATTTTATGCCTAAGCACACTCAGCATTCTAGCATAAGTTTTGTCTGATTAAAAGCTGAATCTAAAACTCTTTCAGTGTAAAAGACACATTCCACAGCCCACCATATGACGAATCAGCCTCCCGCTTTGATTTATAACCAGAGATGTACATCTCCGCAGAAGCAGTCTCTGCTGTTTCCATATCAAAAAACTCCACCACAATTTTTGCCTGCTGCTTGTATGACGTCAGTTTTTTAAGCCATTTCGCCGTAACAGTAAAGGACACAGAGATTGTGTGTACGCCAAAGCGCACCACATCCCTCTGCGTCGTTCCTGCTTCCGTCTCTCCGGAGGAGTCTGCTTCGACATCCTCCATCGACACCTCATAAGAATCAGGCTCCGGCAGAGCCTCTCCGTCAAAGGTTAGATATTGAATAAAAGCCAAAGCGTACACCTCCTTATCGTCCACCGGAGCGCAGGTTCTGTCTCTGCTGCGCGTCCACAATTACCTCATCCAAGAGCGAGTTGCCAAGATATACAGGAATGGAAATAATACCAGCATTCTGGCCACTCAGGGAATCCACCATCTCACGAATACCGGAGAGGATAGATGAAACCGAATTGTCCGCTCCGCCAGTTCCATTGCTGCCATAACTGCCGCTCATCTGCGCCGCAGACACCTGCGGATTTATTACCATGTCTGCCGCCACATCCGACATCGCTCCCTGTAATAATCCACGGCTCTTTTCAATACCGTCTGCCAGCCCTTCCATAAAGTCCGGCATCCAGTCCTCGTAATCTGTTAGTGGTCCTTCATCCGGCACCGAGAAGTGCAGGAAGGATTTGATGGTTTCCGCAACATCGGACACCGCGCTGGTCACTTTGCCGATACAGCTTTTGATGCCGTCCACAATTCCATTTATAATATCCGCGCCCCAGCTGAAAGCGGAGGAGGCCAGCCCGGTAATGAAGGTGACCGCATTGTTAAAGCCGTCCTTCACCGTATTATAAATTCCAGACACTGTATTTTTAATGCCGTTCCAGATGGCCGTGAAGACTTTTGTGACAGTCGACTTGATGGTATTTACCACCGTGGATACCGTATTTGAGATTGTATTCCACACTATAGAAATCGTGGAAGAAATCCCATTCACGATTGTCGATATCACGGAAGAAATCGCGTTCCATACCGTGGTGATGACCGTCTGGATTGCTGTCAGCACCGTAGTGATAATCGTGCAAATCGTATTCCAGGCAGTCGTGATGAATGTCTGGATAGCCGTAACCACCGTCGTAATCACAGTCTGGATTGCATTCCAAATGGTAGTAAATATCGTCTGGATTGTCGTCAGCACCGTCTGGATAATCGTCTGGATTGTATTCCACGCTGTCTGAAGGAATGTCTGTATCGAAGTAACCACATTTGAAACCGTGGTGCTTATCGCTTCCCAGACTGTCGCAAAGAACTCCGAAATGGCAGTCCATGCCGTCTGCGCCGCTGTTTTTATGGTCTCCCATGCTTCCGACAGGAATGTGGAGATTGCTTCAACCGCTACAGTGACAGCCTCTTTGATATTTTCCCAAAGGCGGGTCCAGAACTGCCTGAATTCCTCGTTTGTATTCCACAGATAAATGAAAGCCGCCACCAGAGCCGCGATCAGCGCAACCACAATCATGATCGGGTTTGCCATCATCACCGCGCTCAAAGCGGAAAAGGCATTCTTTACCATGTTGAAAGCACTCACCAGTTTCGGAATAACCGTCATGATGGTTCCAACCGCTGAAATAACTTTACCGACCACAATCAGCACCGGACCGATGGCCGCAGCCACCAGTGCCACGGTCAAAATTATCTGTCTTGTGCTATCGTCCAGACCATTTAACCAGTCCACGATATTCTGAATCACACCAACAACATTTTTGATAACCGGCAGAAGCATCTGGCCAAAGGAAATGGCAAGCTCCTGCAACTGAGATTTTAAGATGGTCAGCTGGCCTTCGAGGTTATCCTGCATAATCGCAGCCATATCCTCCGCCGTGCCAGAGCACCCTGCCAGACCTTCCTGATATTCCTGAAAGCTGCCAGTCGTTTCACCGAGGACAGTCATAAGCTCTGACTGCGCTGTTTTACCAGCCACCACGTAAGCGAGGTTTGCCTTCTCCTCATCCGTCAAATCAGCCCAGATGTCCTGCATCCCGGAAAGGATGTTGGAGAGCGAGTTTACATTACCTTCAGCGTCATATACTTCTATGCCGTACTCTGCCAGAAGGTCAGTACAGCCGGAGGTATTATTACCGAGTCTCGTCATGATAGAGGAAAGCGCGGTACCGGCCTCGCCGCCCTTAATACCAGCGTCTGCCATAACCATCAAGGCTGCTGTTGTCTCATCCAGACCATAGCCGAGCTGGGTAGATGTTGCCGCACAGTTTTTGTATGCCTCGCCCAACTGCTCCGTGCTGGTGTTGGAATTGCTCATGGCATAGGCCATCTTGTCAACAAGCATTTCGGAATCAGCCGCCGTTAAACCAAAGGCTGACAAGTAATCCGTAACAATATCAGATGCCGTTGCCAGATCCATCTCGGAGGCCGCCGCAAGGTTCAGGATACCGGAAAGGCCTTCGCACATTTCATCCGCAGACCAGCCAGCAAGTCCCATGTAAGACATGGCCTCGGCAGCCTCTGTAGCGGAAAACTTCGTGGCCTCACCGGCAGCCCTTGCCGCCTCCTCCAGCTTCTCCATATCACCTTCGATATCCGAGGAGCTTGAAGAAATCAGAGCCTTGACGCTGGACATGGCTGTTTCAAAGTTTGCCACTGTAGTAACAGCCGCCGTTCCAAGTGCTATCACGCCTGCAGTCACTGGCATGAGTTTTGTGCCGACCGTGGAAATCGAATCACCAACAGACTGCAGCTTCTCACCGGTTGCTGAAATCTTCTGGAGCGCTGTCGCGGACTGCTCCGCCTGCGTCTCCAGCTTCTTTAGCTCTTCCTCGGTCTCGATGATTTCACGCTGCAGGGCATCATACTGTTCCTGGCTGATTTCTCCATTTGCCAGAGCTGTGTTCGCCTGTTCCGCAGCTGTCTTTAGTGTCTCCAGCTTTTCTTTCGTCTCAGAGACAGCCTCAGTGAGGAGCTTTTGTTTCTGTGCCATCAGCTCCGTATTCGTAGGGTCAAGCTTTAAGAGCTTCTCCACATCCTTCAGCTGGGACTGCGTAGACTTCATCTCTTTATTTACACTGCTCAGTGCTTTTGAAAGACCAGTGGTATCGCCGTCAATCTCGACTGTAATACCCTTAATTCGACTTGCCGCCACAATCCTCACCTCACTTTTAAGCAAACAAAAAGAGCCGATTCCTCGACTCTGTAAAATAACAAAGGCACCGCCTACGCGATGCCCTTTATATTCACCTTAATTGTTCTTCACAAATTCTCTGTACTCATCTCTTATGATTGAGTATGAAATTAAATTCGCAATAACTTCTATAACCTCCGGATCATCCAATCGCCACAAGCGGTCATTTACAAGACTTCCTAAATAAAACCTGTTCCCACGAATAATTTTAGGGTATCGACTATCAACAAACATCCTCAGCTCATCTATCTTTCCGCTGCCTTTATTTCCGATAGCTATCTTGCCGTGATGATAAAAATCAACCCTGTTTCCCATACAGATAAGATTATCATCTACAACAAGCTGCAGAGCATGATGAGCTTCTTTCTCATCATCATGAGCAACAGATATACAGGTTTTTACATGATCCGGTTTATTGGTTCTGATATAGGTTGACATTCCAATGGAGAAAAACTCTGTTGTTCCATCAACATCCACCAAGAAGGAACGATATGGTCCAAAAAACTGACCCCCGCCTGCATTGCCATATGTTACCATCCTTATTCCATAGTCCTCAATCAGCTTAAACAGACCATAGTCCCCTGTGGGCATTTTAACTCTGGTATCAAACAGCCCTTCCATCAAATTAAATGTAGCACACGCTAAGTTCATTGGTGTCTGCTTGCTTATATACTCTCCAAAATAGTCTTCTTCGTATGATGCAAATTCTTCCTCCAATTCTTTTTGGATATCCTCAAACTTTATTCTGGGAGGCAGTTCTTCAAGGGGCATTTCTTTGTACGTATCTGAAAGAATGTCATTGTACGACGGCAGAGACTCGATAACCATATAATTATCAGATTTCGGGTTATATCTAATAGATATCTTTTCCTCACCGTTGGTCAACAGTGCATAGTCCACTCCTATCGCATCACAATAACCCATAAGCTGCTCCAAAGCCTTTTCATCAAGTCTAACATCTGGTGCTTTGCACTCAACAATAGCCACCGGTGCCAGCTTATCATCGGTATCCAGCTTATGTATGATTATATCTGCACGCTTTTTCGACTTAATCCCATAGTGTGACAGATGTTCTTCAACCAGAAGCATTTGCTTCGGAACATGAACCTCGTTTACAAGATAGCTTATAACCGTCTGCCGAACCGTTTCCTCTGGTGTAATATAAATTAATTTCTGCCTTATTGGGTCTAAATAGCAGTCGCGTCCATTTCTTTTATATATTGGTGGCAATTCAATGTTATTTTCCACAGTGACATCCTTCTCAGCTAAAGTATTCCGTATCCGGTTGCTTTAAAGTATATCCGAAGACAATCCTCAAAGCAACCAGAAAATGACAAATACTTAACAGCTCTTAAAAGACATCCATGTCATGTTGGTCAGCCAGTCTTACGTTCTTCCATCCTGAATATGAGTCATTCCCACTCTCTACATACATATCATTCACAAGCCCGATGGTCAGCAAATCCAAATCCCTTATGCTGATACCAAGCTGCACACAACGCAAAAGAAAGAGTGGGGTTGTCATTTCCCGCTCACTTTTGCGAAGTTTTTTTTAGACTCAACATCCGACTGGATGTTTAAGCCCCACAGCTTAATAATTTCCGGCAGCACCTGGTAGATGGAGAAGGTGTTAAACTCATCCAGCCATTCCTCTGGTGAATCGGGAACCTTGTCCGGCTCCGCGTGCTTTGCCATGATGTAGGCGATGTTCTCAAACATCTCCAGAGAGAACAGGTCAAGATTTGACTGCCCCTCATCGGAGTTCCCCACAGCCTGCTCCAGGTTGCGCAGGTCTTTATAAATGTCTCTCTGGAACTTCAGACGGTAAATACGGGGAATAGCCGCGCTTGCCTTGAACACGACATCCTTCCCGTCAATCTGTACTGTTTTCTTTAATCCCATGATGATTATCTCCCTTCATTCAGGTAAGCGGCACCTTAAGCAGTGCCGCTGTCGTCAGTCGTGGTGGACGGGATGTAAACCGCATCGTACCAGGCATCATAGGCCGTGGTATTTGTGGTGTTGCCGGTCTTGGCCTTGACCATACCATCAGAAAGCGGGGTAGCCTTGATGGACAGGGTTTCCGTCTGTACCTCCTTGGTATCCTCGTTCGTCTGGCCCTCAATCTTCGGACGGGAAGCGGAGCAGTTATACAGGACGTGCCTGATGTGCTTCTGGTCGCCGTCAAACTCAAAGAGCAGGGCAAACGACTCCAGCTCCACCTCGGAATTCTCCACCAGCACGCCGTTGTCATCCAGCGTCTCCTTTAAGATGTCAGTGCGGAAAGACTCCGGAATCAGCGCAAGCTCCAGGTCCCCTTCGTAGCCCATGTTATTATTGATGACATAGTAGGCAATGCCGTCAGCATAGAAATTCTCCGGCTCGCCGTTTGCGTCCAGAGAAAGCGAAACCGCACCAGGCAGCGCCACCGGAGTGCCATAGGTCGCGTTCCCGTCATCATCCAGCGTCAGCTTCGCGTAGTGCGCGTTTTTCAGGTTAAACTTAACCTTGTTATTGTCAGCCATTCTTATACCTCCATTTCATAGAGCACTTCGTACAGACGCTCACTTTCAATCCATACTTCGCTCTTGTTATAATAAATTCCGTACTCCGTGAGTACCGTTTCCACCTGAACCTCCAGGTCGGGGTCTTTCTTATCCGTATACAACTCGATGTGCAGGACGTTCACGCTAAAATACACGATACCGTCCGCCGCAAAGTTGTCCGCATTCGGATAGAGGAAAACAATAAAAGGCGGATCAGGTGACTCGCCCTCTGCGAAATGATGGTAGGCGCTCGGAAGACCGATGGACTCCACCATTTCTTTTACTTCTGCGTGTGTCATTATGATAATCCCTTCTTTAATTCAGACTCCAGCTTCTCCAGACCTTTCTCCTCTGCAGGAGCGATATGAGGATAAGCTTTCGCCCGTCCGCCATTCCGGAGTGCGTGGCCATGCTCCAAGAGATGAGCCAGCTGATACTTTGTTTTGGAATACACCACAACCTCCATCGACTGCGATGTCTCCTTGACCTTCTTCACAGCCCAGCTTTTCGCGTATGCTCCGGTATCCTTGGGAGCAGTAGACTCGATTTCCTTCTTGACCGTCTTCCCGGCAGTCTGTACCGCCTTTTTCATTTCATCGGCGGCAAGGTCAGCATACTCCGTCAGACTCTCCATGACAGCGGATGCCATCTCATTAATCGTTACTCTGTCTGAAGCCATTGTCATCGCCTCACTTTCTCGCATCTAAATTTCAGCGATTTCCGTTTGAAATTCATGTGGTCAACCGAGAGGATGTTGTAAATATCGTCTCCGAAGATAACCCTGTACTCCGTGCTGTTAATCACGGATGCAGCTTTGCAATACCTTATGGAGAAGCTTATACCGGAGTGGTCGGTCGTGGTTGCCGCCGTCTCGCCCTCCGTAGATTTCACGCTGTCCTCGCCGCTGACTGTGGCAAAGCAGGAGTAGTAGTCTGTCCAGTCATTTGTGTGGTTCCCGATATCATCCGTCACCACTTCATGCTTCTGGAATGTTATCTGAGTATTTAACAGTGCCACTTCCATCAGAATCCCTCCTCCCGCTGTCCAAACAGGAGCGCACGGAGCGTCAGCGTCAGAGCATGATGGTCAGCTTCCTCACGATGCTCATAAAGGTAGGCCACCGTGAACATAACCGCGATTTTGCCGTTTTCCGCTTCTGCCAGAACTGACTCGTCATCCGTGCGGATGATGTCCATGCATGTCCGGGTGGCAGAGGAAATCAGCGCCTCAATCAACGTATCATCGTCATCAAAGTCCACACGCAAGTAATTCTTCATCTCATCAACTGTCAAATCCACAGTGTCACCTCCAAACCAGATCTAGCAGGAGCAGAGTGGTAAGCCCTGCTCCTGTGTTAATCAGTTACTGTTCCCGGTCAGCCTCACGCACCGATTTTCAGCACCTGAACCGCCTCCGGCAGCACAAGCTTGCCATCCACGCGCTCCTTTGCCACATAGCCAATCATGCCGTTGCCAGCAAAGAGTTCACGCAGCTCCGCAAACGAGCGGGTGCCACGGTCGCCGATGTTGTAGTACTTATAATCACCGAACGCGATGCCGTCAGCCGGAGCATATGCGGAAGTGTACACCTTGTAGCCAAGGATACGGTCCGGCTCCCCTGCCTGGTAGCTCGGCTGCCAGATATAGGCTCCGTTGTTGTCCTTCAACTGGCGCACCGCCGCGATGGTAGCGTCGTTCATGATGAAGGAAGCGTTCTTGCGGTACGGACGCTTCAGACCGTAAATCAGGCTGATCAGGCTGTCGGAATCCACAGCCGCTACAGTGTCAAACACAGTCGCGGAAGTAAACAAACCTGTCGGCTTGCCGGAGCCGTCACCGTTTAAGAAAGCGTCCTCCTCGGCATTTGCCAGAGCCTTGCCAAACTGGGTGGTGATGTAGTTCTCCAGACCAAAGGCATTGTCGTAAAGCAGCTCCTCGGTAACCTTTACAGCCACATGGAGCTTGTAAGCATCCAGCGTCACCTGGTCAAAGGTCGCGTCTCCCCAGGTCAGCTCACCGCCTTCCTCAATCCACGCCGCTGCCGGCTTGTTTGCCGTCAGATTGATACGGTGCAGGCCGCTGGTTGTGATGATAGTGGAAAGGCCACGCATGATGTTCTCCTCATCGAGAGTGTCAATCAGACGCTTATCCCATTCCTCCGGCACCAGATAACCGCCGTCAGCGTCAACACCCTCGCTGAGGTAATTGCTCACGTTCTTAAAGTTCGAACGCAGAGCCGCAAGCGCCGCCTGACGGTACTCATCGCTTGCCCTGCCGGACTTTGCCTTATCCTTGCCTCCCGGCTGGCCGGTAATCGGGTTGGAAGTCGGCTGGGAGAGTTGCTTCTCAATCTCAGCCGCCCTTTCCAGACGGGAGATTTCCTTGCCCAGGTCATTGATTTCGGTCTCCATCTTATCGTAAGCAGCTGCGTCCTCTGCGGAAAGCGTGCCGTTCGCGTTACGATGGGAGTCCAGGAATGCCTTTGCGCCATTCCATACAGTGTTTCTCTTTTCACGTAATTCCTGAATAGTCATGATAAAAATCCTCCTTAAAAATGATTTTTGATTAAATTGAGCCGCTCAAGCAGGTCATCCGCCTTGCGGCCAGTGTCAGTAACAGGTTCAGCAGCAGGTTTCTCAATCTTACAGTGCTGCGCCAGCTTCTCCATAAGGGAGTTGGTGACGCTCGCCCTTGAATACACCATGCTTACCTGCGGAACATCAATGTCCTCCGCGTCAGAGCGTTTCATAATCTCATCCGCAAAGCCCATCTCCACAGCGCTGTTGGCATCCATCCATGTTTCAGCATCCATCAGATGAGAAATCTTCGTGCGCGACAGTCCCGTTTTGATTTCATAGGCGTTCATGATGCTTTCCTTCACCTCATCCAGCATGGCGATTGCCTTCTGCATTTCAGCGGAATTGCCCATCGCGATGGTCGCGGGGTTATGGATCATCATCATTGATACCGGCGATACCAGCACCTTCGTTCCTGCCATCGCAATCACGCTGGCAGCGGAAGCAGCAAGGCCGTCAATTTTTACAGTGACGTTGCCCTTGTAATCCATGAGCATGTTGTAAATCTGGGCCGCTGCCACGCAGTCGCCGCCGGGTGAATTAATCCAGACTGTGATGTCGCCATCACCAGCATTCAACTCATCCTTAAAAAGCTGGGGAGTGACATCATCGTCAAACCAGCTTTCGTCCGCGATGGTTCCGTTCAGATACAGCGTCCTCTCCTGAGCCGGAGTTTCCGCTGCCTGACCCGTCACCGTCCGGGTCTTCCAGTTCCAAAACTTCTTCATCGTCCTCGTTCTCCTTTCCAGCCTCTGCCGCAAAAATGCCCGCGTCAGCCAGCTTAGTCATATTTCCATTTATTAGATACAAATCGCCGCCGTCCTTTTCAGGAATACGGTCGAGGTTCTCAAGCTCACGGATATCATTGGCGCTCATCCAGCCGTTCTGCCTTGCCGTGGCATAGCCGTTCATCCGGCTCTGGTAATCACCGCGAAGCAGGCCGTCCACATTAAACTTTACGAAATAATCCTTACGCTCATTCTCATTTAAGAGCACCCTGTGGATGCCCTGTTCCCAGCGAACCAGCCACGGTTGCAGAGAGTAGGTCACAAACTCCAGCGACTGCTGCTCAATGTTGGAAAAGGTCGAATGCTCCAGGTCTCCAATCAGATGCGGCGGCACGCGGAAAATCCTCGCAATCTCATCTATCTGAAATTTACGGGTATCCAGAAACTGTGCCTCATCCGGGTTGATGGAAATAGGCGTGTATTTCATGCCCTCCTCCAAAACTGCTACCTTATTGGAGTTGCTGCTTCCTCCGAAGCCCTTATTCCATGCCTCGCGCACCTTGTCTGGGTCTTTGACCGTTCCCGGATACTCCAGGATGCCGCCCGGCGTCGCGCCGTTCGCAAAAAATTTCGCGCCGTATTCCTCCGTGGCAATGGTCAGACCCACAGCATTCTTAGCCACCGCGATTGGGCTGTATCCCACAAGTCCGTCATAGCCAAGACCAGGGATGTGCAAGACTTCCGATGGTTTCAGAATGGTTTTCTTTATCTGAGGGGCATCATCATCGCTGAGTGTGTATTCGTAATAGAGCCGCCCATGCTCATCCCTGTCAACCCTCATACGGTTTGGCATAAGCGGATAGAGTGCAACCACCTCGCCCTTGCCGTTCCGGATAATCTGTGCGTAGGCATTGCCCCACAGCAGGATGTGCGTCATAAGCGTCTCCCGGAAGACGAAAGAACTCATCTCCGGATTCGGCTCATCATGAAGCAGAAAATACAGCGGATGATCCGCCGCCTTTTCCTTGCTCCCTTCACCTGTGTATCGGTACAAGTGGAGTGGCAGCTGAGCCACCGCCTCCGCAAGAACTCTTACACAGGCATACACCGCAGCCACCTGCATCGCCGACCGCTCGGACACCAGCTTGTTTGATGAGGAGTTACCGAAGTAAAACCTCCACGCACTCCCTGCCGTACTGTCGGTGGGCTTATCCCTTGACCTGAATAATCCTGATAAAATACCCATAATCGTCACGCTCCTTCCTGACGCTCAAAATAAAGCAAAAGAAAACACCGCCGTAGCGATGCGATTTTTGTTTCTGTCTTTATTGTTTTCTCTCAAATGAAGAGAATTCCACGATGGTTATACACAGAGTCGGCAGGATTTGCACCACATCGGATGGCACGGTCGAGTCCCATGATGGTCGCCACCGCACCGTCAATCTTTTCTGTTGACTTCTCCTTGTCAGCTTTGATGTTCCCGGCAGGGTCTGTACGGATGAAGATGTTATCCATCATCCAGCGCAGCACCGGATGACCGCCGTGCGCGATTTTCTGCTCCAGCGTCAACTTCATAAGCTCTTTCGTCGGCGGAGACATATCCTTAAAGCCCTGACCAAAGGGGACTACTGTGAAGCCCATGCCCTCAAGGTTCTGCACCATCTGGACGGCTCCCCACCGGTCAAAGGCAATCTCCCGGATGTTGTACCGCTCACCGAGGCGCTCGATGAATTTCTCGATGTAGCCGTAATGAACGACATTTCCTTCCGTGGTTTCCAAAAATCCCTGCCGCTCCCATACGTCGTATGGCACGTGGTCACGCTTAACTCTCAAGTCGAGTGTGTCCTCCGGTATCCAGAAGTAAGGGAGAACCACATATTTGTCATCCTCGTCCAGCGGAGGAAACACCAGCACAAAGGCTGTGATATCCGTAGTGGAGGATAAGTCCAGACCACCATAACAGACACGGCCTTCCAATTCCTCCGGGTCTACATTAAACGCGCAGGCGTCCCATTTCTCCATCGGCATCCATCGCACCGCCTGTTTGACCCACTGGTTTAAGCGGAGCTGCCGGAAAGAGTTCTCTTCGCCAGGGTTCTGACGCGCCGACTCGCACGCAGCCTTTACCTTATCCACTCCAACCGTGATACCAAGCGATGGATTTGCTTTCTTCCAGACCTTGGGGTCTGTCCAGTCCTCAGTTTCATCAGCTCCGTAAATCACAGGGTAAAAGGTCGGGTCTATCTTCCGGCCTTCGAGGATGTCCTTCGCCTTCTGGTGTGTCTCGTAGCAGATCGAGTTCGTATCTGTCCCCGCTGTCGTGATCAGGAAATAGAGTGGCTGCATTCTGGCATCGCCGGAACCCTTTGTCATGACATCAAACAGCTTCCTGTTTGGCTGCGTATGAAGCTCATCAAAGACCACGCCGTGGATGTTAAATCCGTGCTTAGAATAGGCCTCGGCGGATAATACCTGATAGAAGCTGTTGGTCGGCTGGTAGATAATCCGTTTCTGTGAAGCAAGGATTTTCACTCGCTTTGAAAGGGCCGGACACATCCGCACCATATCCGCCGCCACATCAAAAACAATAGTGGCCTGCTGCCGGTCAGCGGCACAGCCATACACCTCGGCGCGTTCCTCGCCGTCACCGCAGGTCAAAAGCAGCGCGACCGCTGCCGCAAGCTCCGACTTACCTTGTTTTTTCGGTATCTCGATGTATGCCGTATTAAACTGCCTGTACCCGTTTGGCTTTAAAATGCCAAACAGGTCTCGGATAATCCGCTCCTGCCAGTCTATCAGTTCAAACGGCTTGCCTGCCCATGTGCCTTTTGTGTGGCACAGACACTCGATAAAGCTCACCGCATAATCGGCGGCATCCTTATCATATACAGAGTCCTTTGCCTTGAATTTTGTAGGGCTGTATTTCTTTAACTTCCGCAAATGTCACCGCCTCCTATATTTATCCCAACGAAAAACAGAGCCGTGTGGCCCTGCTTTCCGTACTGCCGTGTGTCTTATTCTTCGTGGTAGTTCCTGTGGATGATGTCGAGGATTTTCTCCTGTTCCTTCTCATCTACACCGATACTGGCAAGCGCCTCCTTCGTGCCGCAGTCGGGGCAGATAAGAGTCTCGTTGTCCTCCCGTGAGAGCGCAGGAGCGCAAGCATAGGTTTTGCCGCATCGCGGACATACACGTTCTTTGAAATCATTGTTCTTCATAATCGGTTCCATCCTTTCAGGTTATTTGAAGGGGACACCCTTCTACCACCTTAAGACCGCCGGAGCGGTCAGGGAGGTGGCAGGAGGCTGGCTCCTGCAGGTTATGCGACTCTGCCGTTTCTGAAGGCTGCGTCTCCGGCAAGCCGTCTGGTCAGCAGGTCTCTTGCGGTTGCGAATTCGTCTCCGATGAAGCCAAGGCGGAGGAGCCAGGTGCGCATCGCGTATTTGGGGTTTTCCGTCTGCTGCGGCTTTGCGCTGGCCGTCTTTACCGTCTTTGCCATCTGGCTGAGTGCCAGGCAAAGCTGGATGTAGCTCTTAAGCTGTCCTGCGTGAAGTCCGCCTCTCCGGTCCGCTGTCGGCTCGTCAAACTGGAAAAGTCTGAACTCGACCGTGCCTTTGGTGAAGGTCGCGTGGAGGTTGAGCATGTGGTAGCGGCTGTCGTTGTAATGGTGGTCTCTGCCGCAGGTGGCGTTCTGGCTGCCGTACCAGATGTCCGCAAGCTCCGCCATTGTCTTTGGCTTTCTGCTGTTGACCTGCTCGATGAAGCGAGGATCTACCGTGCGGCAGTAGCGGCTCATGCGGTAGCGGTTCAGGTTCAGTGCGTCTGCAATCAGGCTTTCGTGGCTTGCCATGATGTTGGCGAGGTTCCTCAAGGTCTGCGCCGTGTGGCCCTGCGCTCCGATGTGGATGTGGACTCCGCATCCTCTGAAGGCGTCACTCTTGGCTCCGGCGTGTCTGAGCTGGCGGATGAGCTCCTGCAAAAGCTCCATGTCGCTGTAGTGAAGTATCGGGGTGACCATCTCGCATTTTTCGCTTTCCGGTCCGCTGATGCTGACGTCGCGCTGGAATTTCCATTCGCGTCCATCCGCGTCCCATGCGCTCCAGGTGCAGTAGCCGTTGCGTCTGTGGGTATCTTCGAATCTGCCGGTGCCAAAGTATTTAGCGGCAAGCCTTGCGGCCTTTTCCCTTGTGATGTTGTTCATCTCGACCTCAACTCCGATGGTCTGCTGCTTCATGGCTTCAATCTGTAATGCTGTTCTGCTGTTCATGTATGTACCTCCGTGTGTGGTTGTTTTCCCTTTCGGTAGTGTATTAATCACTCTAAACGGAAGTAATAGCAAGTTCTTTCGCGGCATAATCTACACAAAGATTTGCTCCTGAAATTGTGTATTTTACAGCCTTTCAGCCGCTGATTTTCTTCACGATATCCTCGCCATAAACAGCCTTCAATCCGCAGCCATTATCCCAATGGATACAGAGATCCCCAGCATCATCAACCGCATACACGGTTCCCTTCGTGCCGACGGGAGGTGCCTGGACATCTTCCATCTTCACCAGCTCCACCCGGCATCCAGCAGGGTATTCTTTTCTGACCTTCTCAACCAGCTTTCTGTCTGGAAATTTCATGTGTGCCTCCTATCTGAGCAGCTGCTCAAGCTGCGAATGTGTCTCTGTCATAAACTCCTTCGAGAGCCATGCGGCAATCTCATCTCCGTAGAGGATGACTGCGGCAGCGATAACCACCGCAGCAATAATCATCACAAGCTGTATCCTACCAGTCCAGTCAGGCTTCATCAGCTGCCGCCTCCTTCCTCGCGCCGCTCTTAAAAGCGGAGGAGCCGGTCAGGTTCTTTAAGAGAATCTTGCGGTCGGTCTTGTATTCCTCGCCGATAAATCCGAGGCGGAGCAGGAAGCAGCGGAAGGTGTATTTCTCGTTGGTGACTTCCTTTTCAGTTGCGGTCACCCGTTTCTGTTCCTTGCTCATCTTGCAGAGTGCGGAAATGAAGTGAGTGTAGGCTGTTGATGTGTCGGCATCCGGAAGCTCCTGAAACCAGGGGAAAGAAATGGTATCCTCGCCGATTTCAATTGGAAGGCTGTCAACTCCGAGAGCCTTTTTGATAAGGTTTCCTTTGGCTTCCAGAATTCTGGTCAGCTTTCCGGCATCGACCTTATCAAGCGGAAGAGAAATCGTAAGCCACGGCTCTTCAAAGCCGTCGTCCTCTGCAGGAGTTTCTTCAACATCGTCGTTTTCATTCTCATCCACAGCTTCTTCCTCAGTCGCCGCTTCGGTTTCTGACGGCTCATCTGTCTCAGCCTCTTCCTGTGAGGTTTCTCCGCTTTCCGCGATAAATCCTCTCTTTGCAAGCTGCTCAAGCAGGTTCTCCACTTCCTCGCTGTCAGCCCGGTCACTGAAAATCACCGTGCCGTCCCTGTCGATGGTGAAGTAATCCACCTCGTAGGATGCGCTCGGCATTCCGAGATACTTTGGAGCAACCTCTAAGATTTCTCCCATCGCTGTTACCAGTGCCTTGCGCTCCGCGCCTGTTCTGTTAAAATTAATCCTCATGGCATTTGCCTCCTTTTTTGTTTGGTAGTGTATTAATCACTCTAAAGTCCACAGATAGCAAGCAGAATCGAGATTAATAACCACCAAAAATGTAGGAGCAGATTTGTCACAATTACCCTTCCGGCACCTCGACTTCCTTAACGAGAGTGGAGTAGGGGATGCGCTCACCGTTTCGGACGACAAACACATTTTCCGAGTCGCCTGTCATTTCTACATATCTGCGAAGGATGACAGAAGCGTACTTCTCATCCAGTTCCATCGAATAACAGATACGGTTTAACTGCTCGCAGGCCATCATGGTCGAGCCACTGCCGCCGAAGGTGTCAAGGACGATGGCGTTCTCCTGTGTGGAGTTGCTGATTGGATATCCCAACAGGTCGAGCGGTTTGGAAGTCGGATGATTCTCGTTTCGCTTTGGCTTGTCATAATTCCAGATGGTGGTCTGCTTCCGGTCGGAATACCACGGGTGCTTGCCGTTCTGCAGGAAACCATACAGCACCGGCTCATGCTGCCACTGATAATCGGAGCGACCCAGCACAAGGGAATTCTTCACCCAGATACAAACTCCTGCGAGATGGAAGCCAGCGTCCACAAATGCCTTGCGGAAATTCAAGCCCTCCGTATCCGCATGGAACACGTAAGCCGCACCGCCATTTTCCATGTGTGCGACCATGTTAGAAAAGGACTTGTACAGAAATGTGTAGAAGTCGTCACCCTTCATGGAGTCGTTCTGGATGGTTAATCCGTCCGAAGACTTAAAGGAGACGCCATAAGGCGGGTCCGTCACAATCAGATTTGCCTTTTTGCCATCCATCAGCTTTGCCACATCCTCGGAAGAAGTGGCGTCGCCGCACATCAGCCTGTGCCGCCCGACCGTCCAGACATCGCCTTTTTCCACAAACGCTGCCTTTTCCAGAGCCTCCGACAAATCAAAATCATCATCCTCGACCTCGCTGTCAGAGCTGTTGGAAAACAGGTCGGTCAGCTCCTTCTCATCAAAACCGGTCAGACCGATGTCGAAATCTTCGCCCTGCAGGGACTCGATTTCGATGCGCAGGAGTTCTTCATCCCATCCGGCATCCAACGCCATTCGGTTGTCGGCAAGGATGTATGCTTTCTTCTGAGCCTCAGTCAGATGGTCGGCAAACACACAAGGGACTTCGCTGATCCCCTCAGCTTTTGCCGCCTCGATTCTCCCGTGACCTGCGATTACGCCATAATCACGGTCAACAATGACCGGATTGATAAAGCCGAACTCCCGGAGAGAAGAACGGAGCTTTGTAATCTGCTCCGGCGAGTGTGTCCTCGCGTTATTTACATATGGCACCAGCTTCTCAACCGGCACCAGCTGCATTTCAGATGTAGTTTTCATAGCGTCACCTCAAAACAATCCCCACTCGGCCAGCTTTTCAAAGCCGCCAATGGAATTTACATATTCTTTCGCTGCAGCAACGATATCGGAGAAGGGTACACCGTCAATCTCTGTATCGCCGATGGCACAACAGAAGTGCTGTTCCTCTCCAGTTTCCTGTGCCTTCAGGAAAGCATAGATATTTACAGACACATCCGCCTTAGACAAGTCCTTGCCGTGCAAACCACCACCAGTAACAGAGTCAGCCATATCAGAGCCGAGCTTCCTGTTGGTGGCACCCGTGTCAACATCCGTGCCGCCGCTCCAGTCACCGAGCGGATTGATTTCCGCATCCGGATACACACTTCGCAGCTCATCCGTCGGAGCGTTGCTCTGGCAGATAATCAGCCGGTCGCCGTCTAAGATGTACTTTCCATCAGAAGTGTACTTTTCATAGATGGCATGGGCGATTTCAGAGAGCTGCTTCTGTTCATCCGTCAGAGGCGCACCTTTAAAAATGCCATTGTCGCCGCAGCGGATTTCATCCGCCTGATTGTCAGCGAGCAGCTTATCCTGCGCCACAATCACAATGTCAGGCAATACCGGACCGGCAATCCTGTGGACTGCCTCCTGAACCTCCAGCTCATTTAAATCCGCCGTGGTCTCGATGATGACGTGACATTTGCCATGCCCAATCAGCACCTCGACAGCAATCTTCGGATTCTCCTCTGAAGCGTATGCCAGGTCGACAATCGCTCCGGCAATCCTGTCCGCACATTTATCCGGATGGCCCGGATTTACTTTCTCAATCATAATCAGTTCATTCCTTTCCTTGCCCGGAGCAGTCGTTCCATCACATCGTCCTGCGGACTCGCTCCTGTGTATTCACCCGTGCAGTTCTCACGGACAATCTGATAAATTTCTGACCACAGCTTATTTGCCTGTGTCATGTATTTGTCCGCAATCGCCACGTAGGGAGACTGGATAGCCGCACCCGTGGTAGGGTGCTTTGCCAGAAACCCCAGCTGGCTTGTTATCGTCTCGCACTGAATCCATCTGGCGCTTGCCATAGCAAAGCGTTCAATCAGCTGCGGAGAGACAAGCGAAGCACAGGCGCGTTCCGAGAGCCACTGCCATGTGGTCTCATAAATCTCAGCCGCACAAAGCGTGGAACCGTCCTTTTGTTTGGCGGACAGAAACTCAGCAGGCTTTGGCATTGCCTGACCTTCCAACTCAGCCGCGCTGTCACCGAAGTCGATAACCGTCAGCGGTCTGTGTCCAGTGTTTCCGTCAGCAATCTTATCTGCAATGGCCTTTTTTGGCCTGCCGCCGGTACCAGGTTTTGGTCCTCTTGTACCCATTTTTAAAGCACCTCCTCTCCAAAGGGGCTATTCCCCTAAAAACTTTTGCGATTTTGTGCGCGTGACCCCCGCACCGTTCCCTGGGAGAAGCCAAACAGAGATTTGCACCGCCCTACCCCTCGGCGTTCGGCACCTTTGTTCGGTTATGCCACCTGTCGCCGCGCTCCGCGTGAATCCGCGCATGGCACGGCTTACACAAGGCGATGAGGTTGGAGCGGTCGTGCGTTCCTCCCTCAGAGAGTGGCAGCTTATGGTGTATCTCCTCAGTCTTTGTATAGATGCCCTTCGCAAGGCAGAGCTCACACAAAGGATGAGCCGCAGCGTAGCTGTCACGGATACGCTTCCATGCTCGTCCATACCTACGGCGTACAGCCGGGTCCCGGTCGTACTTCTCGTAGCGTTTGTTTTCTTCTTTCAAGTGCTTCTCGCAGTAGCGTTCCCCATATTCCACAAGCTCCGGACAACCGGGATGGGAGCAGGGGTGTTTCGGTTTTCTTGGCAAAATCTCCACCTCCAAACATAAGCCGCCTGTCACGGCTGCGCCTCCGCGAAGGCCACAGGTTGAGTTTCACGCCATGAAAAAAGCCCTCGCAGGATTTCTCCCACAAGAGCTTTTGCCCATCGTGCAGTTTTTCACGATACCATTATACAACGAAATCTTTTCTCAAACACTGTCAAACACTGTCAACTTTCGTGGGAACCACAAAATTTTTCAGCGCGGCGGAGTGGAGGCGGTAAACGGTGCTTAATGATATATGAAGGATGGATGAAATCTGCTCAAAGGAGCAGTCGTCGAAGTAGCGGTATTTTAAAAGCAACCGTTCATCCGCATTCTCCATATCCTCAATCGCTGAGAGCATCTCTGCCTTTAAATCCACCAGCCGGTCGATTTCCCTCGTAATCCTGTCCTCCAAAAGCGAGATCTTTTCAATCGTCTTCGTGTATGGCGCGTCCGTGTTTCTGCTGGTCTGCACCCGTTCGCCCAAATTGGGGGTACTGATGCTGAAAGCCATCTGCTGCAGCTCTGCCTTTTCCTTTAAGTGGGAATTGATGAGAGCGTCAAGATTATGCGCCTGTCTTAAATATTCCTTGGATGTCATTTGCCGGACACCTCCTCGTTTAATTTCCGGATTAAGAATTCCCCGTCCACATCGGTCAGCATCACGTACCACGGGGAGCGGAAGAACCGCTCAATTTCGCGTCTGGTATCATTTGCCGACATACAGTCCGGATTTTTCCTTAGCGTCCTTAGCGCCATACGGTAATCCTTGACTGCCTGTATAATAATCGCGTTGCCAAGTGCCTGTTCAGGAGTCATCGCATCGCCTCCTCGCTGATGTAGCGGACGGGCTTGTTCAGCCGGTTTGCTTCTGCAATTTCTTTCTCCATGCCGGAGGAGATACGCGAGCCAAACACCCAAACTTCATTACACAGAGCAAGGAGCGATAATCCAAACATCAATCCCATCTCACGCTCCTCCGGAATGTCATCATCCAGCACCTGCGGATACAAGAGGTGGCTTGCGACCGGCATCATTCCCTTATTTATGACATAGTGGCAGTAGCGGATGGCGGCAGCCGTGTTTTTTGCTATATCTCCGGAATAGGGAGAAACGACATAAATCTTTGTCCTGTTTTTCATCCCGTACTGTCTGCTCCAGACCTTCTTACGCTCGCTTCGATATTCCTTCATTGCCTGACTCATCGCCATTCCGGCGGTTGGATCATAATAACCTTCACTGTTTCTATACATGAGTTTTGTCCTCCAATTCTTCAATTTCGATATAAATGCCGCATGGCTCATCCGACCAGCGTTTTTCGACTGACTCCCTGACAACCTGTGCGTCGTCCTTCCAGAAGCCGACTGCTGTCATGCAGTCTTTTAAGAGTTTTTCGAGATTATCAGTATCAGGCTTCGTTGTCCGCCACTCGCCGTTTTTGTGGCTTTTACCCTTCGGAAAGAGCCACAGCACGGATAGAGAGACGGCTCCCTCCATCGGCTTGTCCGGCTTATGTAGGAATAAGTATCCCGACAGCGTCTGTCTGGCCTCCTTTACCTTTGGCGGGTCATAAAATATTGGTTTTCCCTTCACAACACGCACCTGCTTCATCTGAGCGGTTACGGTCGGCGGGTTCATTGCTATAAAAAATTCCATTTGTGGAACCTCCGTTTCTGGAACGGGAATTTTCAGAAATCTTTCGGCTCACCTTCCTCTATGGGGAAGGGCAGGGCATTCGCCCTTCCCATATAGGGAAGGTATGTATGTATATACATACCGTTTTCCGTGCCGAAAACGGAAATCTGAAATCCTCAGTTTTCCTTCTTATTCACTTTTCCTACGATGCCGCCCTTGCACCAGTAGTCCTTCTTAAACTCATTTATGCGGTCCCGGACACACCTCGGCGTGACACCGATATATTCAGCCATCGCGTCAACCGTGACCGGCTGCTCAATGGAACACGCCTCAAAAGCAGAGTCAAGGGATGCCTTACGCTCCTCTGATGTTGTCGTCTTGCGGTTCTTTGCCCTGACGGCTTCGAAGCTGCCCTCTGTGTTGCACGTATCCAAAACTCCCGCGTTATCCAGCCGGTGTATGGGATACTCAAACCAGAAATTGACCGGCTCGATGTTTTCAAATTCGCGCAGGGATGACTCCAGCCGCCAGGCCGTCGCATGTCCGTCACGGACGTTGTTTTTCAAATCGTCTGTAAGCTCTAGCTGGATCATGTCCAGCTGCGCGTCCGGGTCGCGTGCAAATACACCACTGCCGGAGGCTCTGTCCATAGCCTTTTTCGCGCCCTGCGCACCTTTTGAGTGATGATGGCAGTAGATGGTCGAGCAGCCGGTCTCGGTACAGATTTTGTCAAACTGGTTACAGAAGGCACCCATCTCCGAAGCGTTGTTTTCGTCGCCGGTGATGACTTTGTAAATCGGGTCAATGACGATAGCATCGAAGTGCTGGTCACGCACACGGCGGATGAGCTTTGGCACCAGTTCATCTAAGGGAACTGCATGGCCTCGCAGGTTCCAAATGACGATATCTTCGGTGTGTTTCATTTCCAGCCCAAGAGCCTCGTATATCTTAAAGAAACGGCAGATGGCGCTGGCTGGGTCAATCTCTAAGTTCACATACAGTACGCGCCCTTTCCTGCAGGGAAATCCGAGCCACGGCCTGCCTTCCGCAATAGCTATGGCAAGCTCCATCAGAAGAAAGCTTTTTCCTGCTTTTGACGAACCGGAAACCAGCATTTTATGTCCGCGTCGCAGGATGCCTTGTATCAGTTCTTCCGGCAGCTCCGGCGGATTGTCCTTATAATCATTAAGCGATACCATGCCGGGTAATTCATCTGACACCCCTTCCGCAAAATCCATCCAGTCCACCCACGACTTCCTTCCGATATTTGTTGCCACAAGATACTGCCTGTTCCCGTTTCTGGTAACACCGGGCATTCTGGAAAGCCTTGACGGGTTGCGATTCTGCTTGTCGATGGTCACGCCGTTTTTCTCCAAGAATTCATAGAGAAATTCCACACGCTTTCTGTATTCTGAATAGTCCTCCGCATCGATATGAACGATGGCGTGAAGAGACTTGCCTCCGGAATGAACCAGCGCAGCGATGGGCAACTCTAATTTACGAAACAGGATATCCTGCTCCGCAATGGGAAGTGTGTCCGACTCAACAAGAGCAAACCTGAACCTGGTTACATTGTCGTTTTTGACGCCTTCTCCATCTAACGGATTAACACGAATCCAGGCACCAGCCTGTGCCTTCCAGTCGCCCACGGTCGCGCCGACATCGTCCGGATGTTTCTTAAGCGATGCGATAAGTTCTCCGGCAGTCCGGTCATACACACCCTTGCTCGGCAGCCATTTCCCGTCGCCGTCCTGCCACACATCCCCGGTGACATAGCCGACCTTATCGTCTACGTCAAAGAGTGTTTCCAGATAAGCAATCAGGTCGGCAGCAGGATTCCATGCGTCAGGCGGAGCAAAGCCGGTGAAACCGTCATCCCCGTCATACTCGATGGTGTCGTCCCAGCCCATACAGCCGTCTTCGCCAAAGAGTGTCCAGCCGCGTTCCTTTGCCATCTGCACGATGGTGCCGCCCTTGACCGGTGAGCCGCTGCCGTGAAAGCTGTTCCATTTCTTCTCACATTCGCCGGGATGGTAACGTTTATCGTTACGGCTCCAGTCATCCCAGATGGAGCAAGGATAGCCTTCCTCCTTTAAGGCCATGCCGACTGCAATCCAGTCGGCACGTGAAAGAGCTGCCACATCAATGGCCTTTAAGGCCGATAAAATGTTATTGTCCATGTTGTCCTCCTATGGTCTGTAGTAGGCCGGGTTGATGTCATAGGGTACACGCCAGTGATTGTTTGCCAGTCTGGAAATCAGCGCATTGGCATCCTCAAAGAGCCATGTTCCTACATGTCTGAAGCCATAGCGCTCCAGGCATCGTATCTGCTTTGGAGTGGCAAGTCCTGCGTCCTGCCTGCGCTTTAAACGGTCGATGAGCATGGAGGCAAAACCTGCATTCTCTATGGTCTCAGGGAAGATACCGCGCCGTTCCAAAAACTGCAGCTGTTTCTCTGATGGCGGAGCCATTTCCCACGCAAAGGTCGGCACGTAATTGGTCAAATCCTCCGCAGCGATGGAAAGGGCATACTGAATCGGGTCCACGAGCTTTCGTTTCTTTCCGCGCATCTCGGCAAGCTGTCTGGCAAGCGCCGCTTCACGAGCGGCAAGCACATCACGTTCTGCCTGTTCCTCGGCCTCGATTAAGTCCACACCGTCTTCATTTGCCTGCATCTGCTCATCAATCATCGCCGCGATTTTCTCGTCCTTGCTGATGAGTGCAGATGGTCTGCACAAATCATGCCTTGTGGTCATCCACAGAAAATCTAAGAGCAGCAGGTTTTCCTTTCCGGGTGAGAGCCGCATCCCGCGTCCGACCATCTGCTGATAAAGGCTCCTGATTTTGGTGGGACGAAGGATAACGATGCAGTCCACGCTTGGGCAGTCCCAGCCTTCGGTGAGCAGCATGGAATTACATAAAACATCGTAGCGGCCATTCTCAAAATCGCTGAGCACCTGCTCTCGGTCGTCGCTGTTTCCGTTTACCTCCGCAGCGGACAGGCCGACATTATTTAACATCTGGCAGAATTTCTGTGAGGTGGCGATGAGGGGCAGAAACACTACGGTCTTTCGCCCTTTGCAGTAATGAGTCATCTCGATTGCAATCTGCTCCAGATATGGCTCTAAGGCACAGCCCACATCTCCTGCGGAAAAATCACCGCTTGATAAACCGACATCATGGATATCTAACTCCAGAGGTATCATCTGGGCTTTTACGGGAGCCAGATAACCGTCCTGGATGGCTTTTGTCATGCTGTATTCATAGGCTTTGGAGTCAAAATATTCTCCGAGGTTCTTCATATCCCCACGGTCGGGAGTAGCTGTAACTCCGAGGACATTCGCATCCGGGAAATGCTCCAGCACACGCTTATAGCTTTCCGAGAGGCAGTGGTGTGCCTCGTCCACGATGATGTCCTGAAAATAATCCTGTGGGAACCGGGCGAGTCTCTTTTCCTGCGCAAGTGACTGCACAGAGCCGACCGTCACCGGGATAAAGCTGCCGAGGCTGGAGGATTCTGCCTTTTCCAAAACCGAATCCAGACCTGCAGCCGTCTTTAATTTGTCTGCTGCCTGTGTGAGCAGCTCGCCACGGTGCGCCATGATTAACACCCTGTGGCCTTTTTCTACCTGATTTTCTGTGACTGATGCGAAGACAACGGTTTTGCCGGTGCCGGTGGGGAGTACCAGAAGTGTCTTCCGGTACCCCTCATCCCACGCGTTAAGGACGGCCTGCTTCGCCTCAGCCTGATAGGGTCTAAGCTGAAACATGAGACACCTCCTTATTCAAACGGCAGGTCTTCCGCGCCGTCCGGAACCGTCATCCAATCATCCTCGGCAGGAAAGTTCTTCTCGTCATAGTCATAGAAGCGGTCCACATCATTTGCCTGACGCTCCTCACCGTCCTTGGTGTACGTACGGGGCTTAAAGTGAGCCCTTCCCTTAGAGCCGACCACTTTGTTCCAGTTCATCACGAGCCTCTCGCCGTGCTTCTTCTGGCCGATGCAGCGGAAGAATGCGGAGATGCGCCACTCCAAAGTGCGGTATAAAAGCAGGTCGGTACGAACCATTGCGATGCCGTCCTTAGTCTTTACCTGAAGCGTCAGCGCAGCCTTGTTGCAGGCCGGTACCTTTGGTCCGCCGGGAAAACGCCCGCGCTCAAAGTCCGTGACAGTAAAGTTGTAGTCGCCCTCCGGCAGGATGATAAACTCCTGACCGTCGTTCTCAATGGCGTCATCCCAGTCCATGCATCCGTCCTGGGGATTCTTGTAATTCTCATTCATTTTCGAAGTCCTCCTTCATCTGATTTGAATTGTTAATAAGCTTTAAAACCTGCGGCCAGTACTTGATGAGCCAGCCGGAGATAAACTTGTCGCTGTAGCTTTCCATCGGAACATCCGCAGCGTAGTGACCCTTATCGGAAACCACCTTCTGGATGTCTGCAGGCGTCACACCTGCCTTTTCCATCATGGCGCGAAGCGTATCGATGGGCTTTTCCGCCGGAGCAGCGGGTGCGGCACTGTCCTTAAACAGCTTTGCGATGCCGGAGAAATCCATATCCATCTCCTCCGGCAGTTCGAAGCGGTTCTTTGCGTCCCATACGGGGCTGTGGCTCGTGTACATTACACGCTTGCCGCCGGTCGCCTTCTTGGTGCTGTTCTCAGATGAAACCACCAGGGTCTTGTAATTTAAAAACAGCAGCAGATCCGGCCATTCCTTCATAAGCGGAGCGGCCTGCTTGGAGAGCTTCATCTCCCAGCGGTCGAAAGCACCCTGTTCATCGGGCAGCTCCTGCTTGCGCATCTTCGCGTGGGCGATGATGACCACGTTCATACCGGCGGCAACCACCTTGTCACAAGCTGCTAAGAGACGTGCCATTTCCTCACCGACGTAGGTGTAGCCCTTCCCGTAACCGAAGCTTTCCAGACCACTGACCTTGTACTTGGCGCAGATATCCTTAATGCACTGCATCTCCGCCCAGTCGGCAGTGTCCAAAATCAGTGTCTGACATATCCCAGGCGTCTTTGCCACCTCATCAATGGTGCTAATCAGTTCCTCCCATGAAGAGGGTCTCTGGATACGGCGCACATCCATGTGTGCGGTGCCTCCCTCAGTGTCGATGAACAATGCACCGGGTGCATGGGAAGCGAGTGTGCTCTTGCCAATCCCCTCCGGTCCGTAGATGACCGCCTTTAACGGGGGATTCGTCTTACCTTCAATAATGTTTAACATTGCGTCCTCCTTACTTAAGTGAACAGGAACGGTCTTCGACCACAGCACAGCCGGGTACCTTTATTCCTGTGTTAATGAGCTTCTTAACCTCGGTCTTTGCCACCTCCGGCGAAGGAATGCGGTAGCAGTCCGTGTGCTTGTTGCGCTTAAGCCAGCGCACCGCCTTTGCCGCATCTGCCACTTCTACACGGGAAGTCTTGCGGTAGCTGACAGTGGCGACGCCGAGGTCGGTCTTTTCACCGCCACATTCCCTGTCAAGTACAGCCATCAGCTGTTCCTCCTTTTTCGCAAGGCGCTCACGGCGCTTCTTTAAGCGGGTTTCTTCCTCTTTTAGTGCAGCGGCATCTGACCTTGTGTTTAAGACCAGCTTTGCCAGGTACTCTAAAATCTGCTGCCTCTCCATTAAGAGCGCGTCAAGCTTTGCCGAAAGCTCGTCCGACTCCATGAGGATTTCTCCGGTGTCGGTATCGACAAGCGCATCAAAGATTTCCTCGATTGCATGATTGACTTCGTACAGCTTCATGGGTGCTGCCTCCTTCCTGTGATAAATTTGCCTGCGAGAGCCTGATAAGCTTTCTCGCCAGTCGTTTTGATGTAACGCTGATTGCCGTGAGCACGCCGATTAATTCCTCATCGGTGGCATCGGGGCAGCTTTCGCATCTTTTCTCGGTATCCATCATCTGCGGTACCTCCCTTCTAAGGACTTTTTCTATTGATGTCCTCACTACCCACTGGAAAGAAAACCTCCGGGTGGTCCGCTGATTTGGAAAATATTTTTTGAAAGTTCTCCGACTGCCTGATTGCAGCCGGAGAATGATGGGTAATTAGATGTAATCCTTTAGCTTCTCATAGAGGTCGGCCTTCAGCTTGCTCCAGTGGCGCTTGTATGTGGAGCGTGGGATGCCGAGAATCTGCGCACTTTCGCGCTCGGACTTTCCGTCCATGATGAGCTCACATATGCGCCTGCTTTCCGGGTCAAGGCGGTTTAATTCCTCGTTAAGCGCGTCGATGGTGTCAATCAGCATGATTGCCTCTTCTATATCCGCCGCTTCATCGGGGATGGTATCGGAAAGTGTAGTGCTGCCTTCATCTGTCGCCATCTCCGCTTCAAGGGACAACAGGTTCCCGGCTCTTCTAAACTCACACTCTTCACAGTTCATATCGCACAGCCACCACTTGCTTCTGGTGCACGTACAGCACCCGTTTCTCTGCTGCTTGTGACGGAACGTGTCGATTTCGCGGAAATAGTTCTTGTGGAATTCTTCGGTGACCGGCTCCCAGCGTTTTTCGGATTTGATGTAAATCTGATACTTGTTTTCGTTTTCCTTTGACATGAAAAAACCTCCATTCGTTTTGGTTGGAATGGAGGTAGTCCACGTACTCAGCTGCAAAATGGCATGACAAATAAACTGCAGCCCGATGGTATTTCTCCATTCCGGGTGTGCAGCTGTCTTATCCAGTAGGCAGCTGATGTTATTTAATTGTCCGGCTAGTCCGCACTGGATCATCCGTGGCCTGCGAATGTACGAAAAAGTCGGTTTTGCCTGGGAAGGCAATAAAAAAAGCCATCGACAAAACAGCCCAGACCCACTTTTTAGTGAGTACTGAGTCTGCCTCGTCGATGGCACTTTTTGTGTGGCATCTCTATTTGTGACCTGGCACAGGTCTTACCGTCGTTCTCTGTCGACAGCCTGCCCGTCGTTCAAATATTTCAAGACAAGTACGGTATGTGACCTGGAACAGGAATTATGGTCGTTTTCAGCCGGCCTGCCCGTCGTTATACCAGTACAGCGTATTTATTTGTTCTTTATATAATCTGCGCCCAATAGTTTGGAAGCGTAGATATCAATGCGGTCGCGCTGCTTGCTTCTAAAATGCCGCACCATTACGGCAGAGCACCTGTCACATTCGCCGCTGATTAATCCGTTGCTCCCTCTGTAACCTGTTACGATAGTTCCGCAATTGGGACAGTGCCACGAGTACGGAACCCATTCGCCTTTTTCATCCATAACCCCATTATCTCCTTCATCAGTAATTACCTTCCGCTTAAGTCAAATCCTTTATCACCTTCACGGCAACTCCCTGGATGGTGCAGCTGTCCGCGTAAATATCCTTCAGCCTGTCATTTTCAGGATGCAGTCTTACCCGTCCCTGTTCCGGTTCCGGATAGTAGCGCTTTAACGTCGCCTCATCATCCATGAGGGCAACCACAATCTGACCTTCTTCGGCAGAATCCTGCTGTCGGATAAGTACAAGGTCGCCATCGTTTATGCCCACGCCAATCATGGAATCGCCGTTCGCCCGTAAAATAAAGAAATTTCCTCGTCCGAAGAGCGCAACGGGGAGACGGATGTACTCCTCAATATTCTCTTCAGCAAACTTCGGCAGTCCACAGGACACCGCTCCGAGGACAGGAACTTTCACCGTCTCTCTTTTTGTTTTTTTCGCTTCCTTCGTCGTGATGTTGCGGGGACCTGAATAATCTAACATCCCCTGTTCACGCATATAAGCGAGGTAGCGTCCTACCGTTGATTTGGGAATGCCGAGACCAGCTTCGATCTCACGGATAGTGGGAGTAGCACCGTTTGCTTCCCGGTAGTCATCAATGAAGTCTTCAATCAGCTTGAAGAACTCCGTATTTTTTACCGACATAATGGTCCTCCTTTTTGTGTCGTATCACATACTTGGGAAACGTGTCCCATGTGAGAGCATTATAATAGCAAAACAAGTGTTCGTCAATAGAAAAATCGCAACTTTTTTCCCGAAATCGGCAGAAGTCTCTGAAATGAGACAGGTGCAATGTGTAAGAAGATAAACAACAGGAGTCTCGACATCCGGACAGAAAAAGCCCGAAAAAGTGACATAAACGTCAAAATTCCGTTGCGTTTTGGTCGGATATTTGGTAAAATATATTGCGATTTTATGTTCCATGTTGATTGGCACCATCGGAGGGATAAAGCTTATGCCAAAACAGAACTGGCAGAAGATAAAGCTGCTAAAACTTGTTGACCTTCTTCGTCAGGAAACGGATGAACAGCATCCTCTTACTACAACGCAGATTTGCGAACGCATGAATGATATGGGCATTCCTTGTGACCGACGCATTTTAAGTAAGGACATCGAACTTTTAAATGAAAACGGAATTGAAGTTCTGTGGACATGGGTTGGTAAATGTAAGGGATATTACACTGAAGATCGCACTTTCTCTGTTCCAGAATTAAAGATTTTGATTGATGCGGTTCAGGCAGCCGCTTTTGTTACGGATAAGAAAACAGAGGAACTGGTTGACAAACTTGCTGGCATGGGCGGAACTAACAGAGCAGAGATTCTTAAGAGCAATCTTGCTCACTTTAATACTCGAAAGCATAGTAATGAAAGTATCTACTATAATGTTGATGCGATTGAGGATGCCCTACAACGCCAAAGGAAAATCATATTCCGGTATTTTGACTTAGATATAAAGGGCAAAAAACGCTACCGGCGTGATGGACATCATTATGTTGTGGAACCGGTGGCGCTTGTCTATAACGAAGACAATTATTATATTGTCGTCTACAGTGAAAGGCATGACGACACAGCAAATTACCGGGTCGACCGCATGGATAGTGTTGAAGTGATTGAAGAAAGTATTTCGGAAAAAGCGGTCACACTGAAGGATAGGGTTGGCGAATATACAGAACAGGCAATAAAAATGTATGGCGGAGAGCCGCAAACTGTCGTATTGGAATTTGATAGCAAACTGACAGGCGTTATCTATGACCGCTTTGGAGAAGGCGTGAACATGATGCCTTCCAGCGAGGACAAGATGCTGGCAACCGTCAGGGTACAGCTCTCGCCTACCTTTTGGGGATGGCTGTTTCAATTTGGAGCCAAGATGAGGGTATTGTCGCCGAGTAGTGTTACGGAAGAATATAGGGCAAGAGTGGCAGAACTACAACTGTAAATTGAAAGGGGATAGATGTGGCAATGGCTGTTAGAGTTCCATGGGATAAATATGAAGCAGCTATGTTACTTGATGCGTGCTTGCGTGTTGATCAAGGCAAAATGGATCGTGCATCAGCCATTACATATGTGTCTAAGACCTTAAGAGAGCGAGCTATTAAGCAGGGAAAAGAGATTGATTTTGTTTTTAGAAACGAAAATGGAATTTCAATGCAGCTTTCAGCAATGATGACATGCGTTCATCATAAATCAGGCGGATTAACCATTTCAAAGGTTTTTCGTGAGGTTGTCGAGTTGTATGAGTCAGACAAGGAGAATTTTAACATGTTAGTACAAGAGGCAGCAAACTCAAATTTTCACAAAACAAAAGTAGAAACATTTGCCTCTTGGCTTGAGGAACAAGAAAAGTATATTTCTTTTGCGAATGAGATTATTCAACAGATTAATATAGTAAGCGTTTTTCTTCTTAAGTCAGGCGTGATAAAGGCACCTATTTTAAAGAGTAATTCTAAGGAGGAAGTTAATCGGGCGCTTGTTACTTTAAAAGAAAACAGGATTTTACATATCCATTCGGCAAAACAGCTGCGAAAGTATGTTTATGCTGTTAATGCTTTTTTGGAGTATTTATCACGAGAGAATACATGTGATGAAGCCTTTCTCTCGGCGATGCCCCAAGAAAATGAAGAGTCAAATTTGCAAGTGAATTTTACCAAACCAACAGGCTTTGCTTATACAAGACCGGATTATTTCAAATTTGAAGGTTTGGATGCTGTGCCTGTAAAAAATTGGACGAAACTGTATGTCAACGTTTTGAATGAATTATGCAGAAGAGATTCGGAATTGTTAAAGTCACTAGTTGGGAAGAACATCAGTGGAGCGACACGAATAGACTTTCTTAATTCTGACGAGTCACTGCAAATGACAGCGCCATGTATTCTCAATAATGGCTTGGCGGTTGAAACCAACTTAAGTGCTTCCGATATAGTAAGGAAAATCAGAGTACTTTTGGATATATATGGCATTCCGCATTCTTCGCTTATGATTATATACCACAAACGAGATAAGAAGACTACGGAAAATACGTTGATTGATGGTGAACATCCTTCACATAAGTGGCTTCCTAAATACACCGAACCAGTAAGGAGGGTTCTGGAAAAACATTATTCCTACGGATTCAGGATGAATTCTCCAATCGAAATGATGCGCTTTCGAAACTACGCTGAGAGGGATATGATTTCTCTACCGGTCTCTGATGAGGAATTAAGTAGAGAAATCTCTACTGCAGGGATGTTGATTGATGGAAAAATTTATTCGTTTGACAAGGACACCCAGTCAGGACTCTTGAGTTTAGTAAGCGCTATTTTTGATGGCGGATCACATGTAATCTTTTTAGAGCCATTTATGGATATTAATTCCGAGTGGCTAGAGGAACATTATCTTTTATCCCCCGAAATGATAAAAGAGGTTCTTTGCAGAAATTGCTCTGATTTTTATTGTGGGCAAAACATTATAACATTTAAAGAAAAGAAAACCGAGCACGAGGCTGTGGTTTCAGAAATTCATCGGGTCAGCAAAACAGAGTCCGTTGTTTGGCTATCTGATTTATGCGAAAAATTACCATATATTCCAAATGACAAAATCGCATGGAGTTTATCAGCATGTGATGATTTCGTGTGGATTAGTGAAGGCAAATATTTTGTAATGGAGCATTTTGTAATAAGTGAAAATGAGTTGGCAACAATCCGTGCTTATGTCGCTAATGAATGTTGCGAAAATGGATATGTTTCCATTACTGATTTACCTTTTGGAACTATCCCGGAAGAAAATTATGAACTTTCCATTACAGCTCTTTATTCTGCTGTTTATATTGCTGTTTTAAAGCCAAAATATCAGCTGAACGGAAAGATTCTTACTTGTAATGATGAAAAAATAGATATCGTTGTTCTCTTAAAAAGGTACTGCCAAAATCGACTGTCATGCACGATGGCAGAAGTTATGAATAAAGCGGTTGAATTAGTTGGGACTCAAAATCGACAGAATTCATTTATTGCTTTGTATGACACTATGATTCGTACAGATAAAGAGAATTTCGTCTCCGATTCGCAAGTGCAGTTTGATGTAGATTTAATAGATGAAGAATTACAAGATATAATTGGAGAGCAATTTATACCAATTAAAGGAGTTACAACATTTGGATTGTTTCCGTCTTGCGGAAAAACCTGGAATCACTATTTACTGGAAAGCTTTTGCTATCGCTTTAGCAAAAAATATCGCCTGTGTGTGTTGAACTATAATGATAAAAATGCGGGAATTATTGTTGCTAAATCTTTTAATATGAACTATACAGACATGCTTTGTGATGCAGTAGCGAAATCCGGCATACCATTAACGACAGAAGCAGTTGGCGGTTTTTTGTTTGAAAATGGTTTTTCTGCAAAGAGAAAACTTTCAAACCTTCCAGAGATTACAGAGAAGGCAGCAAAAATTAGAGAGGAGGAATGATTCTAGTGTACTCATATACATATGATACTGAAAGCGGCGGAATTGTCCTGAACTCTACACCCACAAATTTTTCAAAAGAACCAAGACCTGTTTATGCACCCGAAATGGACTTGTTGGGTTTTGGTAACTATTGGGAATATGATAAACAATCGAATATACCTTATATGTGGGCAGAATCTAATGTTTACTGGTATCGGAATATCCAGATTGCTAAGACAAAAGGTGGCAATTTGTACACTGCTCCCGAATTGCAGCCACTTTACAAAGATGATGGACATGTTTTCTATGCCAAAGAAGATGGCTATATTCTTCGACCAATTGACATATCTGCAATGTGCACCATGAACAAAGACATTATGGAAATTGTCGAAGACACAACAGTCAAGAAAATTGTTAAGGAATACGAAAAGTTCAAGCACAAGTTAGATATTTTTCATGTTGCATTTTCTGGCGGAAAAGATAGCGCGGTATTGCTTGATTTAGTAAAGAAGGTTCTTCCAATTGGAAGCTTCGTAGTGATATTTGGCGATACTGGAATGGAATTTCCAGACACATATAATGTGGTGAAACAAACGCAGATACAATGCAGCGCTAAAGAATAAAAAGCTGAAGTCTATACAAATTCTTGATTTTTTCCAAA